>DASXAP010000083.1:0-21695 GCA_036406655.1 Xanthobacteraceae bacterium | reverse complement strand
GTTCATGGATTATGCGATGCCGCGCGCCGACGACATGCCTGCCGCGTTCAAGGAGGCTTCGCATCTCGTCCCGGCGAGGACCAATCCGCTCGGCGTCAAGGGCGCCGGCGAAGCCGGAACCACCGCGGCGATCGCCGCGGTCATGAACGCGATCGCCGACGCCATCCCCGGCGGCGCCGGCGCCCGGCTCGACATGCCGGCGACGCCGGAGAAGCTGTGGCGGGCCTGCCGGCAGGCCAAGCCTTCATGAATGCCGAGCTCGGAGCCCCCCGCTCCTCCCTTGGGAGGAAGCAGAATGCGCACACGCGGCGCCGCACCGGGCAGCGGCCGGAGGCTGGCGGGTCATCCCTGGGAGATGAACTTGGTGTTGAGATAGGCGCCGAGCCCCTCGATGCCGCCTTCGCTGCCGTGGCCGGACTCCTTGACCCCGCCGAACGGCGTCTCCGGCGTCGACACCATGACCGAGTTGACCCCGACCATGCCTGATTCCATCGCATCGCCGATCGCGGCGGCGGTCGTGTTCGAGGTGGTGAAGGCATAGGCGGCAAGCCCGAAGGGCAGCGAGTTGGCGCGCTCGACCACCTCGTCGAAGGTCTTGAAGGTGACGATCGGCGCAATCGGCCCGAACGGCTCCTCCGTCATCACCTTGGAGTCGTCGGGGACCTCAGTCACCACCGTCGGCTCATAGAAGTATCCCTGGTTGCCGTGGCGCTTGCCGCCGGTGACGACGCTGCCGCCGCGCTGCTTGGCATCGCTGACGAAGCTCTCCATCGCCTCGATCCGCCTGGCATTGGCCATCGGTCCCATGGTCACGCCCTTCTCGAGCCCGTCGCCGAGCTTGATCCCCCTGGCGTATTCGGTGAAGCGGTTGAGGAACTTCTTGTAGACCCCCTCCTGCACGTAGAAGCGGGTGGGGGAGATGCAGACCTGACCGGCGTTGCGGTACTTGAAGGCGGCAATGGTATCGGCGGCCTTCTCCGGATCGGCGTCGCCGAACACCACCACCGGCGAATGGCCGCCGAGCTCCATGGTGGTGCGCTTCATGCCTTTGGCGGCGAGCGCGGCGAGATGCTTGCCGACCGGGATCGAGCCGGTGAAGGAGATCTTGCGCACCGCGTCCTTGGCGAGCAGGTGCTCCGACACCTCCGCCGGCACGCCGAACACGAGGTTGAGCACGCCCGCGGGCAGTCCGGCCTCGGCGAAGCAGCGCACCATCTCGACGCAAGCGCCCGGCGTCTCCTCCGACGCCTTGAGGATGAGCGAGCAGCCCGCGGCGAGCGCGCCGCCGATCTTGCGCGCCGGAGTGAGGACCGGGAAATTCCATGGCGTGAAGGCGGCGACCACCCCCACGGGCTCCTGCACCACCAGCTGCCGGGTGCCCTTGGCCCGGCCCGGCACGATGCGGCCGTAGGAGCGGCGGCCTTCCTCGGCATACCAGTCGATGATGTCGCACGAGGTGAGCACCTCGGCCCGCGCCTCGACATAGACCTTGCCCTGCTCCTGCACCATGATCCTGGAGATCGCGTCATGCCGCTCGCGCATCAGATCGGCGGCCTTGCGCATGATCCTGGCGCGGTCATAGGCCGAGGTCGCCCGCCACAGCACGAAGCCTTTCTTCGCCGCTTCCAGCGCCGCGTCGAGATCGGCCCGGCTGGCGTGGGGCAGGCGCGCCAGCGGCTTCTCGGTCGCCGGATTGAGCACGTCCTCGCCTTTGCGGCCGTCGCTCTTATGCCACCTGCCGTCGATGTAGAGCGCGAGATCGGTGTACATGGGCTCCTCGTTGGTCCTCGTGGGGCCGAATTAACCACCAGGAATTAGCACCATTCCGCGCCGCGTTCACCCCCCGATCCTTTTGAACCCATTGCCCTCCTGGCGCGACTAATCGATCGGAGCCTTTACCGGGGATCGGCCGGGAAAAGGCGGTTCGACTGAACCTGCGGGGGGCGTCATGCACGCAAGAAGCGCATTCCTGTTCGACTGCGACATCGGCTCGCTCACGGCGCTCCTCATCGGGGTCATCGGCGTCTCGTTCCTGGCCTTGAACGGCTTTTGAAGCTCGAGCCGACCTGTCCCGTCGTGCCGGCGGGGCTTTCAGCGAAAAACAGTATGACCCGTCCAGAAGGGGAGAATGTTCATGCGTGACCCACGTTACAATCACGTCCTCGCGAGCACGGCGCTGGCGCTGATCTTGGCGATCCCGCTCGGCAGCAGGGCCGAGGCGCCGAAGCTCGCCGCCGCGCCGGTTCTCGTCGCCGCGACCGAGCCGGCGCAGCCGCAGGCAGCGCCCGCCGAAGCGACGCCCGCGACACCCGCGGCCGAGCCGGCAACGGTCCCGGCCGCCGCTCCTGCCGATACCGCGAGCGCGCCGCAGCAGGCGGCGGACCCGCTCGCCTCGCTCGATCCCGCCGACCGCGCCGTTGCCGAGAAGATCCGCGATCTATTGGCGACCAGGGCGGAGGTGCTGTTTCCAGGCAAGAAGGAGCGCGCCGCGGCAACCGCATTCTACGAGAGCCGCAATCTCGCGCCGCTTTGGCTCGACAAGGGAATCGAGAACGCACGGGCGGTCTCGGTCATCGCCCGGCTGCGGGCCGCCGAGACCGACGGTCTCGATCCCAGGGACTACAAGACACCGAATTTCGCCGGCCTCGGCGCCGATGCACTGGCCGAGGCTGAGCTCAGGCTGACCCAGTCGGTCCTCACCTTCGCACGGCACCTGCAGGCCGGGCGCTTCCATTACACGCGCGTGAGCCGCAACATCGAGCTGCCGCAGCAGCCGCCCGAGCCCGCCGACATCCTCAGCACCGTCGCGGGGGCCGCGGATGCGGGCAACGCGCTCGAGGCGTTCAGCCCCCGGCACGAGCCCTACCGCAGGCTCAAGGAGGCGCTGGCGCAGCTGCGCGCCAAGGCAGGGCCGGGGAAGGGCGACGTATCCCGGCAGATCGAGACCGTCATCGCCAACATGGAGCGCTGGCGCTGGTACCCGCGCGACCTCGGCGAGGCGCATGTGCTCGTCAACCAGCCGGATTTCACGCTCAAGGTGATGCACAACGGCGCCCAGGTCTGGACCACCCGCATCGTCATCGGCAAGCCCAGCATGCCCACCCCGCTGCTGAGCGAGACGATGAAATACATCACCGTCAATCCGACCTGGCACGTGCCGCCCTCGATCGTGCACAACGAATACCTGCCGGCGCTGGCGCAGGATCCCACGGTGCTCGACCGCATGGGCTTGCGCGTGAGCTACAGCGGCGGCAGCGTGCAGATCACCCAGCCGCCCGGCGACGGCAACGCGCTCGGGCGCGTCCGCTTCAACTTCCCCAACCGTTTCTCGGTCTACCAGCACGACACGCCGGACAAGTACATGTTCGCGCACGAGGTGCGCGCCTACAGCCACGGCTGCATGCGCGTGCAGGATCCGCCGAAATATGCCGAGGTGCTGCTCGCCATCGCCCGTCCGCAGGAGCACTGGAGCGCGGCAAGGATCCGGAGCCTGTTCGGCCGCAGCGAGCAGGACATCCAGCTGCAGCCGGTGCCGATCTGGGTGCACCTGACTTATCAGACCGCTTTTGTCGACGACGCGGGCAAGCTGCAGCTTCGCCGCGACATCTACAATCTCGACGGCCGGACGCTCGCCGCCATCAAGAGCCAACGCGGCACTCTCGAGCCGGCGCCCGAGCGCAAGCGCGAGCCGGAGATGGCGTCAAGATCGGCCCCGGTCAGCCCGGCTCGGCCGGCGCCGCGCGCGGTGACGAACATCCAGTCGCTGTTTTATGCGCCGCCGGCCTACGGTCGGCCGCTGCCCGCGCCGATCTACCGGTAGGACTTCCTCCGATACGGCGCATGGCCGGGGCTTGCCCCGGCCATGCGCGTCGCTGCCAGATCTTGCGTCCATCCGCGAGCGTCACGACGAGCTCGGTCGCAGTGAATTCGACCGCCCGGGCGTGAAGGTCGCCGGCATCAATTTCCACCAACTTCACCCCAGATAGGCGCCGCCGTTCACCTGCAGGTTCTGCCCGGTGATGAAGCCTGCGCCGGGGCCGCAGAGGAAGCGCACGGCGGCGGCGATGTCGGTCGGCTCGCCGCGGTGGCCGGCAAGCGGATGCACGAAGGCATGGTGCTGCGGCAGCGGCTCCCCGGCCGGCCGCGGCCTTCCGATCAGCCCGGGCGTCACCGTGTTCACCCGGATGCGGTCGGGGGCGAGATCGTGCGCGAGCGCGCGGGTGAAGCCGGTGAGGCCGGCCTTGGCGGCGACCACGTGCGGCCGGCGGGCGGCGCCGGTGAACGCCGAGAGCCCGCCGATATTGACGATGACGCCTGTCCCGCTGCGCTTGAGATAGGGCAGGCACGCCTGCGCGCAGATGAACGCCCCGTCGAGGATGATCGAGGTTACCGCGCGCCATTGCTCGAGCGTCATTCCCTCGAAGGCCTGCTCGAGGCGCACCGCCGCATTGTTGATCAGGATGTCGATGCCGCCGAACCGCTCGACGGCCGCGCGCACCATCTTCTGCACCGCGGCGGCGTCGGCGACGTCGGCGGCGACCGCGAGCGCCTTGCCGCCCGCCTGCTCGATCTCGCCGGCGACCGCTCGCCCCTCGCTGAAATTCGTGCGGACGTTGACCACGACCGCGGCTCCGGCCTCGGCCAGGGCCAGGGCAATGGCGCGACCGATATTGCGGCCGGCCCCGGTGACGATCGCGACCTTGCCGGAAAGCTCCTTCGTCATCTGCTCATGTCCTCATCTGACTGGCTAGTCGTAGCACGCGTAGAGTGGGCAAAATCGCCACCCGCGATGCCGCCTATGAGCGCAGCGCTCCGAGCGATTTTGCCCACCGCGCAGCCGCCCGCCTCGAAACCGGTGGGCAAACGCGCGCTGCGTTGCGGATGTGCCAAGATCACGTCAGGCGCGTTTGCCCACCCTTGTATTAGCGCAGGAATCCAAGATCGAGATCGTGGTCATAGAGCGTGCGCAGCTCACCCAGTGCGCCGGCCGCGCGGAGGGCGTCCCAGCCGCCGTGCCTTGCGTTGAGCAGGAATTTCTCCTCGATCTCGGCGCGCGCCAGCGGCTCGCGCGCGCCGCCGCGCAGGTGCGGCTGGCGCTCCTCGACGACACGGCCGTCGGCGAGCACGGCGCGGATGCGGCCGGTGAAATTGTCGGGATAGGGGTTCTGCGGATCGATCCGGTAGCGGACCCTGGCGGCGAGCTCGAGCACCGATGGATCGCGCACGGCGGTGTCGGCAAAATCGCGGAAGCCGAGATTTCCCCGCAGGAAGCCCGCGGCGATGCAGTAGGGCGCGGAAAACTTGGCGGCATAGCCGTTGGGCGGCCGCTGCTTCGAGGCGAGCGGCTCCCACAGGCGGTGCACGGTGCCCTCGGCCACGTCGCAGACGAGCTCCACCATGGCTCCCGCGGCGATGCCGCGCGCCTTTAGCCGCCGCGCGCAATCGACATAGGGATGGATCATGGTCCCGCACGGATAGGGCTTGAAGGCGAGCGTCTCGGTGACCCACCGCTCGCCGAAATCGGCGGTGAGCGCATCGTAGTCGGCATCGCGGGTGCGGGCGAAGCCGTGGAACAACCCGTGCACGCCCTCGAGCACCGTGCGTGGCCCGACGAAGCCCGAGCGTGCCAGCCACGCAGCGCGCAGGCCCGACTGCGCCGCCCAGCCGGCATGCAGCCGCTTGGTCCAGGCCCCTTCGGCCAGATATTCGATGATGCCGCCGGCCATCGAGCCGGCGATGCCGAGCGCGTCGACGAGTTGGCGCGGCGCGAGCCCGAGCGCGGCGCCGACCGCAGCGCTCGCCGCGATCGCGCCGAACACCGCGGTGGGGTGGAAGCCCGCCCGATGCACCGCCTTGGGCGCCACCAGGCTCAGCCGGCAGATCGTCTCGACGCCGACGGCGATGCCGAGGAGCGCGCTGCCCCCGTCGCGATTGTGCCGCTCGCAGGCCGCCAGCACCGCCGGCACGATCACCGCGCCCGCATGCACCGGCCCGCCTTCGAACGTGTCGTCGTAGTCCTCGCCATGCGCCGCCGTGCCGTTGACGAAGGCGGCACCCGCGGCGCTCAAGCCGCGGCCATGGCCGATGGCGGTGCAGCCGCCGTCGTCGTCCCAGCCGGCGAGCGCGGCGGCGACGTAGTCCTGCCGGCGGGCGGCAAGGCACAGCCCGACCACGTCGACGAGCAACTCCTCGCATCGCCCTCGCACCGCGGCCGGCAGTCGGGCGCGGTCGAGGCCGGCGATCCTCCTCGCCAGGGTCTCCGCTACCGCCGTGGGGGGAAGCTCAGGCTGCATCGGCGGAGGCGCCGCGCCATGAAGAGCGTCGCCGGGGCAGCCGCTCATCGGCAGCCGTCGACCCGGCGTCGGCCCGTGTGCGGTCCTCTGCGCTACAGGCGATCTGCATCAGGCGTTGCGCAGGCGGGCATCGCCGAAACCCGGAATGCGGTTGACCGCGATCACCACGGCGAAGGTGATGGCGAGCATGAGCAGGCCCAGCACCGAGATGGCGCCGAGGTCGCCCGACTCGTTGAGATCGAAGATGAGCACCGAGACGACCTTGGTCTGCGACGTGAACAGCATGATGGCGGCGGACAGCTCGCGGATCACCCCGACGAAGATGAAGCACCAGGTGGCGAGCACGCTGGTGCGCAACAGCGGCGCGGTGATGTCGCGCAGGATGCGCAGGCGGGTGGCGCCGAGGATGCGTCCGGCATCCTCGAGCTCGGTATGCACGGAACGGAACGCCGACTGCAGCTGCTGGTAGGCGGCGGGCAGCGCGATGGTGACGAAGGCGAGAAACAGGATCCACAGGGTGCCGTAGAGGACGAGGGGAGGACGCGCGTAGCTGAGAAACAGGCCGACGCCGAGCACGATGCCGGGGATCGCGACCGGGGCGGTGGCGAGGAAGGCGAGCGTGCGGTGGCCGGCCACCGCGCGGCGCGTGGTGAGATAGGCGATGACCAGCGCGAGCAGGGTGCCGGCGCTCGCCGACCAGAAGCCGAGGATGAAGGTGTTCTCGATGGCGAGCCTGGTGGCCGACAGCTCGAAGAACACGAACCGGATGTTGTTGAGGGTGAAGTTGTCGACCCACACGAAGGAGGTGGCGAGCCGGGAGAAGGTCGCATTGAGCAGCGCGCCGTAGGGCAGGAACACCGGACACATCAGCACGATGAGCACGAGGGCCAGCGCCGGGTGCCTGAACGCGCGCAGCCGCACCAGCCGGGGATCGCTCTGGCGGCCGCCGACCACCGAGTAGCCGCGGCGCCCGAGGATCATGTGCTCGGCGCGCAGCAGCGCCACGGTCAGCAGCAGGAGGGGAATCGACGCCGCCGCGGCCAGCTCGGGCTTGGGCGGGTAGTTGAACAGGCTCCAGATCTTCGTGGTCATGGTGTGGTAGCCCGCGGGAATTGCCAGGATCGCCGGCGAGCCGAACAGCGTCATCGCCTGCAGGAACGCGACCAGGGCGCCGGCAAGCAGCGCCGGCAGCACCAGCGGGATGGTCACGCGCCGCGCCGTGGTCCAGGCGCGGCCGCCGAGGATCGAGGAGGCGTCCTCGAGATCGCCGGGGATGCGGTCGAGCGCATTGGCGACGAGCACAAAGACATAGGGAAAGGTGTAGCAGGAGATCACGAAGATGAGACCGGTCAGCGAATAGATGTTGAAGACGTATTCGTCCTGTGCGGCGCCGCTCACTGCGCGGTAGAGCTTGTTGAGAAGCCCGCTGTTGGGCGCCGCCAAGAGCTCCCAGGCGATCGCCCCGAGAAAAGGCGGGGTGACGAACGACGCCGTCACCAGGGCGCGCACCGTCCGGCGCAGCGGCAGGTCGGTGCGGGCGACGAGCCAGCCGATCGGCGCGGCGACGGCGCAGCAGGCGATGGCCGAGCTCGTCGCCACGATCAGCGTGGTGACGAGCGGATCGATGAACGACTGGTCGGTCGCGAGACGAACGAAATTGTCGAAGGTGAAGGCGCCGCTGCGGTCGACGAAGCTGAAATAGAGGAGCCACCACATCGGCAGCACGATCAGGACGCAGAGCACGGCGGCGAACAGGATCAGGACCGGCCGAGAGAGGTCGAGCTTGCCCGCGGGCGCGGGCTTGAGCGCAGGCGCTGCTACGGCCATGGCCAGCCTGCCACCGGGCGCGACCTGTTCACCGTCCGCATCGGCTGCCTGCCATCCGCTACACCTTGAACAGCTCGGCGTAGCGCCGCTTGATCTCCTCGCTCATCCGCTCGACCCCTTCGGGGTCGTCGCGCATGAGCCTGATCTCGGCGAGCGGCTTGCGCCCTCGCTTGTCCGTGACCAGCGGATGTGCCGAGAGCTGGCGAGCGAAATCGACGACGATCTGCTGACCGCCGGTGCCGTGCAGCCAGTTGTGAAACAGCCGCGCGGCGTTCGGGTTGGGAGCGGCAGCGAGCACCGCACTCGGTCCCTTGATGATCGGCGTGCCTTCGGCCGGATAGACCACCTCGACCGGCTGCCCGCGTTCCTTCAGCTGGATCAGGTTGTAGTCGTTGCCGTCGGCCATTACCGCGCGCTCGCCGAGGGCGAGCTTCTTGGGCGGGTCGGTCGACGACTGCACCTGCATGATTCTCTGCCGGGAAAGCTTCTCCAGGTAGTCCCAGCCGAGGTCGCGGACGATCTGGAACGTCGCGCTCATGATCGTGCCGCTGTAGGCGGGATGCGCCTTGACCATCCTGCCCGTCCATCTCGGGTCGAGCAGGTCGGCAAAGCTCCGCGGCGCCTGCTCGGGCTTGACCATGTCGGTGTTGTAGCCGAGCGAGCAGAGCCAGATCCGGGTGGTAACATGGAAACCCTCGGGGTCGCGGTAATCGGCGGGGAAGTGGCGGGCGACCTCCTCGGGCAGGTACGGGACGAGCCAGCCGTTGCGCTTCCAGACGATGAAATGCGCGGCGTCGGCGCTGTTCACGGCATCGGCAACGCGGATATTGCTGGCATATTCCTGGTTGATGCGGGTGAACAGCCGCTCCGATCCGGTGCGCTCCACCTGCACCTCGATGCCGGGGAAGCCGGCCTGGAACGCCTTGGCGAGCTGCTCGGCCACCGGCAGATCCATGGCCGTGTACCAGGCGAGCCTGCCTTCCTTCCGAGCCGCCGCGACCAGCGCCGGCGTGATCGCCGCCGGCTCGGGTGGCGCCGCCCGCAGGGGAGCTGCGGCCACGCCGGCCGCGAGCGTCACGCCCGCCTCGAGCAGCTTGCGCCTGGAGACCGGATGCGCGCGCATCTCACACCTTGAAGATTTTCGTGTAGCGGGCCTTGATCGCCTCGGCTTCCCTCTCCACCGCGATGGGATCATCGGTCATGACCTTGATCTCGGAAAGCGGCCGCCGGCCGGGCTTCTCCTTGGCGAGCGCATGCACCGAGCGCATGCCGCCCGTGTCGATGCTGAGCTGCTGGCACTCGGCGGAGAGCATGTAGCTCTGGAAGAGCCGCGCCGCGTTGGGGTTGGGAGCCTCGCGAAAGATGCCGTTGGGGCCGACGATCAACGGGCTGCCCTCGGCCGGGTAGATGACGTCGACCGGCTTGCCCGTCTCCTTGAGCTGGATGAGAACGTATTCGGTTCCGTCCGCCATGATCGCGCGCTCGCCGAGCGCAAGCTTCTTCGGCGGGTCGGAGGCGGATTGCACCTGCATGATCCGCTGCTGCGCGAGCTTCTCGAAATACGACCAGCCCAGGTCGCGCGCGGTCTGGAAGGTGGCGGTGAGGATGGTCCCGCTGTAGCTCGGATGCGCCTTGACGATCTTCCCCGCCCATTTGGGATCGAGCAGGTCGGCGAAGCTCCTCGGCGCCTCCGCCGGCTTCACCAGGTCGGTATTGTAGCCCATCGGGCAGAGAAAGACGCGGAAGCTCGCGAACAGGCCCTCGGGATCGACGTGCTGGGGCGGGAAATGCCGCGCGACCTCCTCGGGCAGATAGGGGGCGAGGATGCCGTCCCGCTTCCAGACCACGAAATGGGCGGCATCCGACGAGTTGACCACGTCGACGGCGTGGATGCCGCTCGCATATTCCTGGCCGATCCGCTGGAACACGCGCTCCGCCCCGGTGCGCTCCACCCGCACGGCAACTCCGGGATACCTGGCCTCGAACGAGCGGGCGATCCGCTCCGCAAACGGTAGATCGATCGAGGTGTAGAAGACGACCTTGCCTTCCTTGCGCGCCGCCTCGATCAGTTGCGGGGTGACCGGGCTCGCCGGCGGAGCCGCCGAGGCGACCGCGGCGAACGTGCTCGACGCCGCAAATGCGCTCGCTCCGCCGAGCAGCTCCCGCCTTGAAAGCTTTTTCATCGCCGTTCCTCCTTCGAAGGTTTCAACCATTGAGCACGCGGCAGCGCTCCGGGGGCAGATAGAGCCAGACCGGCTGGCCGCGGGCGACGTTCTCGGCCGGCGAGGTCACGACGCGCAGCTGCGTGCCGTCGGCCGCCGCCACAACGTAATCGCGGCTGTTGCCGAGGAAGACCTGCCGCAGCACCGTCCCGGCAATCACGTTCTCCATCGACTGCGGTGCGGCGGCCCACAGCCGGATGACGTGCTGGCGCACGGAGATCGCGCCGCCGTCTCCGGGCGCGAGCCTGACGCCGGTGCAGCGCAGCACCGTCTCGCCTACGGCGAGATGGCTGTCGTCGAGCGCCTTGCCCTTGAGGATGTTGCTCGCGCCGATGAAGCGGGCGACGAACTCCGAGCGCGGCCGGTCATAGACCTCCTCGGGCGAGCCCGCCTGCTCGATCCTGCCGCCATTCATCACCGCGATCACGTCGGCCGTGGTCATCGCCTCGGCCTGGTCGTGGGTGACGTAGACCGTGGTGTAGCGGTATTCGTCGTGCAGGCGGCGAACCTCGAAGCGCATCTCCTCGCGCAGATTGGCATCGAGATTGGAGAGCGGCTCGTCGAGCAGCAGCGTCTCCGGCTCGACGATCAGCGCGCGCGCGAGCGCCACCCGCTGCTGCTGGCCGCCGGACAGCTCGCCCGGGTATCGGTCGGCCAGCGCGCTCAGCTGGGTGGTGGCGAGGATCGCCGACAGCTTGCGCTTGACCGTTTCGCGATCGAGCTTGCGCAGCTCCAGCCCGTAGGCGACGTTGGCCGCCACCGTCATGTGCGGCCAGAGCGCGTAGCTCTGGAAGATCATCGACATGTTGCGCCGCTCGGGCGCCAATGTGCGCGCGGGCGAGGACACGAGCTGGTTGCCGACCCTGATCTCGCCCGCGGTCGGCTCCACGAAACCGGCGATCAGCCGCAAGGTGGTGGTCTTCCCGCAACCCGAGGGACCGAGCAGGCAGACCAGCCGGCCGTGCTCGATGGTCAGCGACACGTCGTCGACGACCGCCACATCGCCGTAGCGCTTGGTCAGGCCGCGCAGCTCAACCGAAGCCACGTTCGCCCCTGCTCTGATCGCGAAAATCCGTGCGCTGAGCCGGATGCCGCCCCGGTTCTCGATCGCCTCGCGCGGGCTCGTCCCGCGCATGCGCGCCTCGCGAGGGAGCCGGCGAGGACGCGGATGGCCGGGACCGGCCCGGCCATTGCGGATCCTCGAGTGGGCCCGATCCCGACATTTCCGCGTCACGTTCCGCTGAAGGAGGGCTTGCGCTTCTCCATGAAGGCGCGGCGTCCCTCGATGAAGTCGTTGCTGGTGAAGCAGCGCTCCACCATCTCGGCGCAGCGAGTCAAATTGCGCCTGCTCTCGTCCTTCAGCGCCTCGCCGACGATGTATTTGACCGCCTTGACCGTGAGCGGCGCATTGGCGGCGATCGTCTCGGCGTAGCTCTTCACGTAGCCCTCGAGCTCGGCCTCGGGCACCACCCGGTTGACGAGCCCCATCGCCCGCGCCTCCTCGCTGTCAAACTGGCGCGCGGTGAAGAAGATTTCCCGCGTGAAGGCCGGGCCGACGACGTCGATCAGGCGCCGCAGCCCGGCATAGGAGTAGCCCAGCCCGAGCCGCGCCGCCGGCACCGCGAAGCGCGAGCCCTCCGAGCAGATGCGCAGATCGCAGCACACCGCGAGCCCGACGCCGCCGCCGACGCAATAGCCCCGGATCATCGCGATGGTGGGCTTCGGGAAATCCTGCACTCCGGCATAGGCCTTCTCGACCGTGGCATTGTAGGTCTTGGTCGCCTCCAGCGTCGCCCGTTCGCTCTCGAACTTCGAGATGTCGGCACCGGAGACGAACGCCTTGCCGCCCGCGCCAGTGAGCACGACCACGCGCACCTCGTCGTTCCCGGCGAACTCGTCCAGAATCCGGCTCGTGGCCGCCCACATGTCGAGCGACACCGCGTTGTGGCGTTCCGGATTGTTGAAGATCACGTAACCGACATGCCCGTCCCTGCGCGAGAGTATCTTGTCGGTGGCGGTCGCAGCGCTGGTCACGTCGTCCATGTTGTCCTCAGATCGCTTTTGCGTTGCGCAGCGCGGCGATTTCCCTGGCGCTGAAGCCGAATTCCCTGAGCACAACCTGGGTGTGCTCGCCGAGCCCGGGGGTCGGCGCGACGAGCCTGCTCGGTGTGCGTGACAGCGACATCGGCTGGCCCGCCATGCGGATCCTCTTCCGCTCCTGCGTCCGCACCGGCTGCGCCATCCCGAGATGCCCGACCTGCGGGTCGGCATAGACCTGGTCGATGCTGTAGATCGGCCCGCAGGGAACGCCCGCGGCGTTGAACAGCTCGACCCATTCGGCGCTCGTGCGCCTGGGCGTGTGGCGGTCGATCTCGGCGTTGAGCGCGTCGCGGTGCTTCAAGCGCTGTGCGCCGCTGTTGTAGTCGGGATGCTTGATCAGCTCGGGCGCCCCCAGCGTGTTGCAGAACCGCTCCCAGATCTTCTGGCCGGTGGCGGCGATATTGATGTGGCCGTCGGCGGTCTTGAACACGCCGGTCGGGATGCTGGTCGGGTGGTTGTTGCCGGCCTGGTGGGGAACCTCGCCGTCGATCAGCCAGCGGGCGCCCTGGAAGTCGAGCATGAAGATCTGGGCCTGCAGCAGCGAGGTCGTGATCTCTTGACCCCGGCTCGATTTTTCCCGCTCGAGCAGGGCGACCAGGATGCCGAGCGCGCAGAACAGGCCGGCGCACAGATCGGCCACCGGGATGCCGACGCGCACCGGCCCCTGGCCAGGCAAGCCGGTGATCGACATCAGGCCCCCCATTCCCTGCGCGATCTGATCGAAGCCCGGGCGCCGCGCATAGGGGCCGGTCTGACCAAAGCCGGAGATGCTGCCGTAGACGAGCCGCGGATTGATCCTGGCCAGCGTCTTGTAATCGATGCCCAGGCGGTGCTTCACGTCGGGACGAAAATTCTCGATGACTACGTCGGCCTTCTTGACCATCCGCTTGAACGCGGCGAGCCCCTCCGTCGACTTGAGGTTGAGGGTGATGCTGCGCTTGTTGCGGTGGAGGTTCTGAAAGTCCGAGCCTTCGCGCGGGCCGCCCATTGCCTCACCCGCCTCCGGATCCGGCGGCAGCTCGACCTTGATCACGTTGGCGCCCCAGTCGGCCAGCTGTCGCGCGCAGGTGGGGCCCGCGCGCACCCGGGTCAGATCAAGCACGGTGAAGCGCTGGAGCGCGCGTGAAGCCCTGGGGAACGGCATTTCCGGTACCTGACGGGATGTGTCCCTGTTTCGCGAGCGAGGTCCTGCTGCTCCCCTCCGGGGCAGCGACATTCCCCGATCTTCCGCCCATTGTCCACTGGACCACGCTGTTCCATGTCGTCCGTTTCTGTCACGTCGAGGCGTGGCGCGGGCCGAGCCTCTCGCGCAGGGCAAGTCGCGCAACCCCGGAGGTCGATGCGGCGGCACGAGCCTGCACAGGAACAAAAGCGATGCGGTTCCGCCGAGGTTCGCTTGCCCGCGGTGCCGGTGCTATATCCTGCGGTGCGGCCGGGGGGCGCCCGCTGGATGAACGGAACAGGACGCCCCATGAGCTTGCCGATGAGCTTGCCCGAGATGCGAAAGCCCGAGCGCGGCACGCGCCTCTGCCGCCTGCTGCTGGCGCTGATGGTCGCCGGCGCGACCACCATCGCCGCGGCGCAGGAGCGGGGGCATCCACAGCCGGGCGCGCAGCCGAGCGAGCCGCACGCCGGCGAGCCGCGCGGCGGCCAGCGCGGCAGCGGCGAACGCGGCGGCGAGCCGCGCGAAAGCGTGCTGCGGCTCTTGCCGCCCGACTCGGTCACCGAGCACAGCGTCGACACCCCCGACGGCAAGCTCGCCTATACCGCGACCGCGGGGACGCTGTCGCTGCTCGATCAGTCGGGCGAGCGCTCGGCGGCGATCTTCTACACCGCCTATGTCGCCAAGAGCCTCGGCTCCGAGAACCGTCCCGTAACCTTCGCCTTCAACGGCGGGCCGGGGGCGGCATCCGCCTTCCTCAATCTCGGCCTGGTCGGCCCGAAATCCGCCGAATTTCCCCATGCCGATCCCGCCGCCGCTCGTCTGGTCGACAACCCGCAGACCTGGCTGGCGTTCACTGATCTCGTGCTGATCGATCCGGTCGGAAGCGGCTGGAGCCGGCCGGCGAAGCCGGACGGCGGCAAGGCCTTCTGGAGCGTGGACGGCGACGCGCAGGCGATGGCCAAGAGCATCATGCTCTATGTCACCGGCAACGGCCGCATGAGCTCGCCGAAATACCTGCTCGGGGAAAGCTACGGCGGGTTTCGTGCCGCCAAGGTCGCCCGCGAGCTTCAGACTCACCAGGGCACGGCGGTCTCCGGGATCATCATGCTGTCACCCTTGATCGAGGGCGGCCTGCTGTTCGGCGGCAGCCGATTTGCCCTGGGCGCCGCCCTGCGGCTGCCGTCGCTGGGCGCGGCCGAGCTCGAGCGCAAGGGCAGCTTCAGCACGCAGGCGCTGGCGGAGATCGAGCATTTCGCCTTGACCGAGTATCTGACGAAGCTCGCGGCGGCGCCGCCGCAAGGCGAGGCGGCGCGCGATTTCTATGCGCAGGTCGCGCGGATCACCGGGCTGCCCGAGGACGTGGTGGCGCGCTCGCGCGGCTTCGTTCGCGACGCGTACCGCAAGCATCTGCGTTCCGCCGAGGGCAAGGTCGTCAGCGCCTACGATGCCAGCTTCGCGGTGCCCGATCCTTTCCCGGAGCAGGAAACCGCGCGCGGCCCCGATCCGCTGCTCGACGGTCTTGCCCGCGCCTATGGCGGCCTGTTCAGCAGCTACGCCCGCGACGAGCTCGGCTTCAAGACCCAGATGACCTATACGCTCCTGGCCTCGGACATAGCCGGCAAGTGGGATTGGGGGCGCGGGGGCCGGGCGGCGGCCGGCGTCAGCGACGATCTGCGGGAGCTGCTCTCGCTCATTCCCTCGTTCCGGCTTCTCATCGCGCACGGCTACAGCGACATGGTCACTCCCTATGCGATGACCCGCTACGTGCTCGACCACCTGCCGCCGATCGGCGATCCCTCGCGCGCCCGGCTGGTGCTGCATCGCGGCGGGCACATGTTCTATATCGACCCGCAGTCGCGCAAATCCTTCAGCGCCGAGGCGAGGGCCTTCTATCAGTCGCCCACCCAGTGACCTGCAGGCACTCGAAGCGCAATGGCTTGCATGCCGGGAGCAATGATCCGTCATCGCCGGGCTCGTCCCGGCGATCCCGATTCAGAATCGAGATGGCCGGCACAAGGCCGGCCATGATGCCCTTGGGGTGCGCTCACCGCGGCGGCGAGAATTCGAGCACGTCGAAACCGACGTGGCGATCGACCAGATAGATCAGGCCGCGTGCATCGACTGCCACATCGTTGCTTTGCGGCGCTGCCCTGCCCGCGACCGGCTCGGGAATGAAATAGCCCAGCTCCGATGGGCGCAGCGGATCGGCGACGTCGACGATGCGCAACCCGCCGCCGAACCAGGCGGCGTGAACGATGCTGCCGGACATCCGCTCGCAGAACTGATGCGCCCCGAAGCGCGCGCCGGGGGTGCGACTGAAGGGCGAATCGAGCTCGCTCACGTGGAACTGGCCGAGCGGCTTGATGTCGGCGAGGTCGGTCACGTCGAAGGTGAGGATGCAGGCGTGCGCGCGGCCGCGCCGCGCCTCCGCCTCGCCGGCGCTCTGCGCCTGATCCTCCTCGTCGATGGCGAGCGCGATGCGGCGGCCGCCGATGCGCTCCGGCAGCGGCATCACCGTGTGGGTCGGCTCGGGAAACAGCGGGTGATAGCTGTAGCTGCCGATGCCGCGCGGTCGATCGAGCTCGGAAACGTCGACCACCCAGAAGCCCGCGTGCCAGCAGCTCGCCCACATCTCGCTGCCGAAGCGAAGCGCGTGGTGAAGCCGGTGCCGGCGCCCGGCCCAGCCCGGCATCTCGCCGCCCGCGGCATGCTGGCCGGGCATCCACCAGCGCGAGACCTCCCGCGGGTGCTGCGGAGCGCTGATGTCGTAGATCACCAGGATATTGCCCACATAGCCCGCGAGCTCGGTCGAGATGTAGGCGTAGTGCTCGTCCATGTCGAAGCGATGCACGCCGATGCCGCCGGTCTTCTGATGGTGGATCAGTCTCGGCCGTGACGGGCTGGACACGTCGTAAAGCTTGAAGCCGCCATTGTGGTAGGGGCGCTGCTCGAGCTCCTCGGCCGCGCGCAGGTCGTCGGCGCTGACGCCGAGCTTCGCCGCCACCTCCTGCGCCGTCGGAGCGCGGGAGAGCGTCTCCCCGAGCGCGCGCCGCACCAGTGGCAGCTGCTCGGCGCGACGGCCGATCCGGCTCATGTTGCGCTCGTGGTTGACGATCATGATGTCGCCGGCGACCCGCACCTTGTGGCTGTGCGATTCGGCGTCATCGAGGGTGATGGTGGCGAGCAGACGCGGCCGCCGCGGATCGGAAATGTCGACGATCGAGGTGCCGAGCCGATCGGGGTTGGGGAGATGCCCCACATAGGCGAAGTCGCCCGCGATCGTGACCTGGCCGGCGCCGGCGAGGTCGAGGTGACCGAGACGATGCACGTTGCGCGCGAGCGGAGGGCTTCGTCGCTCGACGAGATTCATCCGCGGCTCCCTTGCCTTACACGAACTGCACCGCGATCCCGCCGAGCGCGCCGAAATCGGCGTGCAGGGTATCGCCCTTCTGGGCGAACACGACCCGGGTGAACGAGCCGGCGAGCACGAGATGCCCCGGCTCGAGCGCGACCCCGTGCTGCCCGAGCTTGTTGGCGAGCCAGGCGACGCCGAGGGCGGGGTGGCCGAGCACGCCGGCGGCGACCCCGGTCTCCTCGATCTCGGAATTGCGGTACATGATGCCGCCGACCCAGCGCAGGTCGACCGCGAGCGGCGCGACCGGCCGGCCGCCGACGACGATGCCTGCGGCCGCGCCGTTGTCGGCGACGGTGTCGAAGATCTTGCGCGGATCCTGCACGCGTGCATCCACGATCTCGATGGCCGGAACCACGTATTCGGTGGCGCGCAGCACCTCGGGGAGCCCGACCCCCGGCCCCCGCAGCGGCTTGCCCATGATGAACGCGAGCTCGATCTCGACCCGCGGGCGGCAGTAGCTCTCGTGCGGGATCCTGGCGCCGTCGGCGATCATCATGGAGTCGAGCAGGTGCCCGTAATCCGGCTCGTCGATCTGCGAGGAGCGCTGCATCGCCTTCGACGTGAGGCCGACCTTGTGCCCGATCAGCCGCGCTCCGGCCGCGATCTTTCGCCTCGCGACCTCGCTCGATATGGCATAGGCGTCATCGAGCGTGATTTCCGGCCAGGTCCTGCTGAGCTGGGCCGCCTGCTTGCGTTCCTTCTCCGCGGCCATGAGAATGTCGGCAGCCTTCCTGCGCTCGGCATCGGACAGCATCGGAACCCTCTCGGATGATCTCCAGGCGTAGTAGGATGGTCGGGCGAAGCGGGAACCCGCGAGCCTTTCACACGAGCCGGTGGCGCTCGAGCCATCCTACGGAGGCTGCTCTACTCGAGCCGCGAACGAGCCAAGCAGGGAACGATGGCTGACGCAAGCGCCGCGCCCGGAATGATCGCCGTCGACAAGATGGGCGGGAAGGTATTGTTTCTCGATCCCGCGACCTATGCGACGGAGGTCGTGCTCGACGGCTTTCCGCGCACCGTGCACGAGCTGCTGATAGTCCCGGAGACCGGGCTCGCCTATGTGCCGATCTTCGGCGACGGCATCCATGGCCGCAATCCCAATCCCGGACACCTGTTGTGCATCATCGATCTCGCCCGGCGCGCCCGTATTGGCGACATCGATCTTCGACCCTACATCGCGCCGCATACGTTGAAGCTCGGGCCCGACGGCCTGATCTACATCACCTGCGAGAACAGCGCGGTGGTGGCGGTGATCGACCGCGCGAGCCACACCGTGGTCGATGCGATCGACTCCGGGTCGACCAACGCGCACCGCCTCATCATCGCCCCGGACGGCCGACGCCTCTACACCGAGAACGAGGAGGACGGCACCGTGTCGGTGATAGACCTGCCCGACCGCAAGCTCGTCGGCAAGATCGCGACCCCGAGACCGCTCGCCGGGATCGCCGTCTCGGCGGACGGCCGCACCGTCGTGGCGGTGGATGACGGCGAACCCACGCTGTTCCTGATCGACACCGCAGCCGGCCGCGTCGCCGCCGAGGTGCCGCTCGAAGGCGTGCCGAAGCCGGCACAGATTGCGCGCTACGCTCCCGACAACAGCGTGCTCGGGGTCACCAGCCTCAACAGCGACACGGTGAGCCTGATCGACCCCTCGTTCCGCGAGCAGGCGGCGATCAAGGTGGGCAGCCAGCCCATGGATATGGCGTTTCGCGGCGACGAGCTGTTCGTTGCCTGCCAGGGCGACGGATCCGTGCACATCGTCGATATTCCAAATCGGCGCGCCAAGGGGAGCTTCCGCGCCGGCACCGGCTGTGAATCGCTCGGTTTCTTCTGAGGCGAGGCGCAGGCCCGAGGAGCGGCTTGGTCGATCGAGCCGCATGACCGTGCCGCACGGGATCTGCTCCCTCCCCCGCATGTCCCGGGACGAATTCAGGCGGTCGAGAAAGTCTGAAAGGTCCGCGCGATGGCCGACGGGGGGGCTGTGGCCAAAAAGAGACATGTTTCGCGATTGTGCGTCCGCGCCGCGATTTCCAGTTGGCTGCGCGCTCGGAATGGGCCACCCTCCGCCTGCCTATCATGGGCGTTTCCTCCTTCACCTGGGCCCCGCTCGTCGGGGCCTTTTTTTGTGGCGACAGCTGACATCCGGCATCTGCCATCCGACATCTGGCGTCTGGCAGCTGATGACATCTGCAACTGGAATCGCGCATGGCCGGTCGGATTCTGGTTCTGGGCGCCGCCGGTCGCCTGGGCCGCCTTGCCGCGCATGCGTTCCGTGACGCGGGCTGGGAGGCGGTGGGCCTGGTGCGTCCCGGCGCCGCGGATCGCGCGGCGGCGGCGAGCGCGATCGTCGAGGTCGACGCGCTTGATCACGCCGCGGTGGCTCGCGCGGCGCGGGGCTGCGACGTGGTGCTGCACGCGCTCAATCCGCAGCTCCCCGACTGGTCACGGCTGTCGCTGCCGCTCGCCTATTCGGCAATCTCGGCGGCGGAGCATGCCGGCGCCACGCTGCTGTTTCCCGGCAACCTCTACAACTACGGCTCGCCGCTGCCGCCGGTGATCGACGCGGCGACACCGATGTGGCCTTCGTCGCGCAAGGGCCACGTGCGGATGGCGATCGAGGAGCGCATGGCCGAGGCCGCCGCGCGCGGCATGCGCAGCGTCATCCTGCGCGGCGGCGATTTCTTCGGCGCCGGGCGTGGCGCGTGGCTCGATCTGGTGATCGCCAAGGAGATCGGCGCCGGCCGGCTGACCTATCCGGGGCCGCTCGATATCCAGCACGAATGGGCGTATCTGCCGGATTTCGTCGCGGCGCTGGTCCGCCTTGCGGCCGTCCGCGATCGGCTCGGCCAGTTCGAGGGATTCGGTTTCCCGGGCCACGCCGTGACCGGAGCCGAATTGACCGCTGCACTCGCCCGCGCCGGCGGGCGGCGCGTGCAGGTCAAGCAGATGTCGTGGTGGCTCATTCATGCCCTGCGGCCGTTCGTGCCGCTGTGCCGCGAGCTCTCCGAGATCGCCTATTTGTGGCAGCAGCCGCACCGGATCGACGGCTGCAAGCTTGCCGCGGCGATCGGCACCGTTCCGCACACCGCGCTCGAGCTTGCCGCCGCCCGCGCGCTCGCGGATCTCGGCACGGCCGATTGAGGCCGAGCCCGCGCGCGGCCGGGGTTGTCTGGTTGATCGGCCTCTTCTTTAATGCCGGACCACGGCCGCCGCGGCGTACTCGCCGCCGCGCGAGAGAGAAAGAGAGAGCAATGATCGTCGATTTCCAGCACCATTTCACGCCGCGCGAGCTGATGCCGAAGGATCTCGGCCGCCGCAAGCTCGTCTCCTACGACGAGCACGGCGCCCCCAGCTTCATCATGCACTGGATGCTGTTCGACCTCGACGAGCACATTGCCATGATGGATGCGGCGGGGATCGATGCGGCGTTCCTGTCGAGCGCCGCCGGCATGTGCGCCGATCTTGACCGATCGCGGCTGTGCAATGACGCCGCCAGGCGCGCCGAGCGCAGCTATCCCGGCCGCTTCATCGGCGCCGCGCATGCCAATCCGCTCGGCGGCGCCGCGGCGCTGCGCGAGCTCGGCCGCTGCCGGCACGAGCTGGGCTTTCCCGGGGTGGTGATCACCTCGGAGACGGGCAACCTCTATCTCGACGCCCCCGAGTTCGAGCCGTTCTGGAGCGAATGCGAGAAGCTCGGCATGTTCGTTTTCGTGCATCCGGCGCTCAAGCTCAACCAGACCAGCCAGTTCGACGGCTACGACACCGCGCGCTCGGTCGGTCGCGAATTCTCGCTGGTGATGGCGACGATCCGGTTGATCAATTCCGGCGTGTTCGACCGCCATCCCGATCTCACCGTGCACATGTCGCATCTGGGCGGGGGGCTCGCGGCGCTCTTGGGACGCATCCGCTCCTATCAGGACAAGGACTTCTGGGGAACCCGCGACAACGAGCGCCACGGCAGGAAGGCCCGGAACGATTTCGACCATTACCTGCGCAACAACATGGTGCTCGACACCGCAGGGTTCTGCGGCGCCATCGGCGCGGTGCGCGCCGCGCTGATCGAGATCCCGGCCTCGCGCATCGTCTTCGCCACCGACTATCCGCAGGAGATACGCGAGCGCGCGGCGGTCGCCGACTTCGTCAAGGAGCTCGCCGCGCTCGGCAAGGACGGCGAGGCGATCCTTTCCGGCAACGTCGACAAGCTGATCCGGCGCCCGGCCAAGGCGGCATAGGCGGCGACATGGTGCTCGTCCATCATGCGCCGGCGTGCCGTGCGGCGCGCGTCATCGTCACCCGAGGGGTTGCCGCGCCGCGCACAGCGTGGACGATGTCAGTCGCATGGTGGGAAGTCGGCATCCTCCACGAGGACGAGCGGTTCGAGCTGGTCGAGGGGGAGATGGTGATGATGGCGGGCAAGGGGACCGCGCACGCCGCGTGCCTTGGTCTCCATGTTTGCTCCGCCCCCTTTACGACCGATCTGTGTGCGATGCGGCGAATACATGTCCGCTTGAGGGCCGAAGTGAAAACGACAATCTGTGAAGGTTTTCGGATGCCGGCCCGGATTGCACGCGACCTGGTGCAACGGGTACCGGGCGAGGGCCGGCGTTCCGAAAACCTCCAAGGGAGGAAACCGCGGGCGATGGAGCGGGGCGCCGCAGATGCGCGGGTCGTTG
>DASXAP010000082.1:0-25364 GCA_036406655.1 Xanthobacteraceae bacterium | reverse complement strand
GACACGCTGATCGGCTTCGGCAAGCGCGGGCTCGCCTGCCAGCCGGCGATCGTCGGGATCGGGCTCGGCGGCTCGAAGGACACCTCGATGGTGCTCGGCAAGCAGGCGTCGTGCCTGCGCATCGTCGGATCGCGCAATCCGGATCCGAGGATCGCGGCGCTCGAGCAGGAGCTCAAGGAGCTCGGCAATTCCATCGGCATGGGGGCGATGGGATTCATGGGCTCCTCCATGGTGGTCGACTGCCACATCGAGGTCGGCTATTGCCATACCGGCGGCCTGCCGATGTCGGTGCACATGTTCTGCCTGTCCTCGCGCCGCGCCTGCGCCCGCGTCGGCGCCGACGGCAGGCCCGAGTACCGCACCGATCCCATGTGGTTCACCGACTACATGCGGCGGGCGACCGTCGAATGGGAAGGCCGGGCGGCGGAGGCGGCGGAGTAGGCATTGGCGAGCCTCGACACGATCGAGCTGCATCTGCCGGCAACGACCGCGGATCTGCGCCGGCTCGAGATCGGCTCGGTCGTCTATCTCCATGGCCGCGTGTTCACGGCGCGCGAGGGCGCCTACAAGCGCGCGATCGAGGATGGCGCGGGCATGCCGGCCGGGCCCGAGGCGCTCGGGCGCGTCAACTTCCACTGCTCGCCGGCGGCGACCGTCAATCCCGACGGCAGCTACACGGTCGGTGCCGTCACCGCCACCGCCTCCTTCCGCTTCGCAAGATGGCTCGACGGCTGGTTCGCCCTGTCCGGCTGCAACATCATCATCGGCAAGGGCGGCATGAGCTCCGAGACCTATCGCCGGTCGTTCGTGCCCAGGGAGGCGATCTATCTCACCACGGTCGGCTATGGCACCGGGGCGCTCCTCGGGCGCGGCATCCGGCGGGTGGCCGGCGTGCATTGGCTCGCCGAGCTCGGACTTGCGCAGGCGGTCTGGGTCCTCGACGTGGAGAGATTCGGACCGTTCCTGGTCGAGAGCGATCTTGCCGGCAACAGCCTGTTCGAGCGCGAGAACGCCAGGATCGCGCCCGGGCTGGAGAAGCTTTATGCCGGGACGCGGCCGGCGACGCTGCGCCGTTACGGCGAGACCGACGACAAGACCGAGGAGGTGATCTGAGCCGCGCGGGCGCCTGCATGTCTTTGTGCCTGCATCGGCCCATATGCTATGGAATCCGAGATGACCAAAGAGCAGATCAACGCTGTTCTCGAGAGCATTCGCTCGTGGCCCCAACCGGATCAGGAGGAGCTCGTCGAATTCGCACGCGAGATCGAGGCGCGCCGCACCGGCATTTACGTCATGACTGACGAAGAGCGCGCCGCCGTCCGCGAGGGCTTCGATCAGGCGAGACGCGGAGATTTCGTTCCTGACGAGGAAATGGATGCTCTCTGGAAGAAATATGGCGTGACATGAAGGTTCGATATACGCCGCGTGCGCGCGGCGATATCGAGGAGATCTTTCGGTGTCTCGAGGCGCGAAGCTCGGCGGGGGCTCGCAATGTTCTGGCGGCCATCTATGCCGGCGTGGAGTTCATCGCGGAGCATCCCGAGGCGTCGCAACGAGCGGATGACCCCGTGCGAGTGAAGATCGTTCGGAGGTATCGATACAAGATTTTCTACAGCATCGATGGTGACACGATCGAGATTCTGCACGTACGACACACGTCCCGCCGGCGATGGCGGGGTGAGTGATGTCGGGCAGCGAAAGCGCAACCCAGCGAAGGGGTCATCCGCGTCTCGTCGGCTCGAGAATCTATTCCGGCGCGGCTGATCACCGCAGCACCCGAATGAACGGTCGGGGGGCTGACGGGTCGACCTCGACCAGCGCGCCGTTCGGGATCACCTGGGTGATGTCCACGTCGAACCCGGAGAGCATGGTGAAATCGGCGAGCGCGGCGCCCTGGACCATGATCGGGTTGACCGCGTTGAGCACCAGCGCCGCGGGAACGACGCCGCGCGCCTTCATCTCGTGCAGCATCCATGCGGTGGCCACCCCGCCCTTCGCGGCATCGAGCACCAGCACCCGGCCGACATAGCTTGCGCCGGCGAGCCTGTGCTCGGGGCGGGCGAAGGTGCCGCGCCGGCGGTCGAGGTCGTAGCGCGCGGAGAAGCCGTCCTTGGCGACCAGCGCCCGGCCCTCGACGCGACGGCCCATCCCGGCGCTTGCGTAGTAGGTGGCCGCGCTCATCGGGCGATCCTGCCGCCGCGGCAGGCCGCCTCCACGCAAGCCGCCATGGAGAGCAGCGCCGGGGTGTAACCGTAGCCACCGATGATGTTGACGAGCTTGGCCGAATTGGTCGCGAGCCGGCTCCAGCCGTTGGCTTCGGCCATCTCCCGGGCGTAACTCTGGTAGAAGCACATTCCCGAGAGCACGGTGCCGCCCGCCGCCTCGATGCGGAGGGTGAGCCCGAGGCGATCCGCGTCGGCCTTCACCTGCGGGCTGGTCACCGCAAAGAGCGGAATGCTCGCGTGCCGGCCGTCGAGCAGCCCGGCCAATTGCCGCATCTCGATCAGGCTCAGCTGCGGGGCCGAGAACACGACGAGATCGACCGCATCGAGTGCCCGCAGGTAGCCTGCCCGGAAGGCACGCAGATCGCTCTCGCCTACGGCGTGGCTCGGCAGGTTGCCGGAAAGGATCACGTCGCGGGAGAAGCGCGCCTCCGGGGTGATGCCGATCATGTGAAACAGCGCGACCGAGCCGTAGCTCGCGAGCGCCGCGCCGAAATGCTTCATCTCGTCCGGCGTCGGTATCCGATCGAGGCCGAGGAGGGCGGGGACCTGCCAGTAGTCACCGGCAACCCTGCCGATGACGCCTCCGAGCGCTCCCCACTCGTCGAGCTCGCGCGGTGTCGAGCCGACCTCGATGAGCACGGTCGCGCGGCGCCGCGCATCGAGATGGTAGCCGTAGCGCGGCGTCCGTCCGGTCAGCGCCGCGGCCAGCGCGGAAGGTCCCCCTTCGAAGTTCGAGCGGGCGCCGCAGACGCTGTTGCAATAGATCACCACTCCGGTGTCGCCGTAGGCGACGTGCTCGCCGGCGACCGGCGCCATGATGGTCTGATAATTGATACAGGTATCGGTCATCAGCACGCCCAGCGCCTCGAAGGCGGCGATCGCGCGTTGCTCCAGCTCGAGCATCCACGGCTGCTGCCTGAGGCGGTGCGCCGCCGCGAAATCGGTGCCGCGCGGATCGGTGATCGTCGGAATCCGCACCCGCCGCTGCTCGAGCGGCAGTGCGGCCCAGGCCTCGAGCCATTCCACGCCGGCGGGCCCGAGCGACTCGGTGTCGGCCATGATGTGGGCCTGGCTCACCGCGACGAGCTCGCCGGCGCCGAGATAGGCTGCGACCTTGAGCTGATGCCCGATCGCCCACTGCACGGCCGGCCCGAACGCGCCGGCGCGCATCGCCTCTTCTTCCTCGGTGAGCCGCATCGTCGCTTGCGTCCATTGGCCGCAACAACTTGCACCGAAATCGCCGCTGGCGGATCATCATGATGCGGGAGTGCGGGTCAAGGGAGGAGCACGATGGGCTTCAGCCGCAGCTTCACCAGTTTTGTCTTCGGCCTGACGGTCATGGTCGGCACGCCGGCGGCGGCGCAGTATCCGAGCAAGCCGATCACCGTCATCGTGCCGTTTGCCGCCGGAGGGCCGACGGACGTGGTCGCGCGGCTCGTGGGCGCGCACATGTCGCGCACATTGGGGCAGACGATCGTCGTCGAGAATGTCGGCGGCGCCGGTGGAACGATCGGAATGACGCGGGCGGCGCAGGCGAGCCCCGACGGCTACACGATCGCCATCGGCAACACCGGGACGCAATCGGCGGCGCCGGCGCTGTATCACAACCTGAAATACGATCCCGTGACGAGCTTCGCCCAGATCGGCGTCGTGAACTTCACGCCGCAGGCGATCGTGGCCAGGAAATCGATGGCGGCTGCAACGCTCAGGGACTTCGTCGATTACCTGAAGGCGAATTCGGAGAAGCTGACCTACGGCCATGCCGGGGTCGGCTCGGTCTCGCACGTGTCGGGCCTGCTGTTCAATGCGAAATTCGGCCTCAAGCCGACGCTCGTTCCCTATCGCGGCACCGGGCCGGCGCTTCAGGAGCTGGTCGCCGGGCACCTCGATTACATGATCGACCAGTCGCTGAACGTCATTCCGCAGATCAGGGCAGGGACGATAAAGGTGTACGCGATCGCCGCACCGGCACGGCTCGCGAGCCTTCCGGAGGTGCCCACCAGCGCCGAAGCGGGCGTCGATTTCGTCTTCCAGGCCTGGAACGCCATGGTTGCCCCGAAAGGCACGCCGCAGCCGATCGTCGAGAAGCTCGCTGACGCGCTGAGCAAGGCGCTCGACAGCCCGTCGATCCAGAGCCGGTACGAGGAGCTCGGCAGCTCGGCTCCTGCGGCGGCCGAACGAGGCCCCGCCGGCCTGCAGAAGCTCGTGGAAAGCGAGGTTGCCCGCATCACCCCGGTCATCAAGGCCGCCGGTGTGACGGCGGACTGAGGCGGAATCGATCGAGCCTGCTCGAGCTCGTGACGCAGCAATGCCGTTCTCGACCTATCTCCCCGAGCACATGGGCTCGATCAGGCTCGCGCCGGAGGGGCCGTTCGTCGCCGGCTCCCATGCCGAGCTGACCTTGACCTACACCGCCGGCACGTTCGGCATCGACGATACCGGGATGGTGAAGATCTCATGGCGCACCACATCCGACATGGGCAAGCCGCAGTTCGAGGAGCCCGCGGCGGCGAACTTCACGACGGTGGAAGCGAGCAACGGCGCCAGGCTCGAGGTCTGGTTCGATCGTCTCAACATCCGGCCTTACGCCAACACGCTGCTCATCCGCGTCGGCCGCGGCTATCTGCGCAGGGGCGACACCCTGACCGTGCGGATGGGCGATCGCCGGCAGGGCTCGCCCGGCTACCGGCTGCAGACCAATTGCGAGGAGCGCGTCGAGCTGCGCACCTCGATCGATGCCTTCGCCACCTATGAGTTCACCGAGCTGCCGCAGCAGCCCGGCTTCGCCCTCATTGCCGGACCGGCGGCGCGCTGGAAGGCGATCTGGCCGTCGCTGGTCCTTGCCGGCGAGCCGTTCCGGCTGGCGGTCGTCGCCGAGGATCTGTGGGGCAATCCCACCGATCGCGCCCGGCAAAGCTTTGCCTTGCTGGCTTCGCAGCCCGTGCGCGGGTTGCCGGACAAGCTCACCGTCATGCCCGGCGAGGCTCCGCGCGTCATCGACAACCTCGTTGCCGAGCGCCTCGGCGATCTCGACCTGCGGCTCATCGCGGATGGCCAGGAGGTCGCCCGCGCCAATCCCCTGCGCGTCGTCGACAGCGCCCGGCTCCGGCGCTACTGGGGCGACCTGCACGGGCAGAGTGGCGAGACGATCGGCATGGGCTCGATCGAAAGCTATCTGCATTACGCGCGTGACCGCGCCTTCATCGACATCGTCGGCCACCAGGGCAACGACTTTCAAATCACCGATGCGTTCTGGGAGAAGCTCAACCGGCTGACCGCCGAGCTCGATGCGCCGGGCCGGTTCATCTGCGTGCCCGGCTACGAGTGGTCGGGCAATACCGGGATGGGCGGCGATCGCAACATCCTTTTCCGTCGCGAAGGCCGTCCGATCCGCCGCTCGTCGCACATCCTGGTGCAGGGCCAGACCTCGACCGACGCGGTCCATACCGCCGACGAGCTGTTCCGGGTGCTCCAGGGCGAGGATGCGGTGGTCATCGCCCATGTCGGCGGCCGCTACGCCGATATCAAGTGCGCCCACGATGCGAGACTCGAATGTGCCGTCGAGGTCCATTCCACCTGGGGCACGTTCGAGTGGCTGCTGCACGACGCCTTCGAGCAGGGCTACCGGGTCGGTGTCATATGCCACAGCGACGATCACAAGGGACGCCCCGGCGCCACTCTCCCGGGAGCCTCGACCTTCGGGGCGATCGGCGGCCTCACCTGCTATCTCATGCCCGAGCTCACGCGCGATGCCCTGTTCGAGGCGCTGCGCAGGCGGCGCCACTACGGCACGACCGGCACGCGCATGTTCCTCGAGCTGCGCGGCAGCTTCGAGCGCGCGGTGGCGGCCTTCGCCGACGACCCGCGCCTCGGCGGCGGGGGCTTCGCCGCTCGCGAGGCAGGGATGGGCGACATCATCCGCCCGGGCTCGGTTCCGATGCGGCTCGCCGGCGAAGTGATCGGCACTGCGCCGATCGACCGGGTCGAGGTGCTGCACGGCGCGCGCGTGGCAAAGACGGTCCGCGGGTTCACGGCCGCCGATCTGGGCCGTCGCGTGCGCGTGCTCTGGCAGGGCGCCGAATATCGCGGGCGGGGCCGCGAGACCCTCTGGCACGGCAAGCTGGCGCTCGCCGGCAACCGGATCGGCCGGTTCGCGCCGGTGAATTTTCTCAATCCCGAACGCAGGATCGAGCCGGTCTCGCCGGGCAGCGCGCTTGCATTCAGCTCGGTGACAACCGGCAACCTCGCCGGCATCGATCTCTGGCTCGATGAAGCGAGCCGCGGCACGCTCACCATCGAGACCAGCATCGTATCGGGGGTGATCGATCTCGCGGCATTGACCGACGGCACGACCACCTTCGAGGGTGGCGGGCTCGGCCGCCGGATCAGCGTCTACCGGCTGCCGGAGACGGACTGGAGCCGGCGGGCTAGGATCGATCACGCGGTCACGTTCCCGGGCGGCGCCGACCTGCCGGTCTATCTCCGCGTCACCCAGAGCGACGGCCACCAAGCCTGGTCGAGCCCGATCTATCTCATCGATTGAGCGGCACCGGGCGTCTAGACGAAGTGGAGGACGCGTGAGCGGCTTTTCTGCTCGGCTCGCCCTGGCGACGATCTCCCTCCTGGTCTGCTTCGGTGCTCGCGCTCACGCCGAGCAGCCCGCGCCGTCGCCGCGCGGCCCGGCGCAGCTCGAGCAGCTCGTGGCGCCGATCGCGCTCCACCCGGATCCGTTGCTGGCGCAAATCCTGATGGCCTCGACCTATCCGCTGGAGGTGGTCGAGGCGGCGCGCTGGTCGCAAGCCAATCCCGGAGTGACCGGGCAGGCGCTCGAGGAGGCGATGCAGAACGAGTCATGGGATCCGAGCGTCAAGGGGCTCACGGCGGTCCCGCAGATCCTGCAAATGATGAACGACAAGCCCGACTGGACACAGGAGCTCGGCGACGCCTTTCTCGCCCAGCAGCCGGCCGTGCTCGACGCCATCCAACGGCTTCGAGCGCGGGCCAATGCCGCCGGCTATCTGAAAACGACGCCGCAACAGAAGCTGGCGAGAGTGGCGGCGCCGCCCCCGGCCGGCTCGAGTGCCCCGCCCGCGACGCTCTACCTGATCGAGCCCCCGACCGCCGACGAATACAGCGTGCCCGTCTACGATCCCAGCCTGGTGTACGGGACGTGGCCGCATCCGGAGCAGCCGCCGTTCTCCTGGTATCCACCGGGTCATCCGGCGGGCAATGTGCTCTCGTTCGCGGCGGCCGTGCTCGTCGGCGGGGCCATCTGGGGTCGTGTCGACTGGTGGCAGCACCGCGTCAACGTCAATGTGAGCCGGTTCAATCAGTTCAACCACACCAAGATCACCCGAATCACCTGGGTGCACAGTCCGGCGCACCGGGGCAATGTCCCGTATCACGATCGTAACGTGGCGGCGCAGTTCAGTGAGGCGGCCAAGGCGGCGCGCGAGGCCGACCGCGGCAAGACCGACCTCGACCGGCGCGATTCCGGTGAGGAAGCCAAGGCGGACCGACCCGAAGCCGAATCAAGGAGGAAGCGGAGCGAAGATTCAGCGCACGGGGCGCGATCGAAGCACCCGCGCCGAGCCGCCAGCCGCGAGTCGGGCACGCGGCACCGGTCGCGGGCCCGCGCCGGGCGGCGCCGCTGACACGCGTGTCACCCTCCCCTGAAAGGGCAGGGCGATTGCATATGCGCTTCGTCATGCCCGGCTTTATGCCGGGCATCCACGTCTTGTGCCCGCGCAAAGGCGTGGATGGACGGGACAAGCCAGGACAAGCCCGGCCATGACGATCCATATGCGATTGCCCTGCCTGAGAGGGGAGGGTCGGCGACGCGCTCTTGCGCGGCAGCCGGGGTGGGATGAAAGCCGAATCGGCATCCCCTTCCAGGGGAGGGTGAGGCGCGCGCCGGACCGATGGGCGTCAATTCGACCGGAACGCTCTAAACTAAACACGGCGAAAGCGCGAAAAGGATCATCGGTTCGCTTCACTCGACCCGTCCTGCCGAGGCGTCGGAAGCACTCGTGGGTCAAATTCACCGGAACGCGCTCTAAGTGGTGCTGCGGCGCTTCGCCTCCTCGATCGTCTTCCAGACCTTGCACGGGGTGGCCGGCATGCTGATCGTCTCCACGCCGTAGTCGCGCAGCGCATCGACGATGGCGCTGACGATGACCGCGGGAGCCGCGGTCGTGCCGCCTTCGCCGCCCGCCTTGATGCCGAGGGGATTGGTCGGCGAAAGCACCTCGACGATCTCTGTCGCAAACGGCGGCACCGTGTCGGCGCGGGGGAGCGCATAGTCCATGAGCGAGCCGATGAGCGGCTGGCCGGAGGGGAGGTCGATACGGCACTGCTCGCCGATGGCCTGGCCGATCCCTTGCACGATGGCGCCGTGGGTCTGGCCGTGGACGATCAGCGGATTGATGCAGCGCCCCACGTCATCCACCGATGCATAACGGGTGACCGCGACATCGCCGGTCTGGGGATCGACCTCGACCTCGCAGACCGTGCATCCATTGGGGAACACAGGGTCGTGCATCTCGTGGTCGGCCACCACCGCGATGGCGCCCCCCGCCGCCGGCAGCAGGCCCTGCCGCGCTGCCTCCCGGGCAAGCTCGAGGAAATCGAAGCTGCGGTTGGTCTCTCTCGCGCTGAACCGGCCGTCGACGAATTCGACCTGTCCGGGTGCTGCTCCCAGGAGCGGCGCGGCAAGCTCTTTGCCCTTGTCGATGAGGTCCGGCGCGGCCCTGACGAACAGGGTTGCGGCATGCCGCATGGAGCGTCCGGAATGCGAGCCTCCGCCGACCCGGACCACGTCCGTATCGCCGAGGATGATGTTGACGCATTCGATCGGGACCGCAAGCAGGTCGGCGATCACCTGGGCAAAGCTCGTCTCGTGACCCTGGCCGCTCGGCTGGGTGCCGATCACCACGTCCACGCGTCCTTGCGGCAGGATGCTGATGCGGGACTGCTCGTTGGGGGCGCCGATCGACGATTCAACGTAGTTTGCAAGGCCGCGGCCAAGCAGCCTGCCGCGGCGCGCGGCTCCGCTCCGCCGCCGCCCGAACCCGCTCCAGTCGGCGAGCGCCATGGCCTTGTCCATGCTCTCCTCGTAGCGCCCGCTGTCATAGGTCATCCCGACGGCGTTGCGGTAGGGCATGGCCTCGGGGCGGATCAGGTTCGCCCGCCGCAGCGCGATGCGATCGAAGCCGAGGCGGCTCGCGGCAATGTCGATCAGCTGCTCGAGCGCGAACGTCACCTCCGGCCGGCCGGAGCTGCGGTAGGCGTTCGTGGGCATCGTGTTGGTGAAGACGGCAACGGCGCGCAGAGCTGCCGCGGGGATGGCATAGGGGCCGGGAACGAGGCCGGCGCCCTTGGACAGCGGCGACAGCGACACGCAGCGCGACCCGACATTGCTGATATTGACGGCACGGATCGCGAGAAACCGGCCGTCCGCGGCCAGCGCCAGCTCGACCTTGCTCACGAGATCGCGGCCCTGGTAATCGGTGAGGAAGGCCTCGGAGCGCGTCGCCGTGTACTTGACCGGCCGTCCGAGCCTGCGCGACGCCCACAGCACCAGGGCGAACTCGACGAAGACGCGGTTGCGGGTGCCGAAATTCCCCCCGACGTCGCAGGAGAGGACGCGCAGGTCGTCAGCCGCAATGCCGAGCACCGCCGCGAGCTCGCGCTTCTGCCGCACGGCGCCGCCGCTGCCGGCATAGAGCGTGTAACGGCCGCTGGTCACATCGTAATGACCGAGCGCAGCGCGCGGCTCGAGCGGCACCCCGGTCACCCGGTCGATGTGGAAATCCGCCGCCACCACGTGGGCGGCGCCGGCGAATGCCTGCTCGGTCGCCTCCCGGTCGCCGAACCAGGTGTCGATGAGCACATTGTCCGGGACCTCGTCCCAGACCACCGCCGCGCCCGGCCGCATGGCGGCTTCGGAATGGTACACGCCCGGCAGCAGCTCGTAGTCGACCTCGACCAGCTCGGCGGCGTCGAGCGCCTGTGCCCCGGTTTCGGCAATCACCATGGCAACCGCCTCGCCGACGTGGCGAACCTTGTCGATCGGCAGCAGCAGGTGCGGGCCGATGAAGAGGCTCCCGCCGCGCGGGGCGCCAAGCTTCATGTCGAACCTGGTCCTGGGCAGCGGATCGTGCGCAATGGGCTGCAATCCGTCGGCCTGGCAGTCGGCGCCGGTGAAGATGCCGAGCACGCCGGGCGCCGCCCGGGCGCGTCCTGTGCTGACGCCGCGAATCCGCCCGTGCGGGTGCGGGGAGCGCACCATCACCGCGTGGGCTTCACCTTCGATGCTGAAATCGTCGCTGAAGCGGCCGCCTCCGGTGACCAGGCGCCCGTCCTCCTTGCGAAGGAGGGGCCTTCCGATAGAGCGGAAGCCTGGGGGCGGCGCTCCGGTCTTGATGTCCATCATGGCAGGGGGCCGGGTGGGCAGAAGTGCCGCGCCATCGGTTCGCAGGCTCGGCGGACGCGGCGGATGGTCTTGTAGCGCGGTTTGGCCGGGCGATGAACAAGCCGCGGCAGGCGGCACTTCAGTCGAACACCACCGACACCTGCACCTGCCCAACCCGCTTGAGAATTTCCACCGACACTTGGCTCGCGTGGCGGCGAATCTTCAGGTCGATGCTCGATGCCTTGAGCTGAAGATGCCGCAGCACGATCTCGTCCAGGAAGGGCGGCAGCGTGGGGTTGTGCAGGCGGATCTCGTTCCCATGGGGATCGAATTGCAGGCCGAGCGAAGCTTCGACGAGCGTGAAGGGGGTCGCGCTCGCCCAGGCCTGCGGGGCGCAGGCGACCGGATAGAGGGTAGGCCCCCGCCCGCGGCCGCGCTGAAACCCGCAGAACAGCTCGGGCAGGCGCCGCATCTCCAGATACGTTGCGGCGTCGAACTGGCCTTTGAAGACGCGCTCGACGGCGGTCTTCATCCCGTAGCGGGCGAGGCCCAGCGCAATCAGCGCGTTGTCGTGCGGCCAGATCGAGCCGTTGTGATACGACATCGGGTTGTACCGCGCCTCGGTGTTGGCGATCGTCCTGATGCCCCATCCCGAGAAGAACTGCGGCCGCAACAGCACCTCGCCGACCCGCCTCGCACGCTGCGGGTCGGCAATGCCGGTGAACAGCACCTGTCCGGCGTTCGAGCTGCGCACCCGGCATGGCTTCTTGTCGCCGTCGAGCGCCAGCGCGTAGGTGGCAAGCTCGTCGCACCAGAAGCTCTCCTCGAACCGGCGCGCGAGCGCCTCCGCCTGCGCCTCGAGCCGGCCGGCGAGCTCGTGCCGGCCGAGACTATGCGCGCAGCGGGCGGCCAGCAACTTGGCGTAGTACACGTAACCCTGCACTTCCGCGAGCGCGATCGGACCCCTGGCGAGGCTGCCATCGGCGTGGAAGATCGCGTCCTGCGAATCCTTCCAGCCCTGGTTGGCGAGGCCCCGGTCGGTTGCCCGATAGTACTCGACGAAGCCGTCCCGGTCGCGATCGCCGGCTCCGTCGATCCAGCCGAGCGCCGCCTCGATGGCGGGCCACAGCGCGGCGACGGTCTCGTCGTCGCCCGTCCGCTCGGCGTAAAGTCCTGCGAGCATGACGAACAGCGGGGTCGCATCGACGCTGCCGTAATAGAGGGCGAAAGGCACCTCGCGCAGCGCCGCCATCTCGCCGCTGCGCATCTCGTGAAGGATCTTTCCCGGTTGGGCATCCGATCCGGCATCCTCGACCTTGGCCTGGTAGGCTGCCAGGCGATGCAGCACGCCCTTGGCGACACGCGGGTCGAGCCAAAGCATCTGCATCGCCGTGATCAGCCCGTCACGTCCGAATGTCGTCGAGTACCAGGGAATGCCGGCATAGGGGTAGCGCCCCTGCGGCGTCTCGGTCATCAGCATGCAGAGGTCGGCCATCGATCGGCACAGCACCTCGTTGAAGATGTCGTTCGAGCTCACCACCGTGGTGGCATGCATGCTCGACTGCCGCAGCCCGTGGTGGGCGGCGCGCAGCCCGCGCAGGAACGGTGCGGACGGCTCGGGTTCGGGGATGCCGCAGGCGATGCTGCAGAAGATCGCCGTCACCGCGTTCGGCATCAGCTGGATGCGATAGCTGCCGCTGGTCGTCGTGAGCTCGTTCGGCCGGGGATCGAAGGTCAACGTGCTGCGCCGTCGCACCCGGTCGAGGCCGTCATAGGTGAGGACCGCGGTGCTGCCGGAAAAAGTGCGGCCGAGCACGCCCCGCCGCTCGCGCCGCAACCCGCGCACCTCGAACACGTCGGCGAAGTCGCCGTCGAACAGCAGAGCCAGCCGCAGGTCAACCGGGTGATCGCCGTGGTTGCGGATCGCCAGCCGCTGGTAGGCGGTGTCGCGCCACAGGAACATGGTGCGGACGACGTGAATGGTATCCTTGGGCAGGACCAGATGGTCCTCGACATAGACGTCAGGGTTGGTGAGATCGATGGTCAACGACGTGTTGTCGTCGCGTACGCTCGAGCCGAGCAGCAGCGGCTGGGCTCCGTTGATCAGGAGCTCCATGTAGGAGATGAAGCGCGTGTCGGCATGGAAGAGGCCGTCGGGCCCGCCGGCGGTGGCGCCTATATCGCCGTGGCTGTCGACGACGATGAAGGTGTCGTTGCATTTGAGCGTCCGCCGAGGCCTGCTCGCCGGGCCCGTCGCCGGAATATAGAATGGCGCTTCCGGGACAGCGTCGTGGAAAGACCTCGCCAGCGCGGCGGTCTCCGTCGGCATGACGCTTCCAGGTCAGTTCATTTCTTTTTCCAGCTCCGGCTCGCGCCACGCCACTCCGCTCGACCGCTCCGCCCGCGACGCGCGCTTGCGCAGCGAACGGTACACCTGGACGTAGTCCTTGGCCATCCGCGTGGCGGTGAAACGCTCCTCGAAACGCCGGCGCACCGCGCGCCGGTCGAGCGCGAGGAGCTCGGGCATCACATGAACAGCCTCCTCGGACGTCTCGACGATCAGGCCGGTGACCCCGGGATCGACGATCTCGGGCACCGAGCCGCACCGGAACGCGAGCACCGGCGTGCCGCAGGCCATCGCCTCGATCATCGACAGCCCGAACGGCTCGGGCCAATCGATGGGGAACAGCAGCGCCCGGGCATTGCCGAGGAATTCGCTCTTGGCGCGCTCGTCTATCTCGCCGATGAATTCCACGCCCGGCTCGTTCAGCAGCGGCGCGATGCGTTCGGCGAAATAGGCCTGATCGACCTTGTCGACCTTGGCCGCGATCTTGAGAGGAATTCCCAGCGACTGGGCGATCCTGATCGCCCGGTCCGGCCGCTTCTCCGGCGAGATGCGCCCGAGAAATGCCAGATAGCCGCCGCGCGGCGCGTAGCTGGGCTTCAGGAGATCGGCGGGCAGCCCATGCAGGACGGTAGCGACGAAATTCGCCTTCGCAATCGGCCTGCGCTGGGAATTGGAGATCGACACCAGAGGCATGTCGGCGAAGCCGAGATAGAGCGGCTTCAGATCATGCAGATCCTGCCGGCCGTGCAGCGTCGTCAGTGTCCGCTCGGCGATCGGCCTGAACAGCGGAAAATGGAATTGATCGATGTGGAAGTGCAGAACGTCGAACTCCTCCGCGAGCTCACGCACCCGGTCGAGCATCAGCATGTAGTAGGGAATGATGTCCTTGACATTCTTATCGAGGCGCAGCGCCATCGGCACACAGGGCACCAGACGGGCGCTCGAGACGGAATCGCCGCTGGCGAAGAGCGTCACGTCATGCCCCAGCTGCACCAGCTCGTCGGTCAGATAGGAGACGATGCGTTCGGTTCCCCCATAAAGCCTCGGCGGCACGCTCTCCATGAGCGGCCCAATCTGCGCAATTTTCATTCCGTGAGCCTCCAACAGACGACACGCAGCTAACGTGCTGCACTGCAAAAAGTTCCATGCCTCGGAACAGCCCCGAACCGGCTCAACCCTCGGCGTAGGCCATGGTCGAGAGGAGGGAGACCTCGGCCTTTCGCGAATCCAGCCGAGTGTGCTGAACGATGATGGGAACGTCGGATTCGAAAACCGACGAGTAGTCGGTATCCTTGGGGATCGGGTGAGGGTCCTTGAGGTCGTCGAAGCGCAGATGCAGCGTGCGCTTAGCCGGGACCGTCACCCGATAAGGCCCGGCCGGCTCACGATCGGCGAAGAAGACGGTGATCGCCACGTGCGCATCGCGGTCGGCCGCATTGAGAATGCAGGCGGTCTCGTGCGAGATCAGCGCGCGGTCGGAAAACGAGCTTTCGGATGGAATGTACCCCTCGGCGATCGCCCACCTCATCCGCCCGATCGCCTCCATGAGTCCTCCCTTTGCTGCGGATAACGCAATGGGGGGACTTTCGTTTCGCAATGCAGGAACTTTTCTTGTGCTGGGGCGTACATTTGGAGGCGAACGGGTCTGTCGAGGGGTTCCGGCGAGCGAGCCTCTTCATCAGCGAGAATGCATGCGCGCAATCACCGTCTCGCCCGGGGTCGCCGATTCCGCCAGGCTCGACGAGCTGCCCGACCCGCCCGCCTCGGACGGAGCGGTGCTGGTTCGCACGCGGGTGCTGGGGGTGTGCGGGACCGATCGCGAAATCCTTTCCGGCCTGCACGGCGCTGCACCTCCGGGAGAATCGCGGCTGGTGCTGGGCCATGAATCCCTCGGCGAGGTCATCACGGCGCCGGAGGGGTGCGGTCTCGGTGCCGGCGACCTGGTGGTCGGCATCGTGCGCCGTCCCGACCCGGTGCCGTGTCCGGCCTGCGCCACCGGGGAATGGGACATGTGCCGCAACGGCCTTTATACCGAGCGCGGCATCAAGGAGCGGCACGGGTATGGTGCCGAGCTCTTCCGGATCGAGCCGGAATTCGCGGTCAAGATCGAGCCGAGCCTGGGCATTCTCGGCGTTCTGCTGGAGCCCGCCAGCATCCTGGCCAAGGCATGGGATCATATCGAGCGTATCGGGCAACGCGCCCGCGCCTGGCACCCGAAGTCCCTGTTGGTGACCGGTGCCGGACCCATCGGGCTCCTGGCCGCACTGATGGGGGCGCAGCGGGGGCTCGCCGTGCATGTGCTCGATCGAAACAAGGGCGGGCCCAAGCAAGCCCTGGTCCGCGACCTCGGCGGCACATATCACACCGATCCGGAGAGCCTGCAGCGGATCTCGCCCGACATCCTGATCGAATGCACCGGGGCAGCGGCGCTCATCCGCAGTTGCCTCGGAGCGACGGCGCCTGCCGGCATCATGTGCCTGACCGGCGTCGGCGCGTCCGGGGTCCTGGAGGTGGATATCGGCGACGTCAATCGGACCGCCGTGCTCAACAACGATTGTGTGTTCGGCACCGTCAATGCCAATCGCCGCCACTATGAGATGGCGGCCGAGGCGCTGGTGAAGGCGGACCGGGATTGGCTGGCGCGGCTGATCACCCGCCGGGTCGCTCTCGACCGCTTCAGCGAGGCGCTCGAGCATCGGCGGGGCGACATCAAGGTCGTGGTGGATTTTCTGCAATAGGGCCGTGATGGGGTGTCGCATCGAAGACTATGCGCTGATCGGCGATTGCGAAGCCGCCGCGCTCGTCGCCCGCAACGGATCGATCGACTGGCTGTGCTGGCCGCGCTTCGATTCCGACGCGATCTTCGCGGCGCTCCTGGGCTCGGACAGCCACGGGCGCTGGCAGATCGCACCCGCCGACGAGCAGGCGCGCATCAGCAGGCGATACCGCCCGAACACGCTTGTCCTGGAGACCACGTTCGAATGCAGCGAGGGGACGGCGACGCTCGTCGACTTCATGCCCATCCATGGAGCGCATTCGAGCGTGGTCCGGATGGTGGTCGGCAGGCGCGGTTGCGTGCGCATGCACAGCGAGCTGGTCCTGCGATTCGGCTACGGGGCCGTGGTTCCCTGGGTCACCAGGCTCGAGGACGGCACCCATCGCGCGATTGCCGGCCCCGACATGGTGGTGCTGCGAACGCCGGTTCCGCTGCACGGCGAGAACCTGCGGACGATCGGCGACTTCACCGTTGCCGGCGGCGAGGTGATCCCGTTCGTGATGACCTATGGCCCATCGCATCTCGCGCCGCCCAAGCCGCTCGATGCAAGCAGCGCGATGGTCGACACCGAGGAGCACTGGCAGCGCTGGGCGAAAAGATGTCGGCCTGCCGGGCATTGCTCCGACGCGGTGCTGCGCTCGCTGATCACGCTCAAGGCGCTCACCTATTCGCCGACGGGCGGGATCGTCGCTGCTCCCACCACCTCGCTGCCGGAGCATCTGGGCGGGTGCAGAAACTGGGACTACCGGTTCTGCTGGCTGCGCGACGCCACTCTCACGTTGCTCGCGCTCATGCACGCGGGCTTCATCGACGAGGCGCAAGCCTGGCGGGAGTGGCTGCTGCGGGCAGTTGCCGGCAGTCCGGAGCAGGTTCAGATCATGTATGGAATCGCCGGCGAGCGGCGGCTGACCGAATGGGAGGTCGGCTGGCTGCCCGGCTACGAGGGGTCCGCCCCGGTCCGAATCGGCAACGCCGCCTACGGCCAGCTCCAGCTCGACGTGTACGGGGAGGTGATGGACGCGCTGCATCAGGCGAGGTGCGACGGCATCGCCGGCTCCGCCTCCGGCTGGGCGATGCAGATCGTGCTGCTGTCGCATCTCGAGCGCATCTGGACCGAGCCTGATGAAGGAATTTGGGAGGTCCGCGGTCTGCGGCGCCACTTCACCTATTCCAAGGTCATGGCCTGGGTGGCGTTCGACCGGGCGATCAGAAGCGCGGTGACATTCGATCTCGACGGCCCGGTCGAGCGCTGGCGCGCGGTGGCTGCCGCAATCCGCGAAGACGTGATCCGGCACGGCTTCGATGACGAGCTCGGCAGCTTCGTGCAGTCCTATGGGTCGAAGCGGCTCGATGCCAGTCTCCTGCTGCTGCCCTGCGTCGGGTTCCTGCCCGCGGATGATGTGCGCGTGCGCGGCACCGTGCGGGCGATCGAGCAGAGGCTGATGGTGGACGGTTTCGTCATGCGCTACGACACCGCCGCCGCCGACGATGGTCTGCCGGCGGGAGAGGGTGCATTCCTCGCCTGCAGCTTCTGGCTGGTCGATGCCTATATCCTGCAGAAACGGCTGGGCGACGCCCGCCGCCTGTTTGACCGCTTGCTGGAGCTCCGCAACGACCTGGGGCTATTGAGCGAGGAATACGATCCGCGTCTGGGCCGGCTGGTCGGCAACTTTCCCCAGGCGTTCACGCATGTCGCGCTCGTCAACAGCGCGTTCAACCTCACTCGCTTCGAGAAGCCCTTGGAGCAGCGCGCGCGCACGACGGACCACGAGGCCGAGGTGGCTTCGGCGGGGACATAGCCGCTCATCGGCGCTGCCAACGAAACGAGTCCGGCAGAAGCCCGTCGGGCACTTAAAGGGAGCCATGGCCGGCCTTGTGCCGGCCATCCCGTTCCTGAATCGGGATCGCCGGGCCCGCGATGACAGCTCACGGGTGCGCAGGTCCTGCTTGCTCAGCTGGAGGCGCAGCCGCCGGCAGCCTGGAACGCAGCCTGCGCTTCCCGCCGCAATTCGTCCTCGCGCTCCAGGTATCGGCCGGAGAAATGCATCGGTATCAGCTGCGCGGCGGCGGCCATTCGCGCGATCGCTCCCGCTTGCATGGCGGTGAGATGTCGCCGCTCGGCCGCGAGCGCGGCATCCTCCTGCAGGAATGTGGTCTCGATGAACAGCTGGTCGGCACCGCGTGCCAGGCCGACGATGCGCGCGACATTGGCCGGCTCGTGCGCGGCATCGACCACGTAGGCGATCCTCTGTCCCGGCGCGGTGCGCAGCGCATGCTGCCTGAGGAGCCCGAGCGGCACCGAGCGTTGCCCGTCGACGGCGATCAGCTCCGCATCCGCCGCGCCGCGTCGGACCGCCCGCTTCGCCTCGTTCAGCCACGCCCCCACGGGAAGCCCGAGCGCATCGAGCCCTTCTTTCCAGATATTCACCCGCAGCTTCTCCTGCAGGGCGAATGCAAGGCATGGTGTGCCATGGTCGAGCACCACGCTTTCGATGCGAAAGTCCTGCTCGTCCAGCAGAATGCCGGCCGAGAAGTCGACCGCCGGCCGCGCGCACCGGCGGAACGCCTCGCGCGCGCGGAATTCGCTGTGCGCGCCGCCGGCATTGCCGCCGAGCTCGCAGGCGGTGAGCACGAAATCACAGGAATCGGTGCCGAGCAGGTTCCAGGTATATGACCGCAGCCTGCTCTCGACCTGGTCGACAAAACCGGCGGGGCCGACCAGGTGCAGCGGTGCCGCCCGGTGCAGGCATGCCCGCAGCAGCCGATCGAAACCGCCGAAGTGATCCATATGCGTGTGGGAGACGAACGCATGGGTCACGCGGAGAAGCTCGCGCCCGGACAGTGGCGTAAGATCCCCGAGATCGAACAGCAGCGCTCGCCTGCCGAAACGAAAATCGATGAAGATGCCGGGATCCGAGAACGGGTCGTTGATCCGCCGACATTGAACGAGCCAGGTCACGTGCTTGCATCCCCGTGCGCAGGCGGGAACCGGGCGGGCTCCTCCGCGTTCTCGATTCGAAGCTGCGGGAGCGACAGGATGCTCAGATGTGCCTCATGTGGACGTGCTCTCGAGCCGAGCTCGGCATGGAAGGGGCGCGGCGAGCGTTATTACTGCGGGGAGTTCTGCTCCGACCTCGAGCAGATCGAAGCGCCGCCGCTCGACCCGGCGATGGAGCCGGAGGCGCCGGCGCTCACGGGGGCTTCCTCAAGAACGCCTGCCGGGTGACCGCGCCGGCAGCTCGAGCCTCAGTCCCCGCGATCGCAACCGCAACCGGCGCGACCGCCGAGCGGGGTCAGCCCGCCGGGGTGCCTCTCGACCATGCCTCCATCAGGTCGACGGGGAACGGGAAAACGATCGTCGAGCTGCGTTCGCCTGCGATGTCGAACAAGGTGGCGAGATAGCGAAGCTGCATGGCCTGCGGCACGGGTGCGAGGATGCGGGCGGCATCCACCAGCTTCTGCGCCGCCTGCTGCTCGCCTTCGGCATTGATGATCTTCGCGCGGCGGGTGCGCTCCGCCTCGGCCTGGCGGGCGATGGCGCGGACCATGCTCTCGTCGAGATCGATCCGTTTGATCTCCACGTTCGAGACCTTGATGCCCCAGCCCTCGGTCTGGCGGTCGAGCACGTCCTGGATGTCGGCGTTGAGCTTGTCCCGCTCCGCCAGCATCTCGTCGAGGTCGTGCTTGCCCAGCACCCAGCGCAGCGTCGTCTGCGCCAGCTGGCTGGTTGCCGCGAGGTAGTTGCTCACCTGGATGACCGCGCGTTCCGCATCCACGATCCGGAAATAGATCACGGCGCTGACTTTCACCGACACGTTGTCGCGCGAGATCACGTCCTGCGGCGGCACCTCGTCCACCACGACGCGAAGATCGACCCGGACCATTTGCTGGGCCAAGGGCACGAGAAGGAACAGCCCCGGGCCCTTGGTGCCCGTGTAGCGTCCGAGCGTGAACACGACCCCGCGCTCGTATTCGCGCAGGATGCGCACTGCCGAAATGAGGATGATAACCAGCAGGGCGACCAGGATGGCGACGAAGGCGACGGAAAGCATGGGCTCCTCCTTGCCGGGTGTCAGGCCGGCTCGACGACGAGAACGAGGCCCTCGCGCTTGACCACCTTGATGCGCGTCCCGGGCTGCAAGGGCTGGGCGGCGCGGGCCCGCCAGATTTCGCCTTCGACACGAACTCGCCCTTCGTCCTGCCCCCAATCGGTGGCTTCGCCGCTGGCGCCGATGAGTGCCTCCTTCCCGGTCACCACCGGACGCCGCCGCGAGCGCAGCAAGAGAGCGAGCACCACCAGGATCAGCCCGGCGCTCACCGCCGTGGCCACTCCGATCACCGCCGGGGAGAGGCGGAACGCCGGCGCAGCGGAGGGGAACATCATGATCGCCCCGATCACGAAAGCGGCGATGCCGGCCACTCCGATCACGCCGAAAGCGCCGATATGGACTTCGGCGATCATGAGGCCGATGCCGAGCAGCACGAGGGCGGCTCCGGCATAGCTGATGGGAAGCAGGTTGAGCGCGTAAAGTGCGACCAGCAGGCTGATGCTGCCGAGCAGACCGGGGACAATCGTCCCCGGATTGAGAAATTCGAAGACCAATCCGTACACGCCGATCAGCATCAGCATGAAGGCGATGTTGGGATCGGTGACGACGGCGAGAAGCTCGGTGCGCCAGTCGGGGGCGACGGTCGCGACCTCGAGCCCGCTGGTGGCGAGCCGCAGCGGCTTTCCCGCAACGATCGCCGAACGGCCGTCGATCTTGCGGAGCAGCTCCGGCAGGTCGCCGGCGATGACGTCGACGACGTGCAGCTCGAGTGCCTCGGAGGCCGGCAGGCTCGCCGCTGTCCGCACCGCTTCAGCTGCCCATTCCGCGTTTCGTCCATGGAGCTCGGCCAGGCTGCGGATAAAGGCTACGGCGTCGTTCAGCAGCTTGCGGCTTTCGGCATCCGCGGGCTCGGCGGCAGAGCCCTCGCGCTTGCCCGGCTCCTGCCCTTTCTCCACCGGCTCGGGCGATTTCCCGGGCTGCGGAGATCGCCCCAATGCGATCGGGGTGGCAGCGCCGATATTGGTGCCCGGGGCCATGGCGGCAACGGCGCTGGCGTAGCTGATGTAGGTGCCCGCGCTTGCCGCGCGTGCGCCGCTGGGGGCCACATAGGTGACGACCGGCACGGCCGACGCGAGCATGGCGCGGATGATCTCGCGCATCGAGGTGTCGAGCCCGCCCGGTGTGTTCATCCGCAGGATGATGACACGGGTGCCGGCCGGAGGATTGCTTAGCACCCGCACGACGTGACCGGCGATGGCCGGGCCGATCGCGCCGTCTATCGCCAGCACGGTGGCCTGCTCCGCCGCCGCGCGCGCCGGCGCGAGCACGCCCGCAGCGGGGAGCAGTGCCAGCGCGGCAGCCATTCGCACCCTTCGCAGCGTGCGGGTCGGGGTCGCGGCGGAGCGCATGATTCGGCCTGCCACGGAAGAAAGCGTTGCGGCGCGGCCCGCGATCGGACCGGCCGGCTTTCGGATACCGGCAAGTTTTTCAGGTCGCAACGGCTATGCCAAGCGGCCGCTCAGCGGCGAGCTCAGGCCGAGGTGCCGCTGCCGCAGCGGCTGGTCGGGCTGCTGCGTCAGCATGGAAAGGAACAGCTCGCCCCAGGACTTGATGTCGTTCCTGGAGATCACGCCCAGCAGCGCCTGGTGGCGCGCCCGCCGCTCCTCGAGCGGCATCGACAGCGCGCGCGCGATCGAGGTCGCCACCGTCTCCGGATCGTAGGGGTTGACCAGCAGCGCCTCGGTGCATTCCGCAGCCGCGCCGGCAAAGCGCGACAGGATGAGCACGCCGGGATCGTCGGTGTCCTGGGCGGCGATGTACTCCTTCGCAACGAGGTTCATGCCGTCGCGCAGGGGCGTGACCAGGCCGACCCGCGCGGAACGATAGAGGCCGGCCAGCGCGCTGCGACTGTAGGCACGGTTGACGTAGCGGATCGGTGTCCAGGCCACCTCGCCGTAGCTGCCGTTGATCCGGCCCGCCGCCTCGCTGATGGTTCGTTCCATATCGGCGTATTCCTGGATCTCCGAGCGGCTCTTGGGGGTGATCTGCACGTAAGTCACCTTCCCCCGCCAGTCCGGATAGACCCGGAGAAAGCGCTCGAAAGCATCCAGTCGCTGGGCCAGCCCTTTCGAATAGTCGAGCCGGTCGACGCCGATCATCATGGTGCGTCCGGCGAGGCTCTCCACCACCGCCTGCACCAGCGGCGAGCGCACCGAGCGCCGTGCCAGGCGAGCGAACTCGGAAGTCTCGATGCCGACCGGAAACACGCCGATGCGGACCACTCGCTCGGCGGCCTGATAGCCGATCTCGCCGTGCTTCTGCAGCCGGCATTCGTTCTCCAGGTAGCGGGCGAAGTTGATCGCGTCGTTCTCGGTCTGAAGCCCGACCAGATCATAGCTGCTCAGCTGCGGGATCAGCCATTCGTGGTTCGGCAAGGCGGTGAGGATATCCGGCGGCGGAAACGGCACGTGCAGAAAATATCCGATGCGGTTGCGGTGACCGCGGTCGCGCAGCATCTTGGCGAGCGGGATCAGGTGATAGTCGTGGACCCAGATGACGTCGTCGGGCTGCAGCAGATCGTTCAGCTTGGCCGCGAAATGGGCGTTGACGCGGCGGTAGCCACTGAGGTCGCGACGCGAGTATTCGGCGAGATCGAGGCGGTAGTGCAGGATCGGCCACAGCACCCGATTGGCGAAGCCGTTGTAATACTCCTGGTAATCGGCCTCGCCCAGATCGGCTACCACATAGGTCATGCCGCCGCGCTGGATGGTCTTGGTAGTGACCTCGCCATCGGGCGCAACCGTCCCGCTCCAGCCGAACCACATGCCGCCGTGTCGCTTGAGCAGCGACCGCACGGCGACAGCGAGCCCGCCGGCCTGCCCCCCGCCCTCGGGGTCGGGCACGGCGACGCGGTTGGAGACGATGATCAGCCGCGCCAATATCGGTCCTCCCAGCTCCGCGACAACCGCATCGCCGTCAGGATCAGGCCTGCCATCGAATAGGTTTGCGGAAAGTTGCCCCACAGCGTCCCGGTTTTCGGATCGATGTCCTCCGACAAGAGACCATAGCGATTCCGATATGCCAAGGCGTCGACGAACAGCTCACGCGCCTCCTCGCGACGACCGAGCGACCACCAGGCATCGATCAGCCAGAAGCGGCAGATCAGGAACGCGGTAACCGGCAACCCGAAGTCATCCTCCGAGGCGTAACGCATAACGTGCTTCTCGCGTAATAGTTCGCGCTCCATCACCTTGACCGTGCTGATGAAGCGCGGATCGTTCGCCTCGATCACTCCGAGATCGGGCAGCAGCAACACGCTGGCATCGAGGTCATTCGAGCCGAACGCGGCGGTGAAGGCCTGGCGCTTTTCATTCCAGGCACCCTGCAGCAGCGCGTGCAGCACCGGCTCGGCGACCGCGTTCCAATGGGCGGCGCGCTCGGGAAGCCCGAGCCGGGAGGCGATCGCCGCCAATCTGTGGCAGCCGGCCCAGCACATCGCAGTGGAATGGGTATGAATGCGCTGGCGTCCGCGGTATTCCCAAATGCCGTTGTCGGCCTCGAGCGCGAGCTCGCCGGCCCTCTCGCCGAGCGTCTCCAGGAGCCGGAACAGCCCTTCGTCGCCGAGCCGCGGCAGCCGCCGGTCGTAGAACATGGGCATGGCGGCAAGGATGACGCTGCCATAGGCGTCGTTCTGAATCTGCTCGGCGGCAGCATTGCCGACGCGCACGGGTCCGTCGCCCTGATAGCCCTTGAGCTCGGGCGCCGTCTTCTCGTGCATCGGGTCGATCGGCACGACGCCGTAGACCGGACGTATCACCTCGTTCGGATTGGAGGCGATGCTCAAGGTGAAGGATATGAAATCCTCCATCGTCTGCGTGGCGCCGATGCGGTTGAGCGCCTTCACCACGAAATAGGCGTCACGCAGCCAGCAGTAGCGGTAATCCCAGGTGCGGCCGGAGCCGGGCGCCTCGGGAATGGAAGTGGTGTGCGCAGCGATGATTCCGCCGGTCTCCTCGAAGCTGCTGAGCTTGAGGGTGATCGCCGCGCGGATGATCTCGTCCTGCCACTCGTAGGAGATGGAAAGGCCCCGGGCCCAGTCCATCCAGTAGCCGATCGTGCGATCGCAGAATTCGCGGCAGGTCGTCTCCAGATCGTCCTGGAACCTTTCGTCGACGCCGAAGACGAGATGCAGCGGCCGGGTGACGACGAAGGGCGCCTCCCGCTCGATATAGGACAGGGGCGCGTCGGTGGTGAGACGGATGATGGTGCTCTCGTGCACGTAGCGGATATGATTGCTGCCGGCCGCGCGATGGACGAACGGCAGGCCATAATCGTGGGTTGGACGGAAACGGACGGTCACGCGCGGCAGGCCGGCGACCGGCTCGATCAGCCGGATGAGCTGCGGCGGCCGATACACGCGGCCGAACTGCCGGAACCGGGGAGCGAAATCGGTGATCCGCACTGCGCCGCCTTGCCGGTCGGTGAGGACGGTCGACACCACCGCCGTGTTGCGCAGATATTCCGATTGATAATCGGCCATGCCGTCGAGCACGACGTCGGAAAATCCCTTCTCCTCGTCGCCCGAGAGCAGCCGGCAGAAGATCGGGTCGCCGTCGAACCGCGGATAGCACCACCACACCAGGCGGCCCTCGGGATCGACGAGCGCCGCCGTCCGCCCGTTGCCGATGACGGCAAGATCAAGCGCATGATCGGTCATGTCGCGGCGAACGCATCTTGTCGGGACAGCCGCTCGAGCCAGTGACGCACATCGCTCGGCTGCTCCAGGCAGAACTTGAGGCTCGGGACCCGGAGCCCGACCGAGACACCGATGCCGTCGAATTCCGGCAGAATCTGGAACACGCTCAGGTCGGTGACGTCGTCGCCGATGAATATCGGCCGCCGCCCCGCAAATGGCGGAGACGACATCAGCTCGCGCACCGCGGTGGCCTTGCTGAAGCCCGCCTGCTTGATCTCGACCATCAGCTTGCCCGGCAGGAGCTCGATCGGGGCTCCGCCGAGCCGGGCGCGGATTCCAGCGGCCGCCTCGCGCACCGCCGTCTCCTTCTCGGGAGCCAGCCGATAGTGCAGCGCCAGCGAATAGCCCTTGTCCTCGAGAATTATTCCGGGACCGGCTTCGGCTACGGCCGCGAATTCCCGCTTGACGGCGGGATCGAGCGGCGGCAGCCGCGGCGCGGCGGCGGTCGTTCCCGCCTTGACCCGCAGCTCCGCGCCGTGCCCGCCGATGGCCGGCAGCTGCAGCGGCGAGAAGATCAGATCGAGCTCGCTGACCGGCCGGCCGCTGACGAAGGCAAGGGCGCCGCCGGTGCGCTGCCAGAGCCGCTCGAGCGTCTCCCGCAGCGCATGCGAGACGAAGACCTCGCGCGGGGTCGGGGCGAGGTCGAGGAGGGTGCCGTCTACGTCGAGCAGGATCGCGAGCTGATCGAGGCGGGCGGGAAGCGTGGGAAGGCGATTGATCATGAGCTGGTTCGTAGCAGCCGTTGCCGCGAGCCGGAAAGGCCGCGCGGCGTCGGTCGGCAGGGGGAACGCGGCGGTG
>DASXAP010000081.1:0-3466 GCA_036406655.1 Xanthobacteraceae bacterium | reverse complement strand
GAGCGCAGCGAGGCTCTCCTCCAGCGAGCGGGCGAAGTCGTCGCGGTGCAGATTCTCGTGCGACACCTTGGTGGTCAGGAAAATCTCGCTGCGCGGCACGCCGGAGGCGCGCATGCCTTCTCCCACCCCGCGCTCGGTGCCGTATTTGCGGGCGGTGTCGATATGGCGGTAACCGAGGCTCAGCGCAGTCGCGACGAGCTCGCCGCAATCGCCGAGCGAGGAGGTGCCGAGACCGATACCCGGCATTTTGGCGCCGTGCGCGACCAGCGTGGGGATGGAAGGACCTGGCATTGACCGGCGTGAGGCGGCGCGAGGCGGAGCGTCCCCACCTTAGCCCACGCCTCGATCGCATGGAATCGAAGGTCGTCGTGGCCGGGCTTGTCGCGGCCGTCCCCGGCCCATGAGGTATCGTGAAGCCCGAGGCATCGGGATGCACGCGGCGCAAGCGGGTTCACGCGTACATCAGACCCGCTGCCGAGCCCGCGCAGAACCAGGGGTCTGCTCCGGCTTCGGCTCGACAGATCGAGAGAGCGGACCGCTCAGGCGGGAATGCGGGCCTCGTCCTCGGACGGCTCGCGCAGCACGTAACCGCGGCCCCAGACGGTCTCGATGTAGTTCTTGCCGTTCGAGGCGTTGGCGAGCTTCTTGCGCAGCTTGCAGATGAACACGTCGATGATCTTGAGCTCGGGCTCGTCCATGCCGCCGTAGAGGTGATTGAGGAACATCTCCTTGGTCAGGGTGGTGCCCTTGCGCAGCGAGAGGAGCTCGAGCATCTGATACTCCTTCCCGGTGAGGTGCACCCGAGCCCCGTTCACTTCCACGGTCTTGGTGTCGAGATTTACGATCAGATCGCCGGTCTGGATCACTGACTGGGCGTGCCCTTTGGAGCGGCGCACGATGGCATGAATGCGCGCCACCAGCTCGTCCTTGTGGAATGGCTTGGTCATGTAGTCGTCGGCGCCGAAGCCGAGGCCTCTGACCTTGTCCTCGATGCCGCCGAGACCGGTGAGGATGAGGATGGGCGTCTTCACCTTGGAGACGCGCAGCGACCGCAGAACCTCGAAACCCGACATGTCCGGCAGATTGAGATCGAGCAGGATGATGTCGTAATCGTAGAGCTTGCCGAGGTCGACACCCTCTTCGCCGAGATCGGTGGTGTAGACGTTGAAGCTTTCCGACTTCAACATCAGCTCGATCGACTGAGCGGTGGCGCTGTCGTCCTCAATCAGCAATACGCGCATGCCAATCCCCCTCCTCGCCGCCCTGGCTCAGGTTGGCACGCTGCGGCGGCGGCCCTTCCAACGCTTTGGGACAAACCGAGTCGAAACTTAACGACGCGTGGTAAACAAAAACCTAATTCAACCGGCAAACGGGCTCTGGGCAAGCTCCGACGAATCGCCCTAAGATATTGCACGAGAGCGGTTTTTTTGCCAAGCGGCGTCTCATCTGCGACTTAACAAGACGGTTGCAACCCCTTCCCCGGATTCTGCCCCTGTCCGGCTCGGATCGGGTCCCCTGAAATCCCAAGACGGTGACGCAATGATTAACGATGCGGGTTACCACGAAGTTAAGAGCAAGGGTCGAACGGCGGCCCGGGCCATGCATTCCTGAAAAGGAGCATCGGCGTGTGGGCACTGGCCAAGCAGATCCCGGGCTCGGCGAAATCGAGGTCTATGGTCGCGTCGTCGGCATGCGCGGCCTGATGGTCGATTGCGGCCCATTCACCCGATATCGGTCGGCGGTGATCGATCGGGCGATCGCCGCGCGCGGCCGTTACCCCCGCGATCGACATCCTGAAATCGGTCTCGCACGGACGCCGCGGGCAGCCCACCGCTGCTTTTTTACCGCTCATCAACCAAGCGCGGAAATTGACGGCGATCCTGCTGGAGGAGCTGGTCCGCCGCGGCGCCTGTCGGGCCGGCTGGAGCGCAGAGGTCGACGAGGCCATCCGCCTGCACGCGCCGGGGGAGCGGCTCCTCGCCCGGGCAAAGGGCGAAAGAGCCAGCCTTGAGCAAGGATATCAAGGCGTTGCGCAGATCATCAGCGGCGTGGAAACCGAATCCTAACATTGTGCCGCCAGACTGCCGCACGGATCTGCCGCCCAAGGGCAGCAACCGCCTCCGGTCGGATGCCGGTGTCGGGGGCTTCGGGGGAGTGCCAGTCGATGAAGTCGCGCGAGACGCTCATTCGCCTGCGGAAGTTTCAGGTCGACGAGAAGCGGCGCAGGGTCGCGCAGATCGAAGGCATGATTGCCGAATTCGAGCGGATCGGCTGCGAGCTCGAGCGCGAGATCCGCGCCGAACAGGACCGCGCCGGCATCCACGATCCCGCGCATTTCGCCTATCCTACCTACGCCAAGGCGGCGATCCAGCGACGCGACAACCTCAGGCGCTCGGCCGACGAGCTGAAGATCCAGCTCGAAGATGCCAAGGCGGCGCTCGGCGAGGCCTTCGAGAACATGAAGAAGATCGAGCTGCTCGACGAGCGCGATCAGATGCGCGAGCGGGCCGAGGAAGACGATCGCGAGCAAGCCGATCTCGATGCCATGGGTGCGATGCGCAACGGCGCCGGGGCGTGAGCGCATCCAGCTTGCGCCATCTTCAACCGCCGACGCAGTCGTTGCCGGACTCGCCGGCCAGGGCGCGCGGCTCAACCCGCTTGTTTCTGCCTCGAGCGCGGCAGTCGGGCAAGCCCGACATCCGCCGCCTGCCCCGGCGAATTCCATAGCGGCCCGGCGTCCGGCACATGCACCGGACGAGCCGCACGCCCGTCGCAAATTTGACGCGCGTCACGCCGCGTTTCGAGTCTCGACGAGAGCCTCCCGCCCCGTCCATAATCGGCGCACGGGCAGGGGACCATATTTGCATGTCGACACCGGTTGAGATCACGTGGCTGCTTGCGGCCGTCGCCAAGGGTGACAAGGCCGCGTTCGCGCGTCTGTACAATGCCACCGCGGCCAAGCTCTACGGGGTCGTGCTCCGCATCCTGCGCCGCCACGATCTTGCCGCCGACGTGATGGAGCAGGCCTATCTGGAGATTTGGAGAAGCGCGGGCGAGTTCAACGCGGCGCACTCGACCCCGCTCGCCTGGATGGTGGCAATCGCCCGCCGTCTGGCGATCGATCTGTCGCGGGAGTCCGTGGCGGAGCAGTCTTCCGATCCGGAAGTAATCGACGTCGATGAGGGCCCCGGCCCGGTGCCGCGCCAGCAGCTCACCGAGGCGCTCAAGCGACTGCTCACCTGCATCGGCCGGCTCGAGCCCGATCGGCAGCGAATGCTGCTGCTCGCCTATTACGGAGCATTCAGCCGCGAAGAGCTCTCCGTCAGGCTCGATATGCCGGTCAATCTGCTCAAGGCATCGCTGCGGCGCAGCCTCGTCGAGGTCGAGCAATGCCTGAAGTCGTGAGCGGCGTGGCCGACGCCGACGGCCTCGCGGCGGAGTATGTGCTCGGCACGCTCGATGCCGA
>DASXAP010000080.1:0-37128 GCA_036406655.1 Xanthobacteraceae bacterium | reverse complement strand
AGCAAAAGGGACTGGACGAGATCGCACCACCCACGGGGTGACAACTCAGTCAGTTGGAGCGGAGCCTAACGGGGTCACTCCGGCTTTATGTTGGCGGCCTCGATGATCGGCCGCCACTTGTCGATCTCCGCCTTGTGAAAGGCGTGCAGGCCTTCCGGCGTCTGCTGCTTGCGCGGCGCAATTTCAACCCCGAGGCCGGTGAGCCGCTCCCGCACGGCCGGGTCGGCCAAGGCCTCCACGACAGCGGCGTTGAGCTTGGCCGTGACACCGGCCGGCGTGCCCTTGGTCACCCACAGCCCATGCCAAAACGGCAGGTAGAGGCCCGGCACGCCGGCCTCGTCGATGGTAGGGACATCGGGCGCCGCCTTCCAACGACTCTTGGCCAAGAGCGCGAACGCCCTGATCTTGCCGCCGAGGACGTTCGGCCGGGTGGCCGAGGCCTCCAGGCATGACAAGTCGATTTGTCCGGCCACCAGGTCCTGCATCGTGGGGCCGGCGCCACGATAGGGCACAAAGCGCAAGCGTGTGCCGGTGTGGCTCTGAAAATAGACGCCGCACAGATGCGCCGGGCTGCCGGGGCCGACGATTCCCCAGGTCGCGTTTTCCCCGCTGGACTTGAGCCAGGCGATCAGCTCCTGCACGTTTGTTGCAGGCACGTTGTTACTGGCGATGAGCCAAAGGGGGGAGATCGTGAGCAGCGCGACCGGCTCAAGATCATCGAGCATGTCATATTGCAGCTTGTAGACGATGCTGCTGAACACATGCGATGCCACATTGCTGAAATTGATGGTGTAACCGTCGGGCGCTGCCCGCACGACCCGCGCGACGCCGATGGTCCCGCCGGCGCCGCCGACGTTCTCCACGATCACCGGCTGACCGAGCGACACGCGCATCCGTTCGGAAAAGATTCGTCCGAGCGTATCAGTAGGCCCGCCGGGCGGGTACGGCACGATCATGGTGATCGGGCGTGTGGGATAGGCTTGCGCCCATGCCAGCCGTGGCGCGATCGCGAGGCCAGCAGCGCCTCCGGCAAGATGAAGCAATCGACGGCGCGGAAATTTCATGGAATTCCTCAAGCCTGTATGAATTCTGCAGCCTAACACGGCTTGCAGCATCGCTGGAGCGGCTCCTTCGGAAGAAACGTGAATGTCTCGAGGGCGACGGGAATGGAGCTATGAAGCTTCGCGCTGGCGCCCTCCAGCACCTCCCATTGCTAGCGGGGCTCCGATGGCGGCCGTCTCGCAGTCTTGGGAGCGGGGACGGGCGCAACGGCAGGGGCGCGCCTGACGGCAGGGATGGCCTCAAAAGCGGCTCGCGGCGGAGTCGATGAAAGCTTTTCAACCAATTCCTGCTGCCGCGCCGCGAGCCTGCCGATCTCGGTCGCAAGCTGCTGCTGCCCAACGCCGACTTCGTGAAGAACGGCTTGTCCAACATTGGCCAGACCGGACGTGACACTCCGGCGCAAGTCGGCAATGCCAGACGACAGCTGCTGCATCTCATTCTGGAGCTGTTGTAGCTCGGCAGAAGGCAGGACCGAGTGCGGAGTGACCGCAGCCATGTCCGCATGGATCAGTTGGACCGGAGTCGGCTGAGGCCTCAACCAGGCGAGCTGCGGCCATGAGTTTGCAACCATGGCTCTCGTCACCTCGCCATAGGACTGCCAGGCCACAGTGGCTGCAATGCCGAGACAGAATGCCAGGGCGAGCAACAGGAAGCGGCGCGAGGCGTCGTGGTGGAGCGATGAACGCTCGGCGAGCGCACCCAGCGATGGCACGGTGGTTGCCTGCTCCGCAGGGTGCTCCGGCAGCGATCGGGTCAACGTTGCATCCATGGCTGCTCTCCTTACGCAATACTGGGGACAGCTCATTATCGTCTGATCCGGCTTGCGATCAGGAGCAATAAGGCACCGTCTTTCGGTGCCGGTGTAATATAATGCCGCGATCAACTCGCTCACGTCGCATGACACCGCGCGGCAGGATGCGGAATTCCGACGAGCGGGGTCGGGCCTGCTTCGGTGCAGAATGACCCGAAGGCGACATCAGGCCGGGATCGCCTCACGTAGACATTTGGAGGGGCTTGCCCGCGAGCCATGCGGCCCCGCGTGCGTAAACCGCCTCAAGCGCGGGGCCATCCAAGCCCGGCACATCTGTCCGAACCTTCTGGCCAGCGCGTATGAGCGAGTAGGCGAGATGACGATATCCCTCGGGGTAACGAGCGAGCAGTTCGCCATCGAGCTTCAGCGTCGCGGACGGATCGACAGGATCGAGGCGATCCTTCTCCAGGATGGGCTGGAACAGCACGATCCCCCACCGGCCCTTGCGCTTCTCCAGAAAGAAATAGAAGCGCCCGGTGCAGACGACGTCGCATAGCACGCCGTCGATCGTGACCCGGTACGAGATCATTTGTTTTGTTTGAGCGATGGCGCGATTTCGCTTGAGATCGATGGTGGTGCCGCCGAGAAAGTGCAGGAAGCGCACGCCTTTGTCGTAGCCAGCTTGGCTCGCCTTAATGAATTCCTCGAAGCTGCCCTCGATCCACGTGGTGATCATCCGGCCTTTTTCGTGCCATAACTCACGGAAGCGATCCCACCTGCGCGCATCGCGCAACAACGCCCAGTTCTCAACGATTTCTCGGATTGCCAATCGTTCCAAAAGCTCGCTTGCGCTCGCCATTGCTTTCCCTCCCATGAGCCGCATCGTGGCTCTGCTCTATAAAATGGCTAGCTGCGCTCGGCGCTCTGCGCTTGGTTCCGCGAACCATGATCGTGCGCCCCGCTGGCATCCGCAAGCCAGACTATGTCGGTTCATGGCACATCGCGACTGACCTTGAGTGCAGGAGACCGCGGACGACCCGAGAAGGGCGCACCTGACCCGAAGCGGTCAGTCAGCGGATCGAAATCCTGCGCTGCACAACTCCTGACTTGATCCTCGGCATTCGGTATGCTTGCGAAGTCCCTGGCTGGCGGGCTTCCAATGCAATTGCATCAATTGAACCGGCGCACGCTTATCACGGGGCTCGGCGGCGCAGTGGCGGCATGGCCGGTCGGGGCGGCGGCAGAGCAGTCCGATCGGATGCCGCGGATCGGCGTGCTTATGGCGTATCCCGAGAGCGACCCGGAAGCACAGGCCCGCGTCGCGGCGTTCCGCGACGGACTCCAGAAGCTCGGGTGGACGGAGGGCCGCAACATCCGGTTGGAAATTCGCTGGGCGGCACCTGACGACCCCGAGTCGAGGCTCCAATTAGCCAAGGAACTCGTCGCGTTGCAGCCCGACCTGCTTCTTTCCCATGGCACGCCCAACACGGCGACTTTGTTGCAACAAACGCGCACCATTCCGATCGTTTTCGCGGCCCTTTCCGATCCGGTCGGCAGCGGCTTCGTTGCGAGCTTTTCGCGGCCGGGCGGCACCGTCACTGGCTTTGCCAATATGGAGCCAACAATGGCCAGCAAGTGGCTGGAGTTGCTCAAGGAGGTCGCGCCGCGCGTCGAGAGGGTCGCGATTTTGTTCAACCCGGCAACGGCGCCCTATGCCGAATATTGGCAGAACCCCTTCAAAGCCGCCGCCACGTCATTGGCAGTGGAGGCGAGCGCCGCACACGTTCACGCCACGTGGGAGCTCGAATCCGTAGTTGCCGCGCATGCGAATGCGCCGAATGGCGGCCTGATCGTAATGCCGGATACCTTCACGAGCACCCATCGCGCGGAGATTGTGGCACTGGCGGCACTCCACCGCCTCCCAGCCGTCTATCCGTTCCGTTTCTTCACTGAACTCGGTGGCCTGCTCTCCTATGGAAATGACCTGATCGATGATTTCCGGCGCGCGGCGAGCTACGCCGACCGCCTCCTCATGGGCGCGAGGCCGAGCGAACTTCCCGTGCAGTTTCCAGTCAAATTCGAATTGGTGATCAACATGAAGACCACCAAGGCGCTTGGCCTCGAAATGCCTGCGACCGTGCTCGCTCGCGCCGACGAGGTCATTGAATAAGCTTCGGTTGCTGCTGCAGTGCACTGGTCCGGTTGTGGCACTGACCGGCGAACGGACTGTCGCTGGACGTACCGCCGCTGTCGGGAAAGCAGCCGACAATGAAGGCTTTGCGGCCGGCGGCGGGATAGTCGAGCTCGAACCTGACCCATCGAGACATGGGCGGCTCCGGATTCTTGCAGGGCACCTTCCCCACCCTGCCCCGTTTCGCTCGATGCCCTTTCATGCTTTGATTGCAAAATGAAAGCCAGGCGTGGCGCGGGGAGATAATGCGACGACGCGATCTTGTCATGCTGCTCGCTGGTGCGTCGGCGTGGCCGCTCGCCGCACGCGGGCAGCAGAGCAATTCAAGGCGGCGCATCGGCGTGCTCATGAGCACGGCCGCAGACGATCCCGAAGGTCAGGCTCGGATCGCGGCGTTCCACCAGGGCCTTCAGCAGCTGGGCTGGAGCATCGGCCAGAACGTGTGGATCGACAGCCGCTGGCCGGCGGGCGACCCTGAACGTTTTCGCAACTACGCGGCGGAGCTGGTCGCGCTCTCGCCGGATGTCATCCTGGCCACCGGGAGCGCCGCAGCGGGACCGTTGATCCAGGCTACCCGCACTGTGCCGATAGTCTTTGTCATCGTCCCCGATCCGGTCGGCGCAGGCTTGGTCCATAGTCTGGCGCGGCCGGGCGGCAACGCCACCGGATTTATCCAGTTCGAATACGGCATCAGTGGAAAATGGCTGGAGCTGCTCAAGCAGATCGCCCCCGGCACAACGCGGGCCGCCATCCTTCGGGACCCCGACATATCAGCCGGGCTCGGTCAGTTCGGGGCCATCCAGGCGGTGGCTCCGTTGCTCGGCGTGGAGACGAGCCCGGTCAACGTACGCGACCCGGACGAGATCGAACGTGGCATCGCGGACTTCGCACGCTCTCCCAACGGGGGCCTGATCATCACGGGCAGCGCGTTGACGGTGGTTCATCGGCATCTGATCATCAGGCTGGCAGCCGAGCATCGATTGCCCGCAGTGTATTTCCAACGCACGCTTGTCGCGGACGGCGGCCTGCTCTCGTACGGGGCTGATCTGCTCGATCAATATCGGCGCGCTGCAGGCTACGTCGACCGCATCTTCAAGGGTGAGAAACCGGCCGATCTGCCGGTGCAAAGGCCAGTCAAGTACGAGCTGGTGATCAATCTCAGGACCGCCAGAGAGCTCGGCATCGAGGTGCCGTCCACACTGCTGGCGCGCGCCGACGATGTGATCGAATAGGCAAGCCATGCGATCTGGATCAGGAAGGGCGTGACGTTGCATACGTTGCGCCACTGCTTCGCCTCGATCCTCGAGACATGGCGCGGCCGTGCCGCCGGCGGGCGGGATAGTCGAATCTGGCCCCTGGCGGCGCTTGCGGCTGGCGACATCTCGCATTGCATCGAGCCCGTTACTTGATCCTCGGCAAAGCGATATGCTGTGCGCGGCGCTGGCCCGCAGGGGATGCGATGCAATCCGGTCGATTGAAACGACGCGAGCTCATCTCCTTGCTCGGCGGTGCTGCGGCGTTGCCATTTGCGGCACGCGCGCAGCAGCTGGCGAAGATCCATCGGATTGGAATGCTGGAGACCATTTCGCCGACCCTCAACGCCACGCAGCTTGACGCCTTCCGACGGGGCTTGCGGGAGCTCGGTTACGTTGAAGGACAAAATTATGTCGTCGAGTATCGCTCTGCGGATGGTCGCGCCGAGCGCTTCCCGGAGCTGGCGAACGAGTTGGTCCGGCTTGGGGTTGACCTCATCGTGACAAGAGGAACGCCGGCCACGGTCGCCGCCAAGAATGCCACCAGAACGATCCCCGTGATCATGGCATCGGTTGGCGAACCGCTTTTGGTCGTCGACAGCCTCGCGCGCCCGGGCAGGAACGTCACCGGCCTGAGTGCCTTTGTCAATGAAATGACCAGCAAGCGTCTCGAGCTGATAAAAGAGCTTGTTCCAGCAAGCTCACGGATCGCGCTGTTTGCCAATATGAGCAATCCGGTTGCTCCACCACAATGGGAAGAGACGAAAACCACTGCACGGTCGCTGCTCATCCAGGCTGAGCTCCTCGATGTGCGAAGCCGAGAGGATATCGGCCGCGCATTCGAAACGGCGGTCAAACAGCATATCGACGCTCTCGTTGTGTCGTTCGACGGCCTCTTCCAGGCCCATGCGCAAACGATCGCTGCATCGGCGGCACGGAATAAGCTGCCCGCCATTTACGTGGGAAGAGAATTTATCGAAGCTGGGGGCTTGATCACCTATGGGGTGAGCTTCCCGCATCTTTATTTTCGCGCTGCGACCTACGTGGACAAGATTTTCAGGGGCGCCAAGCCCGCGGACCTGCCTGTCGAACAACCGACCAAGTTCGAGCTGGTGATCAACCTCAAGGCCGCCAAGGGCCTCGGCCTCGAAGTCCCGCCGACGCTGCTCGCGCGCGCCGACGAGGTCATCGAATAATTTCGGTTGCCATGCTGCGATTGGCTGCGCTCGGTTGTGGGACGACCAAGGGGCGTTGCCGCGAGATGCAGTGAATCCGGTCGCAAACGGAAATAAGCAGGCATGACCGCCGCTTGCCGGCCGTGCCGAAACGGCTCGTTTCCGGACGATCGTGCGCGGTGAATCCTGCCGATTGCCGGTCTACCGGACTTTCAACTCGTTGAGCACCTGATTGACGAAGCGCATATCGATCACCTCGTCATAGGGCACGTGCTGCTTGAGAATGCCCGCCTCGAGGACGATGGTTTCCCCTGTCGTCCACGATTCCGGCGTGATGATTCCGTCCGGGCTGAAGATCCCGTCGGCAAAGGCGCGATCGAGCGAGGCCTTGAGATCTTCCTCGCTGGCCGTCGGAAACTCGGCTTTTGCAAATCCGAGCATCTCGTCTCGATGCGTGTCGGTGTAGATCAGCGCGCGCACCACCGCCTTGACGAAGCTCTTCACCGTGGCCGGATCCTTCTCGATCATGTCCCCGCGCACGCTCATGGCCGTGTCGACAAAGGGCCCAAGCTCCTTGCCGGCGTTGAAGATCGGTTGCGTCCACAGGCCCTGCTTGTAGAGCTGGGTGATGAACGGCTCGGACGACACGCCGAGGTCGGCCTGCTTCGCCTTGATGGTGGCGGGAACGACCGACGAATTCGCAACCTCGATGAGTGTCACATCCTTGCGGGCGTCCAGGTTCCATTTCTTCAGGAAGTAGCGCAGCACGTTGTTCGGCGTGCCGCCGTAGCTGCTGACGCCGATCCGCTTGCCTCTGAGATACGAGGGAAGATCGCCGGTCATCGGCGGAATATCGGTGCGAGCCATCATGTAGATGTTGGCGTGACCGAGAAGATTGGACACGGCAATCAGCGATTTGCCGTTGGCGCGCGCGAACGCATTGTGATCGACCGATGCGATGTAGGCAAAAGCGTCGCCGGCGAGCGTCGCATTTATGAAGCCTCCGGACGGCATGACCGCGGTCTTCAGCTCGATGCCCTCGTCCTTGAAGTAGCCTTTGTGACGCGCAAGATAGATCGGGAGGAATCCGACGTGATGGATCGGCTCGGCAAGCAGCAGCTCGCGTGCGGCGCCGATCTCCGGCAAAGCTGCCGTCATGCTCAGGATTGCGAGCGCGGTGGGCGCGGCTATGAAGCGGCGGAGCATCAAGGTCATGGGAACGCACTCCTCTCAGGCGTTTCGGTATTTCAATGCCGGCTGAGCAGCCCCTCACGCAGCTTTGCCCATTGCCCAAGCAGGCTCTGCTTGTCCCGGTCCTCGATGTGGCCGAGAGCCTGGCTGACGAAGTCGATGCCGACCAGCTTTTCCCACTCCCGCATGAGCCTCAGCGTGACCGGACCGGGCATCGCGCTGCCGACGGCAACACCATTGAGGCTCCTGACCGGGACGATGCTCGGGCTGGTGCTGGCCGTGAATGCTTCATCGGCGCAATAGACGTCGTAAGGCGTGAAGTTGCCCTCCAGGCAGGGGATGCCGAGCTCACCTGCCATGGAAAGGAGCGTCGTCCGGGTGACGCCGCCGAGCACGGTGCGCTCCGTCGAGGTGTGAAGCTTGCCGCCGCTGACGAAAAAGAAGTTCCCGAGGTGGGTCTCGCTGATATTGCCGTCGAGATCGAGCAGCAGCGGAGTGGCGCGCGGATTGACCTGCCGGGCCTCGAACGCAGCCATCGTGTGGTTGACCTTGTTGGTGATCTTCGCCTTGGCCTCGAGACTCTGCGGAGGCGTCCGGCGCACCGACGGCGTGACCACGATGGCGCCTTCGACATATTCGCGCGCGAATGTGTGGTAGGCGATCGGGACGCAGAAAACCGTGACCGTCGCAGGCACGGGCCGTCCCCGGGCGAACCGGTCGACACCCCGGCTGATCACCTGCCACACCGTGCAATCGTCGTCGGGAGCCAGGAGATTCTTGTTGCGCTCGAAGACCTCGGCGGAGAGGCGCGTCATTTCCTCGATCGGCATGCCGCAATCGATGCGGGTGTATTTCAATGATCGATACAGCCGCGCGATGTGGGCATCGAGCCTGAAGAGCTTGTGGCCGAAGCTGCGGGTGACGTCATAGACGCCCTCACCGCTGGTGAAGCCTCGGTCGAAGATCGACACCTTGGCCTCGCTCGCGGGCACGAAGCTGCCGTTCACGTAGCAGATTCCGTTCTCCATCTCACACCCCTTCCAGCGTGCCGCCGCCGGCCCTAGAGCGGATCCCGCTCAGTTGTACGCACGTCATGCGCGGGCGTAGCGCGTCGTAAGACGCGCGTGAACGCGCTTACGTCCCGCGCATCCACGTCTTCCCGAGGCGCGCAAGGCGTGGATGGCCGGGACGAGCCCGGCCATGACGACCATTTGATTCGATCCGACCGGGACATGCTCTATTGTAGCGACTCTGACGCTTGTATGCGTGTGTCCCGGGCGCGGCGCAACACGAAGTGTTGCGCTGCAGACCCGGGACCGCCCGAAACTCGATCTTTATGGCAGTCACGGATCAGCGGTGCATCACGAGCGCTATCGGTCCGAATCAATTCGACTGCCCTCGAGCGCTCGTGCTGCACCGCATCCGGGACACGCATCTGAGACAATCGTCTGATCCAATCTCACCGAAATCCGCTTCTAAGCCGCCTTGTCCATCCAGGCCCTGGGATCGGTCGCATGGCCGGCCCTGCTCGAGAGCGACCGCACCAGAGCCTGCATGGAGTCGAGATTGTGGATCGGCCGCAGCTCGTCGACGTGCGGCAGCATGCTCCGTATGCCCTTGGCCTTGGCCTCGAAGCCGGAGAACCGCAGCAGCGGGTTGAGCCAGACGAGCCGCCGGCACGAACGGTGCAGCCGGTCGATCTCGAAGGCGAGGCGGTCGTCGGGATCGCGCTCGAGCCCATCAGTGATGAGGAGCACGATCGCTCCCTGGGTGAGCACGCGGCGCGCCCACAGCTTGTTGAAGGCGGCGAGCGAGGTCGCGATCCGGGTGCCTCCGGACCAGTCGACCACGTGCGCGCCGATCGCCGCCAGCGCCTCGTCGGGATCGCGCGCCTTGATGGCGCGCGTGATGTTGCTGAGCCGGGTGCCGAACAGGAATGTATGCACGCGCTTGCGGGCATCGGTCAGCGCATGCAGGAAGTGCAGAAAGAGCCGCGTGTACTGGCCCATCGAGCCGGAAATATCGAGCAGCGCCACGAGCGGCGGCGGCTTCCTTCGCGCCCCCAGATACTTGAGATCGATCACCGCGCCGCCCGCCTTGAGGCTCGCGCGCAGGGTCCGGCGGATGTCGACGATGTGGCCATGCGGATGCGGCGCCAGCCGCCGGATCTTCACCTCGTCGAGCGAGAACAGCAGCCGGTTGATGGCCTGCCTGGCAGCGGCGATCTCGGCCGCCGTCATCTGCGCGAAATCCTTCTTCTGCAGGACCTCGCGGTCCGACACCGTCAAGCGGGCGTCGACCTCGACCTCCGGCGGCTTGCGCTCCTGCCCGGAAAGGCCGGCCAGCAACGCCTCCTGGACACGCTGGGCACCGGGCCGCGGCTTCTCCTCCGGCCGCGGCGGCGCCTGCGGAAGCATGGCAGCCAGAAGCTCGTCGATGGCGGCGCGGCGGCGAAAGAAGATGTGGAATGCCTGGTCGAACAGGAGCGAATGCTCGTGGCGCTTCACGAGCACCGCGTGCAAGGTCCAGTAAAAATCGTCACGGGTCCCGATCCCTGCCACCTCGACGGCATCGAGGGCATCGAGCACCGCGCCGGGCCCGACCGGAATCCCGGCGGTGCGCAGCGCGCGCGCGAAGTGAACGATGTTCTCGGCGAGCCTGCCCTCGGCCATCGGATCCGCTCTCACTCCGCCGCACGCAGCTGCGCGCGCACCTCCTCGAGCAGCTCCCCGGCCTTGCTGCCCTCGATGCGGGCGATGTCGTCCTGATATTTGAGCAGCACGCCGAGGGTGTCGGAGACGATGGCCGGATCGAGCGTGGCGACGTCGAGCTCGGCCAGCGCCGAAGCCCAGTCCAGCGTCTCGGCGACGCCCGGCGCCTTGAACAGGTCCTGCCTGCGCAGAGCCTGCACGAAGCGCACGACCTGCTCCGACAGCGCCTTGCCGACACCGGGAACCTTGACGTTGACGATCCTGAGCTCGCGCTCGGCGCTGGGATAGCCGACCCAGTGATAGAGACAACGGCGCTTCAGCGCGTCGTGGATCTCCCGGGTCCGGTTCGAGGTGATCACCACGATCGGCGGGCGGACGGCCCTGACCGTGCCGAGCTCCGGGATGGTCACCTGGAAATCGGCCAGCACCTCGAGCAGGAAGGCCTCGAACGCTTCGTCGGCGCGATCGAGCTCGTCGATCAGCAGCACCGGGGCGCCGGCCGGATCGGGCTCGAGCGCCTGCAGGAGCGGGCGCTTGATCAGGAACCGATCGGAGAACACGTCGTGCTCGAGCCGGTCGCGGTCATGCGCGCCTTCAGCTTCGGCGACGCGGATGGCGATCATCTGCGCCGCGTAATTCCACTCGTAGACCGCGGCAGCGACGTCGAGGCCCTCGTAGCATTGCAGGCGGATCAGACGGCGTCCGAGGGTGGCCGAGAGCACTCGCGCGATCTCGGTCTTGCCGACCCCCGCCTCGCCTTCGAGGAACAGCGGCCGTCCCATCCGCAGGGCAAGAAACAGCACCGTCCCCAGCGACCGGTCGGCGATATAATCGCCCGCCGCGAGCAGATCGACGGTCGCGTCGATCGAGGCAGGCAGCGGGCGAGGGGTCGGCGGCTCTTTCATGAGGCGAGGCTCTCGTAGCTGAGCAACGGCGCGTCAACGCGATCGCTCCAGCCCGCGAATTATCGGTGCACTGTTGCTCCCCGGATCGGCAATGGCGGGGAAGATCGCTGTCGCGGCTTGCGCTCGCGGGGACGCCGCGAGGCGATCGCGCCCAGCCTCGCGAACGCGGCTCACGCCGTTGCCGCGGCCACCGCGCGGCGTGCCAGCACGCCGATCAGGTGCGCGCGATATTCGGCGCTGCCGTGGATGTCGCTCGCCATGCCCTCGGCCGGCACGGTCATCCCTTCGAGCGATTTCGCGCCGAAGCGCTTCTTGAGCGCCTCCTCGAAGGCGGCGACGCGGAACACCCCGCCGGCGCCGGCGCCGGTCACCGCCACGCGGATCTCCGACCCGCGCTTCGAGACGAAGACACCGACCAGGGCGTAGCGCGAGGCGGGGTTCGGGAACTTCTGGTAGGCCGCCTTCTGCGGCTTGGGGAACTGCACCTTGGTGATGATCTCGTCGGGCTCGAGGGCGGTCTCGAACAGGCCCTTGAAGAAGTCGTCGGCGGCAATGCGCCGCTTGTTGGTGATCACCGTGGCGCCGAGGCCGAGCACGGCAGCGGGATAGTCGGCGTTCGGATCGTTGTTGGCGACCGAGCCGCCGATCGTGCCGCGATGGCGCACCGCCGGATCCCCGATCAGGCCGGCGAGATCGGCGAGCGCCGGGATGCTCTCGCGCACCACCGCCGAGGTCGCAACCTCGACGTGCGGGGTCATGGCGCCGATGGTGATCGAGCGCCCGGACGGCGCAATTCCCGTCAGGCCCTCGACCTTGGCCAGATCGATCAGGTTCTTCGGGCCGGCGAGGCGCAGCTTCATGGTCGGGATCAGCGTGTGACCGCCGGCCAGCAGCTTGGCTTCCTCCTGCTTGGCGAGCAGGCCCGCTGCCTGGCGCACTGTGGTCGGGCGGTGCTGGGTGAATGCGTACATCGTGACTGCTCCTATGCGGCCTTTTGCCTGTCGGTCTGCTGCAGCGCCCGCCATACCGCGTGCGCGGTCGCGGGCATTGCCAGATCCTCGCTGCCGATCGCGTCGGTCAGCGCGTTGATCACGGCGACCGGGGCGGCGATGGCGCCGGCCTCACCGCATCCCTTGATCCCGAGCGGGTTCGAGGGGGCCCTGGTCACCGTCGTGTCGACCTTGAGCGCGGGCAGGTGATGGGCACGCGGCATGCAGTAGTCCATGAGCGAGCCGGTCACCAGCTGGCCGTCCTTGTCGTAGACGGCGCCCTCGAGCAGGGCCTGCCCCACCCCCTGGGCGATGCCGCCGTGGACCTGGCCCTCGACGATCATCGGATTGACGAGGGTGCCGAAGTCGTCGACCGCGGTCCAGGCGACGATCTCGCTCTCACCGGTCTGCGGATCGACCTCCACCTCGCAGACGTGGCAGCCGGCGGGAAAGGTGAAATTCGTGGGATCGTGGAACGCGCCCTCCTTGAGGCCCGGCTCGAGCTCGGCTCCGACGAACTTGTGGGCGATATAGGCGTTGAGCGCGACCTCTCCCCAGGCCGCCGACTTGTCGGTGCCGGCGACGGTGAACTTGCCGTCCTTGAAGACGATGTCGCCCTCGGCCGCTTCCAGCATGTGAGCGGCGACCTTTCGCGCCTTGTCCTCGATCTTGTCCAGCGCCTTGACGATTGCAGTGATGCCGACGGCGCCGGAACGCGACCCGTAGGTGCCCATGCCGAACTGCACCTTGTCGGTGTCGCCGTGCACCACGCTGACGTTCTCGATCGGGATGCCGAGCCGCTCCGACACGATCTGGGCAAATGTGGTCTCGTGCCCCTGGCCGTGCTGATGGCAGCCGGTGAGCACCTCGACCGAGCCGGTCGGATTGACGCGCACCTCGGCTGATTCCCACAGCCCCACGCCGCAGCCCAGCGAGCCCACGGCCTGGCTCGGCGCGATGCCGCAGGCTTCGATATAGGTCGACAGCCCGACCCCGCGCAGCCTGCCCGAGCGAGCCGATTCGCGCTTGCGCCGGGCGAAGCCGGCGTAGTCGGCGATCTCCAGCGCCTTGTTGAGCGAAGCTTCGTAGTCGCCGGCGTCGTAGGCCATGATCACCGGCGTCTGATGGGGAAACTTCCTGATGAAGTTGCGCCTGCGCAGCTCGGCCGGATCGATGCGCAGCTGCCGCGCGCTCACCTGCATCAGCCGTTCGACGACGAAGGTGGCTTCCGGACGGCCGGCACCGCGGTAGGCATCGACCGGCACCGTGTTCGTGTAGACCGCATCGACCTCGCAATAGATGGCGGGGATGTCGTACTGGCCGGACAGCAGGGTGCCGTAGAGATAGGTCGGCACCGAGGAGGAGAACGTGGACATGTAGGCGCCGAGATTGGCGATCGTCTTGACCCTGAGTCCGATCGCCTTGCCCTCGCCGTCGAAGGCCATCTCCGCATGGGTGACGTGGTCGCGGCCGTGCGCGTCGGCCACGAAAGCCTCCGACCGCTCGGAGGCCCATTTCACCGGCCGGCCGATCTTGCGCGCCGCCCACAGGCAGACGACCTCCTCCGGATAGATGAAAATCTTCGAGCCGAAGCCGCCGCCCACATCGGGGGCGATCACGCGCAGCTTGTGCTCGGGGGCCATGCCCACGAAGGCGGAGATGACCAGGCGCGCGACGTGCGGGTTCTGCGTGGTGTTCCAGAGCGTGAGGCTGTCGGTGCCGGCATCGTATTCGGCGATCGCCGCGCGCGGCTCGATCGCATTCGGCACCAGGCGGTTGTTGATGAGATCGATCCGGGTGACGTGCCTGGCGGCGCGGAACGCGGCGTCGACGGCCTTCTGGTCGCCCAGATGCCAGTGATAGATCGCGTTGCCCGGAGCGGCCTCGTGGATTTGCGGTGCACCCGCGGCCTGCGCCTTCGCCGGATCGACCACTGCCGGCAGCACCTCGTAGTCCACCACGACCTTCTCGGCGGCGTCCTTGGCCTGCGCCAGCGTCTCGGCGACGACCACCGCAACGGCATCCCCGACATGGTTGGCCTTGCCGTGGGCGAGCGCCGGGTGCGGCGCGGCCTTCATCGGCGAGCCATCCTTGGACTTGATCATCCACCCGCAAATGAGGCCGCCGATCTTGTCGGCGGCGAGCTCGGCGCCGGTCAGCACCGCCACCACCCCCGGCATCGCCGCGGCGGCCTTGCCGTCGATCCGCTTGATCCTGGCATGCGCGTGCGGGGAACGAAGGAAGAAGGCGTGGACCTGCCCCGGACGGTTGATGTCGTCGGTGTAGTGGCCCTTGCCGGTGACGAAGCGGTGGTCCTCTTTGCGGCGCACCGCCGCGCCGATTCCGGTCGCGCTCATGGCGGTCCTCCCAGGGTTGGCGCCTTGCCAGGCAGGCCTCGGTCAGCGCCGCGGGCTCAGGCGGCTTGGGATTTGCCGTCCCCTTTCGCCATCGCCTTGGCGCCGGCGGCGATCGCCTTGACGATGTTGTGGTAGCCGGTGCAGCGGCAGAGATTGCCTTCGAGCTCGTGGCGGATGGTACGGTCGTCGAGATCGTGGCCCTTGCGCCGGACCATGTCGATTGCGGTCATGATCATTCCCGGCGTGCAATAGCCGCACTGCAGGCCGTGATGCTCGCGGAACGCCTCCTGCATCGGATGCAGCGTCCCGTTCGGCTCGGCAACTCCCTCGATCGTCAGGACATCGGCGCCCTCGACCTGCCAGGTGAAGATCGTGCACGACTTGACCGCCTTGCCGTTCACATGCACCACGCAGGCGCCGCACTGCGAGGTGTCGCAACCGACATGGGTGCCGGTGAGGCGCAGATGCTCGCGCAGGAATTGCACCAGCAGAGTGCGCGGATCGACATCACCGGTGACGGCTTTACCGTTCACCGTCAGCGCGACGGCGGACATGGCTACCCTCCTCGAAATCCGGCCAAAGGCCGTGTTTTGGGCACCGGCGGGCGACGCTGCCGGCGGATCGGGGCAATATCCGGTCGATTTTGCCCCGGCAATGGTTCCGTGGGAGCTCGACTCTGAACCTCCGGCGCATCGCCGGTCAAGGGTATTGAGCCTTCCCGCGCGCGAGCGGCGATGCCAGGCGGCCGATCAGGAGGCGCCGCCGGACACGGCCACCGCGAACTTGGCGAAGAAATCGTCGGCGGTCTTCTTGGCGGCGCTGTTGATCAGGCGCTGACCCAGCTGCGCGAGCTTGCCGCCGATCTGCGCCTCCACGTCGTAGGTCAAGAGCGTGCCGCCGTCCTTCTCGGCCAGCGTGACCTTGGCGCCTCCCTTGGCGAATCCGGCAACCCCGCCCTCCCCTTCGCCGGAAATCCGATAGCTGTTCGGCGGATCGAGGTCGGTTAGCCGCACCTTGCCCTTCCAGCGGGCCTTCACCGGTCCGACCTTCACCGTGGCGACGGCCTGGAACTCATTGTCGGCGATCTTGTCGAGCTGCTCGCTGCCGGGGATGCAGCCTCTGAGCACCTCCGGGTCGTTGAGCTTCGCCCACACCACCTCGCGGCTTGCCGGAAGCTGGACCTGCCCGTTCATGGTCATCGCCATCGGCCTTCTCCCTCGTTTCGCGGCCTTCCGGTATAGATCGAGCGCGGCGCGCCGGGAAAGTGGATTCCGGCCGAAGGCGAGCAGGCCGCGGGGTTGGCGACGGCTTCCCGGCCGGCTATTGGTGTGCCATCCGTCACTTCCTTCCATGACCGATCCGCTCGCTGCTTCATCGCTGCTCAATCCGCTGCTTTCGAGCGCGGCCATGCGCGCCGTCCTCGATGATCGGGCCCGTCTGCAACGGATGCTCGAGTTCGAGGCGGCGCTGGCGCGCGCGGAAGCGGCGATCGGCGTCGTGCCGGCGCTCGCCAGCGACGCGATTGCCGCCGCCGCTCACCCCGAGCGCTACGACTGCAACCGCCTGGCGCAGCAGGCCGCGGCCACCGGCAACATCGCCGCCCCGCTGCTCGGCGCGCTCGCCGCCGAGGTCGCAAAGACCGACGCCGCTGCCGCCGGCTACGTGAACTGGGGCGCCAGCATCCAGGACCTGATCGACACCGCGCTCGTGCTCGAGCTCAAGGCGGCGATCGACGCGCTGCTCGCCGACCTCAACCGCGCGATCGAGGGATTCACCACGCTTGCCGGACGCCATCGGCGCACCGCCACCGTCGCCCGCACGGAGATGCAGCACGCCTTGCCGATCCCGTTCGGGCTCAAGCTCGCCGGTTATGCCGCCGCGCTCGCGCGCTCGCGCGAGCGCCTGCGCCGGCTGCGGCGGGAGGCGCTGGTGCTGCAGTTCGGCGGCGCCGTCGGCACGCTCGCCGCCTTCAACGAGCGCGGGCTCGACATTGCCGAGCGGCTCGCGGCGCTGCTCGACCTGCCGCTGCCGGAGGCTCCCTGGCACAGCCACCGCGACCGGCTCGCCGAGGTCGCCGCCGGCTTCGCCATTCTCGCCGGCAGCTGCGGCAAGATCGCGCGCGATGTCTCGCTGCTCATGCAGACCGATGTGGGCGAAGCCTTCGAGCCGGCATCCCGCGCCGAGGGCTCTGCCGCTGCCCCGCACCCGCACCGATCGACGGCGGTGGCGCGGGCGCTGGCGGCGGCGATCGTCGCGCCCAATCTCGCCGCGACCGTCCTTGCCGCCCAGGTGCAGGAGCACGAGCGCGCGCTCGGCGGCTGGTCGGCGGAATGGCCAACATTTCCCGCCCTCACGCTCGCGACCTCCGGCGCGCTCGATGCGGTCGCCGACATCGCCCAGGGGCTCGAGGTCGACGGCGAGCGCATGCGCGACAATATCGGGGCGACGCGCGGGCAGATCATGGCCGACACGGTCGCGCTCGCGCTCAGCGCCAGGCTGGGCAGGCCGGAAGCGAGCCGCATCGTCGAGGAGGCGAGCCGCAAGGCCGCCACCGCCAAGCGCCAGCTGCACGAGGTGCTCGGCGAGGACGACCGGGTCAAGCTTACCCTCTCGGTCGGCGAGCTTGCCAAGCTGTTCGAGCCCATGGCCCACCAGGGCGCCGCGCAAACCCTGATCGACCGGATCGTCGGCTCGTTGCAGGGCCGCGCTGGAAAGCGCTGACAGGCGGACCATCCCGCGAGGACCGACATGCCCGTGATCGACGCCGACGGCTGCCCGATATACGTGGAGATCGAAGGGCCGCAGCATGCCCCGGTGCTCATGCTGTCGAATTCGCTCGGCACCACGCTGCACATGTGGGACGGCCAGGTGGCGCCCTTCGCCGAGCACTTCCGGCTCCTTCGCTACGACCGGCGCGGGCACGGCAAATCCGGCGTGCCGAAGGGGCCGTACACGATGGAGCGTCTCGGGCGCGATGTGCTCGCCGTGCTCGACGCGCTCGGCATCGACAGGATCAACTGGTGCGGCCTCTCGATGGGCGGCATGGTCGGGCAATGGCTCGGGGCCAATGCCCCCGATCGCGTCGAGCGGCTGGTGCTGACCAACACCTCGAGCTATTTCGCCGACAAGGGGGCGTGGAACGATCGGCTCGGGCTGGTGCGCGAGAAGGGGCTCGCCGCCTTCGCCGGCCCCAACATGGAGCGCTGGTTCACCAGGCGCTTCCTCGAGCACTCGCCGGAGGCGGTCGCCCCGATCAAGGCGATGTTCGCGGCGACGCCGCTCGAAGGGTATCTCGCCTGCGGCGAGGCGGTGCGGGACATGGATCAGCGCGATCTGCTGCCGAAGATCAAGGCACCGACGCTGGTGATCGCCGGCCGGCACGATCCGGCGACACCACCGCAAGCCAACGCGTACATCAAGGAGCACGTTCCGGGCGCGAGCCTCCTCGTGCTCGATGCCGCGCACATGTCCAACATCGAGGCGCGAGACGCCTATACCGAGGCGGTGCTGGAGTTCCTGCGGCCGGCGTAAGGCCGGTCTGTGCCGCTGTCTCGGCAGATCCGCCGCCGCGATTCTAGGGAGCCGCCCGGATCGGCCTGCCGGCTGCGCCCGGCTCTGCTGCGGGCGGCGGGCGGGCGGCCCGTTCCTCGACGTGCCGTTCCACCGAGAGGACGGTGATGGCGCCCACGACCAGCAGAAGCTCGGTCGCATGCAGGCGGATGAGGCCGCCGTCGCCGGTGCCGAGGATCGGCAGCGCCAGCAGCAGCACTCCGCCGCCGGCGAGCGCCAGCGCGGTCTCGAGCGTGACGCGGTCGACCTCGCGCCGCACGAGCAGAGCGCGGGCGAAATCGATGACACAGGCGAGGAAGGCGGCGGCGGCAACGAGCTTGATGGTCGCGAGCACGATCGAGGCTCGCAGCAGCCCGGGCAGGCCGAAATCGAAGACGCCGCGAACATAGCTCGCAGCCGCGGCGTGCATCGGATCATCGAAACCGTAGAACGGCGAGGTCAGCGCGCGAACCGCCTCCGCGCCCCAGACCGGGACGAAATAGAGCGCGATGAGAGCGGCATTGGCCGCGCCAAGCCGCGGACGAGACCGCATGGCGACCTCCCGGACGACCGGTCGGCGGGCCCTGCTCGATGGCAGCGGCGTCTCGTCGGACCGATGGCGGCCACTTAGCGGCGCGCCACCGCAGGCCTCAACGGAAACCCTTTCTTAACCTTACGGAGGACAGACGACGGAGGACAGAGGACGGAGCACGGACGGCAGATGCGGGAAGAGCACGACAACGCGGGGGCAATCTCTGTCGTCTGGCGTCTGTCGTCTGTCCTCCGATCTCACACCCGCTTGTAGGCGCGGTCGTGATAGACGAGGGCGGGACCGGCGGCACCGAGCCGCACGGCCTCGACCGCGCCGAAGAAGACGTTGTGGCTCGCGACCGACCTCACCTCGATGATGCGGCAGTCGAAGGCGATCACCGCCGAGCTCAGCACCGGGCTGCCGGTCGACAGCGTCGTCCACTCGCCGGTTGCAAATCGGTCGCTTCCGGAGACGCCGGTGCGGCCGGCGAACAGGTCGGCGAGCTCGGCTCCCCCGTCGCCGAGGGTGTTCACGCAGAAGACGCCGTTCTCCACCACGGAAGGGTTGGTCTGGCTGCGGCGGTTGAGGCACATGAGCAGCGTCGGCGGCGCGTCCGACACCGAGCAGACCGCGGTTGCGGTCGCGCCCGCCTTGCCGCCGGGACCGGCGGTGGTGATCACATGCACCGCGGCGCCGAGCCGGCTCATCGCCTCGCGGAAAAGGGCCGGCTCGACGGTGCGCACGACCTCCGGCCCGACCGCGGTGAACGCGCCGTCCATCGCGTCATCCGGGCGCTGATCGATCCAGCTCATGATCCGGGCTCGACCTGAAAGCCACGCTTAATGGCGGAGGAGCAGCATGACTGTGCTCACGCTGATCGCGAGATTGAACCCCACCATCCATTTGAGCACCGTCAAATCAACTCCTGCCGCTTTCAAGGCATCGTAAAGCTCGAAGATCATCGTAGCCGTGAGCAGGTCCACTCCTGTTCAGCAATATGGTCGTGAACGATCATCGTGTCCAGAATTGCTGATCGCAATTCACTCCGCTGCGCGCTTGCCGCCTGCCATGTCCGGATAGGCGACATCGTCCGGATCGAGCCAGGCGGGGTTGCGCCAGCCGTTCTCGTCGTAATCGGCCAGGCACTGCTCGGCGAGCGCGATCATACTGTCGAGCGTGCCGCTGGTGCGCGCGTTCCACATCGCCTGGATGCGGATGTCCTCGTGATTGCCCGCGTAGTTCATCTCGTAGAGCTCGTGGCGGCCGCCGAACTCGCTGCCGATCGCATCCCAGAGCAGCTTCATCACCTTGATGCGCTCCCGGTAGCCGACGCCGTGCGAGCCGCGCACGTACTTGGCGAGGTACTTGTCGATCTGCGGGTTGCGAAAGTCCCTGGCCGAGGAGGGAAGATAGATCAGTCCCGAGGCGACGATCTTCTCGACGATCTCCTTCACCCGCCCGTAGGCGTCGCCGGCGAAGACCCGATAGCTCGCGCCGGACTGCACGTTGGGCAGCACCGCGCCGTCGACCCAAGGGGTGGGCTTGGCCGCCATCGCGTCGGTGAGCGCCCAGAACAGGTTGCGCCAGGCGATCACCTCGCCGAGCATCGCCTGATTGCCGCGGAACTCGTCGGCGCCGGTGGTGCGCAGCGCCTTGGCGATGATGCCGACCAGAAAGTCGAGCTTCACCGCGAGCCGCGTGCAGCCCTGGAACTGGTAGCCGGCGAGAAATCCCGACTGCGGGAAGAACGTCTTGAGCTTCTCGAGGTCGCGGTGCAGCAGCACGTCCTCCCAGGGGATGAACGCGTTGTCGAACACGAAGATCGCGTCGTTCTCGTCGAAGCGCGACGACAGCGGGTAGTCGAAGGGAGTGCCCATCACGCTCGCCATCATCTCGTAGGAGGTGCGGCAGATCAGCTTGACCCCCGGCGCGTTCATCGGGGCGATGAACATGACCGCGAGATCGGTGTCGTGGGTCGGCACCGCTGCATTCTGGCCGAGGAAATTGTAGTGGGTGAGCGCCGACGAGGTCGCCACCACCTTCGCGCCGGAGACGTAGATGCCGGCGTCGGTCTCCTTCTGGATGGTGATGAACACGTCCTTGACCTGGTCGGCCGCCTTGGCGCGATCGACCGGCGGATTGACGATGGCGTGGTTCATGAACAGCACGTGCTCCTGCGCGCGCCGGTACCACGCCCGCGCGTTGCCGGCGAATCTGCCGTAGAACGCGTGATTGGCGCCGAGCGTGTTCATCAGCGACGCCTTGTAGTCGGGCGAGCGTCCCATCCAGCCGTACGACATGCGCGCCCAGATCGCGATCGCGTCGCGCTGGGCGATCAGCTCGTCGCGCGAATGGGCGGCGCGGAAGAAGCGGTGGGTGAAGCCGCCCGACCCGGTGTCGGTCGCCGTCGTCAGCTGGCTCTTCGTCCCCTCGTCGTGCAGCGCATCGTAGAGCCGGGCGATCGAGCGGGCGGCGTTGCGGAAGGCCGGATGGGTGGTGACGTCGGCGACGCGCTCGCCGTAGATGTAGACCTCGCGCCCGTCGCGCAGGCTGGCGAGATATTCCTTGCCGGTGAATGGCCGCCTCTCGGCGGCAATCGCGTCCTCGGATCGCATGCGGGAGATAGTAGCACTCCTTCCGGCCGCGAACAGCCGCAGCCTGCCTGCTCATGCCGGGCGGGATCGGCGGGCACCCGCGGCGCCCGCCGTTGCCGCTGCTGCCGGCTCCTGATAGAGGTTGCCGCCGTGCCGAATCCCGGGAGGCGCAGCGCGAGCGCTGCGCTCTGGCATGGAAGTCCTCGTCCAGCAGCTCATCAACGGCATCACTCTCGGCTCGATCTACGGCCTGATCGCCATCGGCTACACGATGGTGTTCGGCATCATCGGCATGGTGAATTTCGCCCACGGCGACGTGTTCATGGTCTCGGCGTTCATTGCGCTGATCGCGTTCCTCGTCCTGACCAGCTGGATCGGCATCGCCTCGATCGTGCTCGCGCTCCTCATCGTGCTCGTGATCGCGATGCTGCTGACCTCGATCGCCAACTGGGCGATCGAGCGGGTCGCCTATCGTCCGCTGCGCGGCTCGTTCCGCCTCGCCCCGCTCATCTCCGCGATCGGCATGTCGATCTTCCTGTCGAACTTCGTGCAGGTGGCGCAGGGCCCGCGCAACAAGTCGATCCCGCCGCTGTTCGAGCAGGTGGTCGTGCTGATGTCGTCAGGCGAGGAAGGCTATGACGTCGCGGTATCCTACAAGCAGCTCATCGTCTGGGCGGTCACCGCAGCGCTGCTGCTCGGCTTCTGGTTCGTGGTGAGCAAGACCGCGCTCGGCCGCGCCCAGCGCGCCTGCGAGCAGGATCAGAGGATGGCGGCGCTGCTCGGCATCGACGTCGACCGCACCATCTCGATCACCTTCGTGATCGCCGCCGCCCTCGCCGCGGTGGCCGGCACGATGTACCTCATGTACTACGGCGTGGTGAACTTCTCCGACGGCTTCGTCCCCGGCGTGAAGGCCTTCACCGCGGCGGTGCTCGGCGGGATCGGCTCGCTCCCGGGAGCGGTCCTCGGCGGGCTCTTGATCGGGCTCATCGAGACGCTGTGGTCGGCGTACTTCTCCACCGACTACAAGGACGTCGCCGCCTTCTCGATCCTCGCGATCACCATGATCTTCCTCCCCCAGGGCATTCTCGGCCGTCCCGACGTGGAGAAGGTCTGAGATGGGGGGCGAAGCCGCCCCGGCGACGGACATCGTCCGGGCGCTGCGGCAGGCCGCCTGGACCGGCCTCGTCGCCGCGCTCCTGCTGCTGCCGCTGATCGGGCTGAACACCGTCCAGAACATCCGCAACGAGCTCGTGCTGGAGACGCGCTGGCCGCTGCTGGGCGCGATGGTCGCGGCCCTCGCGCTCGGCCGACTGGCCTGGGACCTGCTGCCGCGCCAGCGCGTCCGCCGCGCCTTCGCCGCCGCGGCGAGCCGGCCGGGCCGGCTCGCGCTCGGCGCGGTCATCCTCGGGCTCATCGCCGCGGCCGCGCGTCTGGGCCTCGCCGTGACCGCAGCGGCGGAGCCGGGGCTTGCCGCTGCGCTCCTCGCGCTCGTCATCCTCGGCGCCGGCGCCGCCTGCGCCTGCGCCGTCGGAGCCGTCGTCACCTGGACGCGGCTGCGCTATCCGGCGACGAGCGAGAGCGGCCTCCTGCGGCGGCGGCAGATCGGCATCGCCTTGCGTACCGGCGTCGTCGCCCTCCTGGTCGCCTATCCGCTCCTCATGCTCGCGCTCACCGGCTTCCAGGGCGCGATCAAGTGGATCGACAATTACGGGGTGCAGATCCTCATCTACGTGATGCTCGGCTGGGGCCTGAACATCGTGGTCGGGCTCGCCGGGCTGCTCGACCTCGGCTACGTCGCCTTCTACGCGGTCGGCGCCTATTCCTATGCGTTGCTGGCGATGACCTTCGGGCTCACGTTCTGGATCCTGCTGCCGATGGCGGGCTGCCTCGCCGCGCTGTGGGGCGTTCTGCTCGGCTTCCCGGTCCTGCGCCTGCGCGGCGACTATCTCGCCATCGTGACGCTGGCGTTCGGCGAGATCATTCGGCTGATCCTGATCAACTGGGTTCCGGTGACCAACGGCTATGCCGGCATCGGCGGCATTCCGCGGCCGACGTTCTTCGGCATTCCCTTCAACGCCAGCGAGCAGGGCTTCGCCGCCCGCTTCGGGCTCGAGTTCAGCCCGATCTACCGCACGATCTTCCTCTACTACGTCATCCTGGCGCTGGCGCTGCTCACCGCGGCGGTCACCACGCGGCTGCGCCGGCTGCCGATCGGGCGCGCCTGGGAAGCCCTGCGCGAGGACGAGATCGCCTGCCGCTCGCTCGGCATCAACACCACCAATACCAAGCTCACCGCCTTCGCCATGGGGGCGATGTTCGCCGGCTTCGCCGGCTCCTTCTTCGCCACCCGGCAGGGATTCATCTCGCCGGAGAGCTTCACCTTCATGGAATCGGCGGTGATCGTCGCCATCGTCGTGCTCGGCGGGATGGGCAGCCTCACCGGGGTGGCCATCGCCGCCGCCGTCATGATCGGCGGCACCGAGATCATGCGCGAGCTCGACTTCCTGAAGCTCGTGTTCGGCAACGATTTCGATCCGACCCAGTATCGTATGCTGCTGTTCGGGTTCGCCATGGTGCTGATCATGATCTGGCGGCCGCGCGGGCTGATCGCGACGCGCGAGCCGTCGGCTTTCCTGCACGAGGGCAGGCACCCTCCCCTGCCCGAGCGCGACCCCGAGCGCGAGCGGACGGCGGCGCTCGCAGCCGGCGCAGGGCGATGACCGGCTCGGCTCGCGAGAAGACCCCGGCCGTCCTCGGGGCGGAGAGCGGAAAGCCCCGCCCGGCGCCGGTGCTGAGCGTCGAGCACTTGAGCATGCGTTTCGGCGGGCTGGTGGCGGTCAACGATGTCTCGTTCGTCGCCCACCGGGGCGAGATCACCGCGCTGATCGGGCCGAACGGCGCCGGCAAGACCACCGTGTTCAACTGCATCACCGGCTTCTACAAGCCGACCGAAGGGCGCATCGCACTGCAATTCGGCGATCCGCGCCTGTGGAGCGAGCTCGACGCCTTGACCCAGCGCGGCACCCGCAGCGTCAGCCACGGCGACGGCGGCCTGTTCCTGCTCGAGCGCATGCCCGATTACCTGGTCACGCAGAAAGCCCGGGTCGCCCGCACCTTCCAGAACATCCGCCTGTTCCAGGGGATGACCGTCCTCGAGAATCTGCTGGTCGCGCAGCACAACGTGCTGATGCTGGCGTCCGGGTTCACCGTGCTGGGCGCGCTCGGGCTTCCGATCTATCGCCGCGCCGAGCGCCACGCGATCGAGAAGGCACGCTACTGGCTCGACCGCACCGGCCTCACCCGGCGCGCCGACGAGCCGGCGGGACGGCTCCCCTACGGGGATCAGCGGCGGCTGGAGATTGCCCGCGCCATGTGCACGGATCCGGTGCTGCTGTGCCTGGACGAGCCGGCCGCCGGGCTCAACCCGCGCGAGAGCTCCGAGCTCGGGCGCTATCTTCATGCGATCCGCGACCAGCATGCGACGTCGATCCTGCTCATCGAGCACGACATGTCAGTGGTGATGGAGATTTCCGACCAGATCGTGGTGCTCGACCACGGTCAGAAGATCGCCGACGGAAGACCGCGGGAGATCTGCGACGACCCGACCGTCATCGCCGCCTATCTCGGCGTCGAGCAGGACGAGGTCGCCGATGCCGAGATGGCGATCCAGCCATGAGGTGCCGGCGCGCGATCAACGCGACGATCCGGCATCCGCGGCGGCCGGCCCGATGACGCCGCCGCTCCTGTCGGTCTGCGGGGTGACCGCCTTCTACGGCAACATTGCCGCGCTCCGGGGCGTCGACATCGAGGTCGGCGAGGGCGAGATCGTGGCGCTGATCGGCGCGAACGGCGCCGGCAAGTCGACGCTGATGATGACGATCTTCGGCAATCCCCGCGCCAGAGAGGGCTCGATCGTGTTCGCGGGCCGCGACATCACCCGGCTGCCGACCCACGAGATCGCGCGACTGCGGATCGCCCAGGCGCCGGAAGGCCGCCGCATCTTCCTGCGGATGACCGTGCTGGAGAACCTGCAGATGGGGGCGGCGATGGTCGCTCCGGCGCATTTCCGCGCCGATCTCGAGCGCGTGCTCGCGCTCTTTCCGCGCCTGCGCGAGCGCCTCGACCAGCGCGGCGGGACGCTCTCGGGCGGCGAGCAGCAGATGCTGGCGATCGCACGCGCGCTGATGAGCCGCCCGCGCCTGCTCCTGCTCGACGAGCCGTCGCTCGGGCTGGCGCCGCTGATCGCCCGGCAGATCTTCGCCGCGATCAGAAAGCTCAACGTCGAGGAGAGGACCACGATGTTCCTGGTCGAGCAGAACGCCTTCCACGCGCTCAAGCTCGCGCACCGCGGCTACGTCATGGTCAACGGCCGCATCACGCTGAGCGGCAGCGGGCGCGAGCTCCTGGAGCGGCCGGAGGTCAGAGTCGCGTATCTGGAAGGCGGCCGGCACTGAGGCAAGCGGAATGCACCTCTCGCTCCTCGAGCTGCTCTCGGACGAGCACTCGCTCGGCATCTTCCTGCTGGTGACCGTGGCGATGGGCGGCGGCGCCGCGTGGCTCGCCGGCCGGGCGATTGCGGCGACCTGGCGGCCGTGGTGGCACGTGCTCTTCTACATGCTGCTCCTCGCCGCCGCCGTGCGCTTCTTTCATTTTGCCCTGTTCGACGGCACCCTTCTCTCGCTGCATTATTATCTGGTCGATCTCGTCGCCTGCCTGGCTTTCGCGTTCGCCGGCTTCCGGCTGATGCGGGTGACGCAGATGGTGACCCGCTACAGGTGGATCAATCAGCGCTCTGGCTTGCTGCAGTGGCGCCGGCGCGCCGGTGGGCAGCCCCCGGACGCGGCAAAATCCGGGTGACATTTGCCCGTTTTGCGGCTTCAATCATCGCACGGGGCGGATCGAGCGCGCGCCGCACGCCCGCCTCCTCCCATTCCGCTCAGAGGTGCACAAATGAAACAATGGCTCTCGCTCGGCCTCGCTCTCGGTCTCGGCCTCGCTGCCGCCGGCGCTGCTTCCGCTGAGGTCAAGCTCGGAGTAGCCGGCCCGATCACCGGCGGCAGTGCCGCCTTCGGCGCCCAGCTCAAGAACGGCGTCGAGCAGGCGGTCGAGGACATCAATGCGGCCGGCGGCATTCTCGGGCAGAAGCTGCAGTCGCCGCCACCCGTCGGCGACGACCGCGCCGACCCGAAAGAGGGCGTATCGGTCGCCAACAAGTTCGTCGGCGAGGGCGTGAAGTTCGTCATCGGGCACTTCAACTCGGGCGTCACCATGCCCGCATCGCAGGTCTATGAGGAGAACGGGATTCTCGAGATCACGCCCGCGGCCACCAATCCCAAGGTCACCGAGCGCAACATGTGGAACATCTTCCGCACCTGCGGCCGCGACGACCAGCAGGGGCCGGTGGCGGGAAACATCATCGCCGACAAGTTCAAGGGCAAGCGCGTGGCCGTCGTCCACGACAAGACGACCTATGGCCAGGGCCTCGCCGAGGAGACCCGCAAGGCGATGAATGCCAGAGGGGTCAAGGAGGTGCTGTTCGAGGGCGTCAATATCGGCGACAAGGACTATTCGGCGCTGGTCTCGAAGATCAAGGCGGCCCGCGTCGATCTCGTCTATTGGGGCGGCCTGCACGACACCGGCGGCCTGATCCTGCGGCAGCTGCGCGATCAGGGCGTCAAGGCCACCTTCATGGGGGCCGACGGCATCACCGACGACGAGTTTGCCGTCATCGCCGGGCCGGGCGCGGAAGGCACGCTGATGACCTTCTCCCCGGACCCGCGCCTCAATCCGGCGAACAGGCAGATCATCGACGTGTTCCGCAAGAAGGGATTCGAGCCGCAGGCCTACACGCTCTACAGCTACGCCGCGGTCCAGATCATCAAGCAGGCGGCCGAGCAGGCCAAGTCGCTGGACCCCCGCAAGGTCGCCGACGTGATGCATTCCGGCAAGGTGTTCAACACCGTGCTCGGTGAGCTGTCCTACGACAAGAAAGGCGATGTGACCGGCTACACCGTCGCCGGCAAGAAGAAGGACCGCTACGTCCTTTATGTCTGGAAGAAAGGCGCCGACGGCAGGATCACCTACGTCGAGGCCCAGTAGGCTCGACTGCGCAGCATGGCGGCGGCGCCCGCTCCGGCCGCCCGGAGCGGGCGCCGGCTTGTCCGATCATCCGATGCTCTGCAGGACCGGGAATGCCTCGAGCAGCCAGTTGTTGAGCTGCGTGAACAGTCCGGCGAGAAAAGCTATTCCGGTGAGCACCAAGAGCCCTCCCATCACTCGCTCCATGTGAGCGAGGTGCGCGCGGAAGCGCGTCAGGAAGGCCGCGAACGGCTCGACTGCCAGCGCTGCGACAAGGAAGGGAACCCCGAGCCCAAGCGAATAGACGGCGAGCAGTCCCGCCCCCTTTGCAACCGTGGCCTTGGAGGCGGCGACGGCGAGGATCGCCGCGAGAATGGGCCCGATGCACGGCGTCCAGCCGAGCGCAAAGGCGAGTCCCATGACATAGGCGCCCCAAAGGCCTACCGGCTTTTGCAGGTTCAGCCGCGCCTGGCGATGCAGCAAGCGGATCGGGGTGATGCCGAGAAAATGCAGGCCCATGACCACGATGACGATACCGGCCACGATCGCGAGCTCATTGGAGTAGAAGCGCAACAGGCTGCCGAGCGCGCTGGCGCTGGCGCCCAGCGCGACAAAGACCGTGGAGAAGCCGGCGACGAACAGCGCCGCGGCAAGCACGGTATCGCGTCTGACCTGCGGCGGCGGCTCCGCCTCCGCCAGCCGCTCGAGCGAGGTGCCGGCGAGATAGACGAGATAGGGCGGCACCAGCGGCAGGACGCAGGGCGAGAGAAAGCTCACCAGCCCGGCAACGAGGGCGGCGAGCACGCTGACATCGGCGGCCATGCTCCTAGATGCGCCGTATCAGAGGGGCGATTCAAGCCGCCGATCCTCCTTTCGCTCGGTTGTGATCGGCCGGCCGGCTTGCCGGCACAGCTTTGGGGATCGGGAGACTCGAGCCGTCAATGCGCAACCTGATCACCGACGTTTCCGGCATCCTGGTGGGACATGCCGACGACGCCCGCCTGGCTTCGGGGGTGACCGCGCTCGTGTTCGAGGCACCCGCCGTCGCCGCCGTCGATGTGCGCGGCGGGGCGCCGGGCACCCGGGAAACCGATCTCCTCGAGCCGCACCGCACGGTCGAGCGGATCGATGCCGTGGTGCTGAGCGGAGGCTCGGCCTTCGGGCTCGACGCGGCCGCCGGAACGCAGGCGTTCCTGCGCCAGCACGGACGCGGCTTCGCCATCGGCGAGATCCGCATCCCCCTCGTCTGCGCGGCGGTGCTGTTCGACCTGCGCAACGGCGGCGACAAGGATTGGGGTCGTTTTCCCCCTTACCGCGATCTCGGCTATGCGGCCGCGGCAGCGGCCGGGCAAAGCTTCGCGCTCGGCACCGCCGGTGCCGGTTACGGCGCCACCACCGTCAACCTGAAGGGCGGCCTCGGCTCGGCCTCGGCCACTACCCGCGGCGGACACACGATCGGGGCACTCGTTGCGGTGAACGCCTGCGGCAGCGTCAATGTCGGGACCGGCCCGCATTTCTGGGCAGCCCCGTTCGAGGTCGGCAGCGAATTCGGCGGCCTCGGTTTTCCGACCACCGTTCCGCCTGCCGCGCTCCTGCCGCGCGCCAAGGGGCAGCCGGGCGAGAATACGACCATTGCGATCGTCGCAACCGATGCCTTGCTCAGCAAAGCGCAGGTCAAGCAGCTGGCGGTGATGGCGCAGGACGGTCTTGCGCGCTCGATCTATCCTGCGCACACGATGCTCGATGGCGATACCGTCTTTGCCGCGGCCACCGGCCGGCGGCCGCTCACCGACCCGGTAAACGGGCTGACCGAGCTCGGCGCCATGGCCGCCAACGCGCTCGCCCGCGCCGTCGCGCGCGGCGTTTTCGAGGCCCGATCCCTGCCCGGAGGTATCCCAAGCTGGCAGGATTGCCACAGCGCCCGACTTTTCTCCGGGTAAATGTTGCAGTTGCTTGACTTCGCCCCGAATTAGCCACTTAGAGCATGTTCGGATCGGACACGATCAAACGTCGTCACGGCCGGGCTTTGTCGCGGCCATCCCGATAGATGAGGCTCCATGGCGCCCCGTATCGGGAGGCGCCGGGAAAGCCCGCGCATGACGGCAAGGAGGAGGGGTTGACGATGCGGCTCGCAGCGGCGGCAGGTGCAATTGCGATCGTGGGCTGTTTGGCGGCCGGCGGAATGGTGCTGGCGCAGAAGTCGCTGTTCGGGGCCTCAGCGCCTGTCCCACGGGCGGCGAATGTGACGCCGGCCCCGCTTGCACAGCCTCGGGTCGCGGTGGCCGCCGCCGAGCAGGCGGCCAAGCCGCGTCAGCCGGTGACCGCTCCGTCCGCAGCCGCGGTGATCTCGCCGGCGGCCGAGGGCGTTGCGTCTTCCCCGGCAGCGTCGGATGACGGCGCAAGCCCGAGCACCGTCGCACAGGCGATGCCGGCGCAGCGGAAGGCTCGCGCCACCGCCCCGGCACTGGTGCCGGCGGCGGCACCGGCGGCAGCACCCGAAGCGGCTCCAGCCCCTGCCGGCGCGGCCAGCTCATGCGCCAACCCGAATGCGCTGGGCGTTTCCCGGATCGTCGAGGTCGACACCACCGGCGGCCCCGGCTTCGGCTTCGAGCATTTCAAGACTCATGATTTCCTGCGCGAAGGCGAGGTGGTGCTGACCTTCGATGACGGCCCCTGGCCGAAGAACACGCCCCTCGTGCTGGCGGCGCTCGCCGCCCACTGCACCAAGGCGATCTTCTTCCCGATCGGCCTGCACGCCACCTACGAGCCCGGCATCCTCAAGGAGGTCGCCGCCGCCGGCCATGCGATCGGCTCGCACACCTGGTGCCACCAGGACCTGTCGAAGACCAAGGGGAAGTGTCAGATCAACGGCAAGACCGAGGCTTATGAGTACGACCCCAAGGACGAGATCGAGAAAGGGATAAGCGCGGTGCACTGGGCGTTGGGCGGACCCTCGGCGCCGTATTTCCGCTTCCCTGCCTTGAGGCAGCCGCCGGAGCTCGTCGAATATCTCGGCAAGCGCAACATCGCCATGTTCTCCGCCGATTTCGACTCCTTCGATTTCAAGATGCGCAGGCCCGAGCAGGTCCGCCAGTCGGTGATGACGAAGCTGAAGAAGCACGGCAAAGGCATTATCCTGATGCACGACTTCCAGCACGCCACCGCCGAGGCCGCGATGGACCTGCTCAACGACCTCAAGGCCGGCGGCTACAAGGTTGTGTTCATGAAACCGAAGTTTGCGGTCACCACCATCGCTTCCTACGACGAGCTCATCCTGAAGCAGATGAAGGGGGCGGGCGGCGGCTCCGATCGGCCGACCTCGAGCGTGGTGCGCACGATCAGCGAATAGCTTCACCGGGCGAGCCCCGACGGGTCAGCGGGCGAACCGCTCGGCTGAGCAGGGCGCAGGGTCGCAGAACGGCTCAGCCCCGGTCATCAGCTCGGCGACGAGACGCCCGGTGACAGGCCCCAGCGTCAGCCCCCAATGGGCATGGCCGCAGGCGAGCCACAGGTCGCGCTGCCCGGGTGCGCGCCCGATCACCGGCCGGGAATCGGGAAAGCAGGGCCTGCTGCCCATCCAGGGCACCGCCTCGACCGGCTCGCCGAGCGGAAACAGCTGCTGCGCCTGCGGCAACAGCCGCGTGAGCTGCACCGGGGTGGGCGGCGCGTCGCGGCGAGCAAACTCGGCGCCGGTGGTGAGCCGCAGGCCCTGCTCCATCGGCGCCACGCAGTAGCCGAGCTCGGCATCGACGACCGGCCGGTTGAGCCCGGCATTGCCGCGCGTCCGGAAGTGCCGGTGATAGCCGCGTTTCACCGCGAGCGGCAGCGCGATCCCCAGCGGCTCGAGGAGGTCGGTCGCCCAGGGGCCGAGCGCCACCACGGCGGCCTTCGCCTCCAGCAGGCCCTCCTGGGTGCCTACCTGCCAGCCGGCGCCGGAGCGGCGCAGCGACCGCGCATCTCCCTTGAGCACGACACCCCCGATCGCCTCGAAGCGCGCCGCATAGGCGCGCGTGAGCGCCAGCGGATTGGTGACGCTTGCGGCGGCGGGCCAATGCACGGCATGGCGATAGACCGGTGCCAGCGATGGCTCCAGCGCCTGCGCTGCGGCAACGTCGAGAACATGAAACGGGAGTCCCTGGCTCGTAGCCAGCTCGCGCTCGCCGGCGGTCGCCGCAAAGGCGCTCCCGGTGCGGTAGAGCTTGAGCCAGCCCTGCTTGCGCAGATAGCGCTCGGCACCGGATTCGGCCATCAGCAGCTCGTGCTCGGCGATCGCGCGCGCGAACAAGGGCCGCATCACTTCCGCGAGCGCTTGCCGGGGTGCGGAGCTGCGGCGGTAGGCCAGGAGCCAGGGCACGAGCTGCGGCAGGAACGACAGGTGATAATGCGCGTCGGTCGCGCGCATGGCGGCGATCCGCAGCAGCGCGGAGAGGCCGGACGGGAACGGATGCGGGAGAAGCGTATTGGCCTCGATCACGCCTGCGTTGCCGTAGGAGGTTTCCTCGCCCGGCGCGCGGCGGTCGAGGAGTGCCGCCGCGAGCCCGCGCCTCGCGAGGTGCAGGGCAACGGACGTGCCGACAATCCCGGCACCGAGCACGACGGCATCCACACGGGCCATGCGAGGTCCTCTTGATCTTTGCAACCCGTGCGTTGCGGGCGGAGTGGGCATCGAGCACACGGCGGGGCCGGCAGCAAGCCGTCGCGCGATCCGGCTGGCACGCGCCCGCAAGTCGCGCCGCGGCATCGGGCCGGGCCGCGTTGCCCAGGAGCGCGCCCCGTGTTAGGCGACGGCCTCATCCGCAGCCCCGCGCATGCGCCAGCAGCCGCTCGTCATCGCCCCCTCGATCCTCGCCGCCGACTTCGCGCGGCTCGGCGAAGAGGTGCGCGCGGTCGATCAGGCCGGCGCCGACTGGATCCATGTGGACGTGATGGACGGCCATTTCGTGCCCAACATCTCGATCGGCCCCGCCGCGGTGAAGGCAATCCGGCCGCATACCGGCAAGCCCCTCGACGTGCACCTGATGATCGCGCCCTGCGATCCCTACCTCGAAGCCTTCGCGGGCGCCGGCGCCGACCTCATCACCGTGCACGTCGAATCGGGGCCGCATGTCCACCGTTCGCTGCAGGCGATCCGCGCGCTCGGCAAGAAGGCGGGCGTCAGCCTCAATCCCGGCACGCCGGTGGAGACGATCGAGCCGCTCATCGATCTCGTCGATCTCGTGCTGGTGATGGCGGTCAATCCCGGTTTCGGCGGCCAGGCCTTCATCCCGTTCGCGGCCGAGAAGATTGCCCGGCTGCGCGCGCTCGTCGCCGCGCGGGCGATCGACATCGAGGTCGACGGCGGCATCACCCCGGCGAACGCGGCGGCGGTCGCCGGCGCGGGCGCGAACGTCTTGGTCGCGGGCTCGGCGGTGTTCAGGGGGAGCGACGCAGAGAGCTACCGCGCCAACATCGCCGCCATCCGCAACGCCGCGGCGATGGCGCGCGGCGAGGCGGCATGAGCCGGTCCGTCACGACGCCAGCGGATTCAAGGACGTCATGGCCGGCCTTGTGCCGGCCATCTCGATCCTGAATCGGGATCGCCGGGACAAGCCCGGCGATGACAGCTCAGTGCAGAGTCAATGCCGCCTTGTGCCGGCCATCTCCATCATGTCGCGTGGGGCGCGACGATTTGAGCTTGCCGGACCGATCTGCTAGAGCGCCGCTGCTGCTGCTCGTCCGACGATCATGCCAGGCCGCCGATGATCCCGCGCTACACTCGCCCCGCGATGGCCGCGATCTGGGACGCGCAGACTCGCTACCGCATCTGGTTCGAGATCGAGGCGCACGCGGCCGACGCCATGGCCGCGCTCGGGATGATTCCCGGAGCGGCGGCCGCGGCGATCTGGAGCAAAGGCAAGGAGGCGACCTTCGACGTCGGGCGCATCGAGGCGATCGAGTGCGAGGTCAAGCACGACGTCATTGCCTTCCTGACGCATCTCGCCGAGATCGTCGGCCCCGAGGCGCGTTTCCTGCATCAGGGAATGACATCCTCGGACGTGCTCGATACCTCCCTCAACGTGCAGCTGGTGCGCGCCACCGACATCCTGATCGCCGACGTCGATGAGCTGCGGAGCACGCTCGAGCGCCGCGCCTTCGAGCACAAGCGCACCCCGACCATCGGCCGCTCGCACGGCATCCATGCCGAGCCGACCACCTTCGGGCTGAAGCTCGCGCTCGCCTATGCCGAGTTCTCCCGCGCCCGCGAGCGGCTCGTGCATGCCCGCAAGGAGGTCGCGACCTGCGCGCTTTCCGGCGCCGTCGGCACCTTCGCGCAGATCGATCCGCGCGTGGAAGCGCATGTCGCCGAGGCGATGGGGCTCGCTGTCGAGCCGATCTCGACCCAGATCATCCCGCGCGATCGGCACGCCATGTATTTCGCCACCCTTGCGGTGGCCGGCGCCTCGGCCGAGCGGCTCGCCACCGAGATCCGTCACCTGCAGCGCACCGAGGTGCTCGAGGCCGAGGAATTCTTCTCCGAGGGCCAGAAGGGCTCCTCGGCGATGCCGCACAAGCGCAATCCGGTGCTCTCGGAGAACGTCACCGGGCTCGCGCGAATGGTGCGCGCCTACGTGACGCCCGCGCTCGAGAACGTCGCGCTCTGGCACGAGCGCGACATCTCGCACTCGTCGGTCGAGCGCATGATCGCTCCCGACGCCACCGCCACGCTCGATTTCGCGCTCACCCGCCTCGCCTCCATCGTCGACAAGCTCGTCGTCCATCCCGGCAACATGCGCAAGAACCTGGATCGGCTCGGCGGGCTCATTCACTCGCAGCGCGTGCTGCTCGCGCTCACCCGCAAGGGCGTCGCCCGCGACGAGGCTTATCGGGTGGTGCAGAATAATGCGATGCGGGCGTGGCGGGGCGAGGCCGACTTCCTCTCCTTGCTGCGTGCCGACGCCGACGTGCGCAAGCACCTCAGCGAGGCCGAGCTCGAGGAGAGCTTCGATCTCGGCTACCACTTCAAGCACGTGGATACGATATTCCAGCGCGTGTTCGGCAAGCCCGGCTGAAGCCTGCGGGGATTGCCGGAGCGCGGGCCTTCCCGTACCAACCCGGCCGTGGCTACGAGCATACTCGTGTTCGATTCGGGGCTGGGCGGCCTGACCGTTTTCCGCGAGATCGTCACGGCGCGGCCGGACGCGGACTACCTCTATGTCGCGGACGACGCCTTCTTCCCTTACGGGGAGCACGGCGAGGACGAGCTGGTCGAGCGCGTCGTCGCCCTCATGGCGGAGCTGATCGAGGCGCATCGTCCCGATCTCGTGGTCGTCGCCTGCAACACCGCCTCGACGCTGGTTCTCCCGCAGCTGCGGGCGCGATTCTCGACCCCCTTCGTCGGCACGGTCCCGGCGATCAAGCCCGCCTGTGCAGGCTCCGTCAGCAAGCTCGTCTCGGTGCTCGGCACGCAGGCCACGGTGAGCCGCGAATATACCCGCGCGCTCATTCGCGACTACGCGAACGGCAGCGAGGTGACGCTGGTCGGCTCCGCACGATTGGCGGCTTTCGCGGAAGCCGAGCTCGACGGCACGCCGGTGGCGGACGCGCTGATCGCCCGCGAGATGGCCCCCTGCTTCCTCGAGCGCGGGGGACGGCGCACCGATACCGTGGTGCTCGCCTGCACCCATTACCCGCTGCTGATCGAGCGGCTGAAGTGTCTGGCACCCTGGCCGGTGAGCTTCCTCGACCCGGCGCCGGCCATCGCCCGCCGCGTCGTCGACTTATGCGGACCGCCGTCGCGTGACGGCGTCCCCGGTGCGCGGCTGGTCTTCACCTCGGGTCGCCGGCCCTCGGCCAGGCTCGACACGGCGCTGGCGCGGTTCGGCCTCGGCCGATAGCATCCTCCGCAGGCGGCGTCGATCTCGGAAGGATGCGAGTGCATGGCGAGCGAACCTCAGACTGTCCGGCGAACGGTGCAGCTCAAGTTCACGCTGCCGACGGTCAGCTCGAGCCACCTGGCCTCGATGGTGCGGGCAGCGGCGCCGTTCTACGAGGCCTTCGGCGGCCGGCGCATCCGGCTCCTGCAGAACGTCGACGATCCGGCGCGCTTCATCCACGAGATCGAATACGACACCCCGGAGGTGATCGAGTTCAACCGCCAGCGGGTCGCCAGCGACCCGCGCGTGCAGGCCTACCTGCAGACCTGGCGTTCCCTGCTGCCCGGCTCGGTCGAGATCGACGTCTACCGGGAGGTCGACGAGGAGTGACGCCCGTTCTCATTCGGCCGCTGAGGTGCGCACCCCGGTCGGCGGAAAGGCCGGGGAAGGCTCGCAGCGGCGGCGCCATGCTCAGGCGCCGTGCAATGCCCCGGCGACGAGCAGGACGAGAACCTCGCTCGCCTGCTCGAGCGCTCCCACGACGTCCCCGGTCTGGCCGCCGATCTGCCTGAGCGCGAGCCACCCCAGCGTGAGCGCGGCCAACGCCAACAGCACAATGCACGCTATCGCTCCGAGCGGGCCGATGCAGATGCCGAGCCCGATCGCGCCCAGGCCCGCGGCCGCGGCGACGCTCCCCCGGGGCGGCCGCCCGGCCGTCGCCGAGAGGCCGTCGGATCGTGCCGGCCCGACCAGCCGCATGAAGATCGGCAGAACCGCTCGCGCAGCCACGTGCGCGGCAACGAGCGCGGCGGCGACGTGCAGCGGGTCGGCCAGGGCCGCGAGCGCGCTCCATCGCAGGGCGAGCGAGGTTGCCAGCGCGCAAACCCCGTAGGTGCCGATTGCGCTGTCGCGCATGATCTCGAGCTTGCGCTCGCGGGAGCGGCCACCGCCGAACCCGTCGGCGGTATCGGCGAGCCCGTCCTCGTGCAGTCCGCCGGTGACGAGGAGGGTGGCGGCGACGGCGAGCACCGCGGCGGAAGCCGGCGACAGCGCCAGCAGCCAGGCGAGCCAATAGACCAGCGCCCCGAGCAGGCCCGGTATCGCGCCCGCGACCGGCAGCGCCCAGCTCGCGCGCGCAAGCTCCTTCCCCTCGATCGCGCCGGCCGAGCCGAGCGGCAGACGGGTGCAGAACAGGATGCCGATCCCGAGTTCGCGGACCAGGGACCGCAGCACGGGCTCGGCCGCTGCCATCGCAATTCCTCGCCGGGCGGGCGTCTGTTATAGGCTCGCGCCCGGCAACTTTGCTACACGAGCCGGCGATGACCCGCTTCGTGTCGATGGATGACCTGTCCGCAGCCTGCCGCGAGCTGCCGCGCGGGGATGCCCGCGCCGCCCTTGCCGTCGCCCGGCGCCAGTCGCAGCTCACCAAGCCTCCCCGCAGCCTGGGCCGCCTCGAGGATGTCGTCGCCTGGCTCGCGCAATGGCAGGGGCGAGACCTGCCGCGGCTCGACCGGGTCGAGGTGCTGGTGTTCGCGGGAAATCACGGCGTGACCGCCCGCGGCGTCTCTGCCTATCCGAGCGAGGTGACCGCGCAGATGGTGGCCAATTTCAGCTCCGGCGGTGCCGCCATCAATCAGCTCGCGCGCGCGGCGGGCGCGGCGCTGCGCGTCGTTCCGCTGTCGCTCGATGCACCGACCGCGGATTTCACGCTCGCGCCGGCGCTAGCGGAAGCGGACTTCCTCGCCGCCGTCTCGGTCGGTCACGCGGCGGTGGCCGCGGGCACCGACCTCCTGTGCCTCGGGGAGATGGGCATCGGCAACACCACGGCGGCCGCGGCGCTCGCGGCCGCGCTGTTCGGCGGCGACGGGGTGCGCTGGGCCGGACGCGGTACCGGCCTCGATGACGCGGCGCTGGCGCGCAAGCGCGCGGTGATC
>DASXAP010000079.1:0-3521 GCA_036406655.1 Xanthobacteraceae bacterium | reverse complement strand
GCCGGCCGCTATCAAGCTCAGACATCGATCTCGACCAGCGCGGAGCGCCGCTGCGTCAACGGCTCGGCGCCGCCCGCGGTCACCAGCACCGGCTCCCCGCACAGGAGATACCCGGTCTCCGGCAGGTGTTGGTTCGGATGGATCATGAACAGCATGCCCTCCATGAGCGGGGTGCGGTTGTCGAGGCTGACGTCGCCCGGCCGGATCGAGCCGAAGCCTAGCCCATGGCCGCGCCGGCGGATGTGCGGCGGGTGGCAATATTCGCCGTAGCCCTCGGCCTCCAACACCGCATTGATGGCGCGGCAGACCGCCGCCATCGGCGCCCCCGGTTGCGCCGCGCCAATGCCGGCATTCATGGCCCGCACCAGCAGGTCGTACTTGGCTTTGAGCTCGGCGCTCGTCTTCCCGAGCGTGGCGGTGCGGCAAATCTGCGCGAGCTGCCCGCGATAGCTCGGCGTGATCTCGGCGATGAGGATGTCGCCTTTCTGCATCGCGCGTCCGTTCGAGGGCGCGACCGCGGGATTGCGCGCCCCGGCGCAGAGCAGCAGGAAATTGTCCTCCGCCCCGAGCGTGCGGGTGTACCATTTGAGCTCGACCGCCAGCTCGTCCTCGCTCATGCCGGGACGCGCGATCTCGATCAGGCGGGCATAGCCGAGCTCGGCGATGCGCGTCGCCTCGCGTGCATTGGCGATCTCGTCCGCGGTCTTCGCGGCGGCGGCATCGAACACGATGTCGTCGGCGGAGCGGGCCTGCGGCAGCATCTGCGCCAGGCGGCCGGCGATCTCCCAGCGGGTGAATGTCAACCCGGCCATGCCGATCCGGGTATCGTGCCGACGACCGTTGCCGCAGGCGGCCGCCAGCGCATCGACCACGTCATCGGCGGCGATGACGCGCAGCGTGGGGCAGCATTCGGCCGCGCGCTCGGCGTCCCATGCCGGGGTCACGATCAGCGTTGCGTCGCCGTCGCGCGGCAGGATGACGGCCGCGGGCCCGAGCGACTTGAAGCGGGTGAGCACGAAGACCGGGTTGGGCGTCTCGATGAAATGCGCGCCGTCATGCACGGCGACGATGAGGTCGAGCCGGTGCTCCACCATGCCGGCGCGGATGGCGGCGAGGCGCTGGTCGAAGGTCATGGGGCCCTTCAAATCCCGTCCGGGCCGGCGGCGTCGCCGAGATCGGTGTCGGCGAACAGCGCATCGAGCGGCTGCATGCGGCTGACCATGCCCTGCTGGAAGGTGTAGCGCTGGACCGTTTCCAGGTTCTTGCGGTTGGCCGGCGTCAGCCCATAAGCCCACGGATCGGGCCCGAGCACCGCCTCCTGCTCCTCCAGCGCCGTGCGCACCCATGCGATCGGCACCATGCGCGGATTGGCGATTCGCCGGTAGGCAAGGTTCTTCGCCTGCTCGAAGGCCTTCACCAGGTTGGTCGGCACCCAGGGATATTTGTCGACGATCTCCTGCCTGATGGTGGTGACGTGCATGATCGGAAAGATCCCGGTCCTGCGGAAGTAGGCGAGCTCGATCTCCTTGTAGTCGGGAAACATGCGAATGATGCGCTTGTCGCCGGCCAGGAACAGGCGCGGCAGCTCCGGGGACAGCATGGCCGGGATCTCGCCCTCCGCCAGCATGACGTCGAGCGCCTTGCCGGGCGCGATCATCTCGATGCGCAGGTCCTTGGGCGGCGTGAAGGCGACGTCCTCGCTGCGCTCGACCACCCAGGTCACCTGCCGGTGCGGCAGGCCGTAGTCCTCCTCAAGGATGCCGCGCATCCAGATGTTGGAGGCGGGCTGGAAATTCGTCCCGCCCACCTTCCGGCCGATCAGGTCCTTGGGCGCGCGAATGCCGGCGGCGGCATTGACGAACAAAAAGCCGTGGCGGAAGCGGCGATGCAGGAAAACTGGTATGGCTGTTAGCGGCGCGTGCACTACAGAGTTGCCGCGCTGGCCGCTCGCTTCGCTCGCCAGCGCGGCCTGATCGCGCTCCATGAAATAGGCGCCGACATTGGCTTCGCAGACGTCGAACTCGGCCTTGCGCGCCATGCGCCAGTGGCGCTCGCGCGGGCCCATGCCGGTGAGCATGACGAGATCGAGGCCGTCGGCCGCGACCGCACCCTCCTTGAGCGCGCGCACGATCTCGTAGTCGCCGCAGGCGACGGTCAATCGCAGCTTTCCCACCATCGCATTCTCCTCAGTCGGCGTGCCAGCGGCCGAAATGCACCTCCGCCCGCCGCACACTCTCGTTGAGCACGATGGCCATGGCGGCGAGCACGGAGACGAGGCCGAGCAATCTCGTCGGATCGAAGTTCTGCGTGAACAGGGTGGTGAAGTAGCCGATGCCCGCGGTCGAGACGTAGAGCTCGGCCAGCAGCACGCCGAGCAGCACGCCGGTCATGCCGAGCCGCATGCCGGCGAAGAAGCTCGGGATCATGTGCGGGAAGATCACGTAGCGCAACACCTGCCAGCGGCTGGCGCCCATGGAGCGTGCGCTCGTGAGCAGGATCGGCTTGACGTTCTGCACGCCCGCGACCACGGTCACGATGATGGGGAAGAAGCCGTGGCTCACGCCGAAGGCGATCTTGGAGGCGGGGCCGATGCCGAAATAGAGGATGAACAGCGGCAGGATGGTGACCTGCGGCGTGCCGTAGAGCAACAGGATGATCGGCATGAAGCTCTTGCGCGCGAACGGCTGCAGGCCGACCGCGAGCCCGATGAAGAGCCCGATCACGACGGAGAGCGCGAAGGCGACGGCGAGCTCCCAGAACGTGACGCGCAGCGCGGCCGGCACGCCGCGGGTCTCGAAAACCGCCGGCAGCGAGGCGAACACGTGCGACGGCGGGCTCAGGAACATCGGGTCCACGAGGAAGCGCGCGGCGATCTCCCAGAAGCAGAGCAGCAGAACGATCACCGCGATGCGCGCGACCCAGGCTCGCCGCAGCACGCGCCGGATGGTCGTCGCGGCCGGCGTCATGGCCGCCTGCCGCGCGCTTCGAGCGCCGACACCAGCGCGTTGAGGATCGCGGCGATGGCGACGACGAACACGATGTAGGCGAACATCTGCGTCATCTCCATGGCCTCGGCGAGGTGCACGATGCGGTGGCCGAGCCCGGCGAGCGAGGCGATGGTCTCGCTGCCGATGATGGAGAGGAGCGCGATGGTGAACCCCATGCGCATGCCGGTGAGGATGATCGGCAGCGCCGCCGGCAGCAGCACGTAGCGGAAGAGGTGGACGTCCGACGCGCCCATGGAGCGGGCCGCGGTCAGCAGCACCTTGTCGACATAGCCGAAGCCGGCGATGGTGCTGAGCGCAATGGGAAAGAAGCTGATGGTGGCGCCGAGCGCGATCTTGGAGGCGGGGCCGAGCCCGAAGAACAGGATATAGAGCGGCAGGAACAGGATGATCGGGATCGAGTAGATCGCGGCGAACAGCGGCTCGAACACGCGGATGCGATATTGCGAGCGGCTGATGAGGTAGCCGGCGACGACCCCGGAACTCGCCGCGATCGCGAACGCGGCTGCGAGCTCG
>DASXAP010000078.1:0-4639 GCA_036406655.1 Xanthobacteraceae bacterium | reverse complement strand
GCCTCGCCGGCGACGATGCCCGCCTCATGCAGGCGGCGCAGGCGACCGGGGCCGACGTCCCGGTTTGCCTCGATCCGCGGGCCCGAATCATGCGCGGCAGAGGCGACCTGCTGTCGCCCCCGCTCGAGCTGCCGAGCCTTCCGGCGGTTCTGGTGAACCCGGGCGTGCCGCTCGCGACCAGGGACGTCTTTGCGGCTTTCAAGCCTGATCCCGGGCAAGCGCAAGCGGCCGCGACCGCCGGGTCGAGCAGCCATCTCCGCGAGCTGATCGCCGGCGGTCGCAACGAGCTCGAGGGCCCGGCGGCGGCGCTCGCTCCGGTCGTCGCCGAGGTCCTTTCCGCTCTGCGCGCCTTGCCCGGCTGCCGGCTCGCCCGCATGTCGGGCTCGGGAGCGACCTGCTTCGGCCTGCTCGACTCGAGGCGCGGCGCAGCCGCGGCTGCACGTTTGCTGCGTGAAACGCATCCCCGCTGGTGGGTGCGCGCGACGGTGCTTTCCTGAACAAGTCAATTCGTGCGGCAGATGCAGAACTCGACCGCCGCTTCGAGCGCATCTTTCATCTCCGACCGCGGAAAGAAGGCGAGCGCGTCGGTGGCGATGGCGCCGTAGTGGCGCGCGCGCTGGATGGTGTCTTCGAGGGCACGATGCCTGGTCATCAGGTTGATGGCGTGCTCGAGGTCCGAGGGGGTCGCCTCGCCCCGCTCGAGGGTGCGCCGCCAGAATGCGCGCTCGCTCTCCGAGCCGCGGCGGAACGACAGCACGACCGGCAGCGTGATCTTTCCCTCGCGGAAATCGTCACCGAGATTCTTGCCGAGCTTGGCCGCCTTGCCTCCGTAATCCAGGGCATCGTCCACCAGCTGGAAGGCGATGCCGAGATTCATGCCGAACGAGCGGCAGGCGGATTGCTCGTCCTTCGGCCGCGACGCCAGCGCCGGGCCGACCTCGCAGGCGGCGGCGAACAGCTCCGCGGTCTTGGCGCGGATGACTGCGAGATACTCGTCCTCGGTCGTGGCCGTATTCTTCGCCGCCCCGAGCTGCATCACCTCACCCTCCGCGATCACGGCCGCGGCCGAGGAGAGAATTTCGAGCGATCGAAGCGAGGAGACTTCCACCATCATCTTGAACGCCTGACCGAGCAGAAAATCCCCGACCAGCACGCTCGCCTCGTTGCCCCACAGCATGCGCGCGGCGAGCTTGCCGCGCCGCATCTCGCTTTCGTCGACCACGTCGTCATGCAGCAGCGTGGCGGTATGCATGAATTCGACCGCGGCGGCGAGCTTGATGTGGCCGTCGCCGCCATAGCCGGCGAGCTTGGCCATGGCCAGGGTCAAGATGGGGCGCAGCCGCTTGCCCCCCGACGAGATCAAGTGGTTGGCCACTTCGGGAATCATCGTCACCTGTGAGCCGGTTCGCGAGAGGATCGTCGTGTTCACGCGCTGCATGTCGGCGGCTACCAGGTCGACCAGCCGATCGATCGAGCTGGACGAACGACTTTCGAACGGGACGACGACGGCCAAGGAGGTGCTCCGGGCGCCAGGGACGCGCTACCATAGAGAAGTTGGTCTCGGGACAGGTGCGGCAGAACGCAGATATATGCCGGTGCCGAGCGAGGCAAGTGGATGTCGAAGCCCGATTCTGTCGTGACCCGCGCCGAGATATCGCCGGGGGGCGCCCGCCCGCGCCTCGCCATCCTCATCCCCTGCTTCAACGAGGAGGCAGCCATTGCCCGGGTGGTGCACGACTTTCGCGCCGTCCTGCCGGAGGCGGTGATCTACGTCTATGACAACAATTCGACCGACCGCACCTCGGACGTCGCCCGTTCGGCCGGAGCGCGGGTGCGTCGCGAGATGCATCAGGGCAAGGGCAATGTGGTCCGGCGGATGTTCGCCGACATCGATGCCGACGTCTATGTGCTGGTCGACGGCGACGCCACCTACGACGCCGCGAGCGCGCCGACGATGATCGCGCGCCTCGTCGACGAGCGGCTCGACATGGTGGTGGCGGCTCGCGTCGAGAAGGAGCCCGCCGCTTACCGCCGAGGCCATCGAGCCGGAAACCGGTTGCTCACGACCTTCTTCGCCTCGGTTTTCAATGCGAGCTTCACCGATCTCCTTTCCGGCTACCGCGTGTTCTCGCGCCGATTCGTCAAATCGTTTCCCGTGCTGTCGCGCGGCTTCGAGATCGAGACCGAGCTCGCCGTTCACGCCCTTGACCTCGAGCTGCCGGTCGCCGAAGTCGCCACGCCCTACTATGCTCGCGCCGAAGGGTCGGTCTCCAAGCTCAGCACCTGGCGTGACGGGCTGCGCATCCTGTCCACGATCCTCGGCCTCTATCGGTCGGAGCGGCCGCTGGTCTTCTTCTCGGGGCTGGGGATTGCACTCGCGATCGCCTCCATCGGTCTCGCAGTCCCGATCTTCGTGACCTATCTGGAGGAGGGCATCGTGCCGCGCATCCCGACGGCAATCCTGGCCACCGGCTTGATGCTCCTCGCCTTTCTATCGATCGTCGCCGGGCTGGTTCTCGACACGGTCACGCGCGGACGACGGGAAGCGAAGCTGATAGCCTATCTGGCGCAAGGCACGCCCGGCGACGAGCGGGATCGCCGCGACCGAGGGAGGTGACATCTTGCACGAGCTTGTCCGCACCAACGACCTTGTGCTCGTCTCCGCCGTGCAGGCCCTGCTCGACGGGGCGCGGATCCGCCACGTTCTTCTCGACGGCAACATGAGCGTACTCGAGGGCTCGATCGGCATTCTCCCGCGCCGCATCCTGGTGGACGAGCGCCATCGCGAGGACGCGCGCCATCTGCTGCTGGAGGCCGGGCTCGGCCATGAGCTCCGTCCCGATTCCGGCTGAGCCTGCCGCGGAGGAGCCGAGCGACGACGCCGTTCTCGGCGGCAGGCTGCGTCTCCAGCAGCCGCGGCGCGGGCACCGCATTGGCCACGACGCCATTCTGCTCGCCGCGGCGTGCCCGGCGCGCGCCGGTGAGCGCCTGGTCGAGCTCGGCGCGGGGGTGGGCGCGGCGGGATTGGCGCTGGCGCTGCGCGTCGAGGGCACGCAGATGACGCTGATCGAGATCGATGCGGAGCTTGCCGCCCTGGCGCAGGAGAACGCCCGTCGCAACGGGCTCGCCGCGCGCGTGAGCACGGTGGTCCTCGACGCCGCGGCGCCCGCGCGTGCCTTTGCTGCGGTCGGGCTCGAGCCCGAATCGGTCATGCGCGTGCTGATGAATCCGCCGTTCAACGATCCGGGGCGGCACCGGCCCTCGCCCGACCGCCGCAGGCGCCTCGCCCATGCCGGAGCCGCGGCTACGCTTCCGACCTGGATCAGGGCCGCGGCACGTCTGCTGCGTCCGCACGGCACCCTGACCATGATATGGCGCGCCGCTGGGCTCGCCGATGTCTTGCGCGCGCTCGATGCTGCTTTCGGCGCCGTGGCGGTGCTGCCGGTTTATCCGAAGCCGGCAGCACCCGCGGTCCGCATCCTGGTGCGTGCGACGAAGGCGAGCCGGGCGCCGTTCACGCTGCTGCCCGGGCTTGTGCTGAACGATCGTGCGGGTGTTCCGACCGCGGAGAGCCTATCGGTGCTGCGCCGCGGAACGGCGCTGCCCCTTGCCGATGTCTGAGCACCGCGGTCGCATGCGCGCGGAGGAAGACGGATGCGGGCGGCTTATTCGACGGCAATGAGCCGCCGCGCGGCGCTTTCCACGACCATCGGGGTTTCCCACTCCTGGCGCTGCGGCGGCGCCGCCCAGCGCTTGGTCACCATGGCCATCCACTCGGGCGTGTAGAACGCGTCGGCGGCGGCCCTGGTTTCCCAAAGGTAGATGCCGACGAGCGAGCTCCCGTCCGGTGCGATCCCGTAATATTTGCGGATCAGGCCGGGGATTCCCTCGTAGCTGTGGGCCGTGCCATTGATTGTCTCGATCAGCTGAGCCTTGGCGGTGCCTGCGGGCACCTTGAACGTCCACATCACCGTGTGCATGGCGAACCTCCCGAGCCTGACGTTTGCGGTCGCAGCTCCGGAGGCGCTGTGCCGAGCTCAGCGGGAGCTGCTCGAGTCAAGATACCATGTTTTGCGCCCGTCGAGCGCCCGCCATGCTGCTCGCGCGCGCGGACGGGGCGATCGAGCAGGGCGGCCGGCCGCGAGCTGGTGCAGCGCCTGCATGGCAGTGCCGCACATATCGCCTTCGATGCGAACGCAAACGCCTGCCGGGAACTACATCCGCACGATTGCGCAAAGGTAACTTGAGGCAGCGGCGGGATCGTTCTATGCAGGCGGCGCCGGCCTTTGCCAGGGAGCTTGCGGCGCGCGTATTGCGCAAGGACGAGCAAATTGATGGTCGGGCAGAACATGTTCGAGCACCCGAAGCAGCTGCTCGCGAGCGCGCGCGAGGCCTTGCGGCCGATCCTGCCGCGGCGGCTGCGCGGGGGCGCTCCCGTGGTGCCGGTGGTGCGGCTCACCGGCATCATCGGGTTTTCAACCCCGTTGAAGCCGGGATTGACGCTCGCCAATGTCGCGCGTCCGCTCGAGCGGGCTTTCCGCATGCGCAAGGCGCGCGCGGTCGCCCTCCTGATCAATTCTCCCGGCGGCTCCCCGGTCCAGTCGCACCTGATCTATCGCCGCATCCGCCAGCTCGCGAC
>DASXAP010000077.1:0-46175 GCA_036406655.1 Xanthobacteraceae bacterium | reverse complement strand
ATCCGGCGATAGGCGCTGATCGCCTTGTCGGATTGGCCGAGATGCTCCTTGCTGCGATCCTGGATCGCCCCCATCGATTCACACGCCCACTGGTCGTGCACGTTGATGTCGGTGCCCATGCCGGTGAAGGTCTCGTGTGCCTGCTCGTCGGGATCGTAGCCGTAATTGTTGCTCCTGTTCTTGCGTGGGATGTAGTCGGGCAGCTCGTAGAGCTCGAGCCGCTGCCGGCGCATCTCCGCCCTGTTCACCGGCGCGCCGAAGCTGGTGAAGATCGCATACCAGTAGTGCCGTCTATCCTCGACCGGCACGTGCCACTGCGTGATCGTCATCTCGCTCGACATCGGGATGGTGAAGCCGTGCGGAAAGACGAGATTGGTCACGCGCACGTGGGTGCTGGCGTCGCTGATCCGCCGGAGCGTGATCACCCGCATGCCGTAATCAGTCGGCTCGACCTCGATCTGCGGGCGCGGATGCTCGCGCATGATCCGCGTCATCGGCATGTCCGAGCCGATCGACTTGTCGCGAAACAGCTTGCCGTAGCCCTTGTCCGGCTCCTCGTCGTGAAAGAAACGATGCAGGAACGAGGTATGGACGGGATCGATGCCGACCTCGAGCGATTGCAGCCAGTTGCAGTCGATCATGCCCTTGAAGGCGAAGGTGTGGGTGTCGGGGGCGGTGAAGCAGTCGAAACCGGGAAAAGCCGGCGGCTCGCCCGCGCCCATATAGGCGAACAGGATGCCGCTCTCTCGACCACCGGATAGGCGCGCTGCCGGATATTGGCGCACAGGCGGCTTCCTTCCGGCTCGGCCGGGGTCTCGAGGCATCGGCCCTCGGCGTCGAAGAGCCAGCCGTGGAAGGCGCAGCGCAAGCCTCCCGCTTCCAGCCGGCCGAAGGCGAGATCGGTGCCGCGGTGCGGGCACACGCGGTCGATGAGCCCGTAGCGGCCCGCCTCGTCGCGGAACAGCACCAGGTCCTCGCCGAGCAGGCGAACCGGCCTGACCGGCCGGTTGCCGGACAGCTCCTCCACCAGCGCCGCGGGCTGCCAGTAGCAGCGCATGAGCTTGCCCGCGGCGGTGCCCGGGCCGGTGCGTGTGATCAGATCGTTCTGCTCGCTGCTCAGCATGGATAATTCTCTTTGTCCTTTGCGACGCGCGGCTGACACGAACCTAACGCAAGCCCCGCCTCGTGTGCCAGTCTCCCCGATCGTGCGCCGAGCCGCGCCCGGAGGCCGGCGGGACAGGGAACCCGCCCCCTCCGCTCGGAGTTCTCCCGATAACCCGTTGCCACGAGGAGCAGCATGCACGAGGAGCATGGACGCAAGGTCGAGACCGCGGTCGAGGCGCGGGCGGGATTTCGCGACCGCCCGGTATTGATCGTGCTCTGCGTGAGCCTGGCGCTGGGCGTGATCGTGCTCGGCGCCCTCTGGCTCGGCTTCTTCAGCGGCGGCGCGCACCTCTAGCCCATGGCGCTGCCGCTGCCGAGCCGAGCCGCGGGCGCGAGCCCGCGCGCGCCTGAGCGGACGCTTTCGGTCTCGTTCGCTCCCGGCAATGACAGGTCATTGCAGCCCGCACACTCCGAGGACGGTCATGGCCGGCCTCGTGCCGGCCATCCCCGATCCTGGATCGGGATCACCGGGACAAGGCCCGGCCATGACACCAAAAGACGCTGCCGGGGAAGCTTCGCTTGCAGGAGGTGATCCTTCTGCTCGGGTGAGCGCGTCGAAGTCCCGGGCGGTCTCGCCTGCGTCGGGCAGCGCGAATCGCTCCAGGAAGCCGGCATCGTGAGCCGGGGGGCATCGCGGCAGATCGCTTCGTCAGGCATAAAGAGATGCGGTCGAGCGGCCGCCCGGATTTGCCTCGAATTTGCATTCGACGGAAAACGGCGGGGGTTGGGGTCGGAGGTCCGACGATGGCAAGGCACGCGGATTTTCTGCTCATCGGCGGCGGGCTTGCGAGTGCAACGGCCGCCGAGACACTGCGAGAGGAGGGAGCGGAAGGCAGCATCCTGATGCTCGGCGCGGAGGAGAGCCCACCCTATCAACGCCCGCCGCTGTCGACGCAATTCCTGCTCGGAACCTGGTCGGAAGAGCGGCTGCCGATCCTCGGCGAGGAGCTCTACCGCGAGCGTGGCGTCGAGCTCCTGCTCGGCACCCGCGCCCTCGCGGTCGATCCCGAGACGCGGATCGTCCGGACCGACCGGGCGGGAGAGATCAATTACCGCAGGCTCTTGATCGCCACCGGCGCCGCCCCGAGACGCCTGGAAATTCCCGGCTCGGCTCTGTCCGGCATCTTTTATCTGCGAACCCTGGAGGATGCCCGGCAGATCAGGCGGGCAGCGGCAGCAGCGAGGCGCGCGCTCGTCGTCGGCGGAAGCTTCCTGGGCATGGAGCTAGCCGCCTCCCTGGTCCAGATGGGCATTCGGGTCACCCTCGTCTCCCTCGAGGAGCTGCTCCTCTCCAAGCTCCAATCGGCGCCGGTCTCCGAATTCTTTCACGGCTACTACGGCGAGCACGGCATAGAGATCATCCTCGGCGATGCGATTGCCGAATTCCGCGGCAACGGCCGGGTCGAGCGGGCGCTTACCCGCTCCGGCAGGACGTTTCCCTGTGATCTGGTGGTAGCCGGCATCGGCGTGGAGCCCGAGGTCGAATTCCTGCGCGGCAGCGGGATCGAGATCGAGGACGGCGTCGTCGTCGACCGGTTCCTGCAGGCGAATCGACCTCAGGTTTTCGCCGCAGGCGACGTCGCCAGCTTCTTCGATCCCGTCTTCAATTTTCGGCGTCGGGTCGAGCACTGGGATAATGCCGTCAAGCAGGGCCGGCTGGCGGCAAGAAACATGCTCGGCCAACGCGTGCCCTACGACGAGGTCTCCTATTTCTTCTGCGACGTTTTCGACCTGAGCTTCGACTTTTTCGGTGTGCCGGAGATCGCCGATCAGCGGGCGGAGCGGGGCTCGCTCCGGGATCGATCCTTTGCCCAGTTCTATCTGAAGGACGATGTGCCGCGCGCGCTGTTCTCGCTCGGACGACCGGCGACGGAGACGAATGCCGCACAGGCGCTGATCCGGTATCGCGTCAATCTGCACGCAATCGGGGCGCGGTTGTCCGATCCCGCGCTTGCGATCGAGCGCCTGCTCCAGCAGACCGTGCTCGTTCTGCAGGGCGGCGGAGCGCTCGGCGCATTCGAATGCGGGGTGGTCGAAGCCTTGCAAGAGAGCGGGATCCATCCCGACATCGTGGCCGGGGTATCGGTGGGTGCCTTCAACGGCGCCATCATTGCCGGCAATCCGCGCAATGCCGCCGCCGCGCTGCAATCCTTCTGGCGCGAGCTCGAGGTGCAGACACCGGATGTCCCGAATGAATACTGGCGGCGAATCCTGTCGTCCTGGAACAGCCTGATCTTCGGCTCGCCCCGTTTCTTTCACCCGCTGTGGTTTAAGCCGGCCTTCGCCACCGATCCATTCCCGTTCGGCTGGACGAGCTTCTATGACCCTTCTCCGGTCAAGAAGCTGCTCGCGAACTACGTGGACTTTCCCGCGCTGAAATCGAGCCCGGTACGGCTTCTGATCAGTGCGGTCAACGTGGAGACGGCGCAGGTGAAAATCTTCGACAGCTATGTCGACGACATCAGCCCCGATCACGTCCTGGCGAGCGGCAGCCTTCCGCCCGGCTTCCCGTGGACCACGATCGAGGGCGACCATTATTGGGACGGCGGGATCGTGAGCAACTCGCCGCTGGAGCAGGTCGTCGAGCGCTGCGGGGCCGCCGGCAAGCGGGTCTTCATCGTCGACCTGTTTCCCGGCAGGAAGCGGCTGCCGGCCAACCTGCTGGAGGTGATGGTGCGGCGCGACGAGATCGTCTACTCGGAGCGGATAAGAAATGACGTCCAGACTCGAGACCTGATCCGCGATTTCCGCCGGCTCGTCGAGGACATCCTCGATGACGTGCCGGCTGACAGGACCGCGCGAATAAGGAGCCGGCCGCGGTACATCCAGCTGATGGGCGACGTCGCTCCGACCGAGATCATCCGGATCGTCCGGGACGTTGGCGAGAACGAGGAGTTCTCCAAGGATTACGACTTTTCGCGCGAGTCGATCAAGCAGCACATTCGGCAAGGCTACGACAAGGCCAAGCAGGCGCTCGCAGATCAAGCGGCGCGCATGGCGCAGGCGGAGCGCTCAGGCACTGCCGGCTCGCCGCGCGGCGGCTCACGCATTGCAGCGGAAGACGCATCCGGAAAGCCGTAGAGAAGGGCTTCACCGTTCACTTCGAGGGCAGCACCTTCCCGACCTCGAAGGAACCGAGCAGACACGCCCGTTCACGATCACCGGGGACGAATTGCAGGTCACCAACCCCGCCCCGTCGGTCGGCGGTGCTCCCTCGCACGCGCAAGATAGCCGATCCGCCCTGCTGCGGATCCGCGCCGGTCATTTCCGCATCCCGGCGGCGGCCGCCCACTTGCCGGTCTCGCGGGCGATGAATCCGGTGAACTCGTCGGGCGTGCCGCCGAGCGGCTCGAAGCCCTGCTTACGCAGCTTGGCCGCGACGTCGTCCGACTTGAGCGCCGCGTTGGCGGCGTCGGCGAGCCTGTCGATGATCGGGCGCGGCGTGCCCGCCGGCGCCACCAGGCCGAACCAGACCGTGGCATCGAAATCGGGCAGCCCGGCCTCGGCGAGGGTCGGGATGTCCGGCGCGATCTGCGGACGCTTGCCGGAGCCCGAGGCGAGCGCCTTGAGGCGGCCGGCCGCGACATGGGGCATGATCGTCGAGGCTACCCCCAGCATGAACGACACCCGGCCGGCCAGGAGATCGGTGACCGCGGGCGGGCTGCCCTGATACGGCACATGCACCAGCCGCAGGTGCAGGCGCGCGCCGATCAGCTCGCAGGCGAGATGCGGCGTGGTCCCGACCCCGACCGACGCGTAGGTGATCTCTCCGGGCCGCGATCTCGCGAGCGCCACGAGCTCCTCGAAACTCCCCACCCCGAGCGAGGGATGCACGGCGAGGATGAGCGGCAGCGCGGTGAGCGGCGTGACGGCGGCGAAATCCTTGGCGAAATCGAAATGCAGATTGGCATTGGTCACCTGGTTGGTGACGTTCGAGGAGGTGCCGATATAGAGAGTGTAGCCGTCGGCCGCAGAGCGGGCGACGAACTCCGCGGCGATGCTGCTGCCGGCACCCGGCCGCGCCTCGATCACGATCTGCTGGCCGAGCGTCTCGCTCATCACGTTGCCGACCAGTCGGGCGGTGATGTCGGCCGCAGAGCCCGGCGGGAAGCCGATGATCAGCCGGATCGGCCGCGCCGGAAAGTCCTCGACGTGGCCCTGCGGCACGGCACCGGAGGCCGTGAGCACGAGGGCCAATGCAAAGACGGCAATGCGTCGCATGATAGTCCTCCCTCGCCTTGCGGCACCCGCTGTCGAGGACCGGCCCGCCGGCAGCCTCAGGCTGCGGGCTTCTCGATGATCAGGTTTCCCTCGTCATCGACGCTCAGCCCAGTGTTCCTCGCCTCCGCCAGAACCGACGGATGCCAGTCGACCTTGCCCGCGTCCGGGCCGCCGATGATCGCCATGAGCAGCGCGTCCGGCGCATCGCTGAGGCTCCTGAAGCCGCGGTAGATGCCGATCGGCACGTTGACGACGTCGCCTTCGTCGAGATCGACCGTGCGCTCCTCCTCCCCTTCCAGCCAGAACACCTGCCAGCGCCCCTTCACCGGGATGAACACCTCCTCGGTCGCGTGCCGATGCAGCGCTGCGCCCCTGCCGGCCTTGGCACGCACGTAGGTGACGGAGAAGCCCACGGCGCCCTGCTTCACGTTGGGCTTGAGCGCGGCGTTCTCCGTGACTCCCATCCCCACCATGTTGATGATGTCGCGCTGGTAGCGCGGAATGCGCTGGTCGAGGAACGCCACGTCCAGCGCCTCGAGCTTTTTCACCCGGGCGACGCAGTCCCGCTCCATCGTCGCCTCGGAGATGCGAGGGACGGGCTTGCCCGCGATGCGTGGATCGACGACCGGCATGCTCTCCTCCCTGTCTGGCCGCAGCAGCGGCGCCGGTGGCCGCCAATCCTAACGCACATCGGATACGCGTTTCTATCGCCATCCGGCGTCTCGGTCATGTCTTCCGGCAGGCCGGTCATGGACGCTCGACTCGTCCCGACTTACCTATTCCCTGTCGCCCGACCGGTTTGTCCATCCCATCGGCACGCTACTCGATATGTCGCTTAGGAAGGAGGGCGTCGTGGAAGCATCGCTGGGACCGAAGGCGGCATATCCCGCAAGTGTCGAAACCAATAGGGATTCGCTGGCGCAATGTGAGCACGCTCTCGAGCTCCTGCTCACCCATCGTGGCGATCCATTGGCTGACATTCAGCAGCTGTTGGCCGACGATCCGCAGTGCCTGCCCGCTCACCGTCTTCACGCTGTCCTGATCGTGTGCGCTGACGCGACCGCGGCGCGACCCGCCCTTGCCAAGAGCGTTGCCGCGATCGAGGCGGCGTGCCCGGACAGGCTCGGCCCCGCCCGTCGTCACGCAGCCGCCGCCCGTGCCTGGCTCGAGGACGATCCGGCTCTCGCTTTCGAACGTTACGGGGCCATCGTTCGCGATTGGCCGCGCGACATTCTCGCCGTCGTGGCCGCGCACGCGCTCGACTTCCGCCTCGGCCGGCGGCGGACGATGCGGGATCGCATCGCCCGGATCCTGCGCGAATGGAGGAGCGGGATGCCCGGCTATGCCAGCGTGCTTGCAATGTATGCGTTCGCTCTCGAGGAGAACAACCACTATCGGCGTGCCGAGAAAGTGGCGCGCCGCGCGCTCGCCATCGACCCACAACACCCGGGCGCCATTCACGTCGTCGCCCACGTCATGGAAATGCAGGGGCGGGCCCGCGAAGGTCTCGCCTTCCTTGCCGCGACCGAGCCGGCATGGACCGAAGGCACCGGATTTTCCGTCCACCTGGCTTGGCATCGTGCACTGTTTCAGCTCGACGCGCGTGGTCCGCCCGCTGCGCTGGCCACCTACGATGCGCAAATCGTCAACGGAAGCTCGCTCGGGATGTCCGTGCTCGCCGATGCTTCAGCCTTGCTTTGGCGGCTCCAGCTTCGAGCCGTTGACTTGGGAGGGCGGTGGCAGCGTCTGGCGGATCACTGGGAAGCGCAGACGCTCGCCGGGGCGCGCCCCTTCTACATCGTGCACGCCATGATGGCGTTCGCCGCGGCGGGACGCACCGGCTCCGCCGCGGGTCTGATGGACGCGCTGCCGACCCGCGGCACGCGCGTAATTTCCCAGCCCCTTCCGGAGGAGGCGCTGGCGCCGCCCTTCTGTGAAGCGCTGCTTGCGTTCACCCGCAGCGATTATGTGGCGTGCGTCGAATGGCTGACCCGCGTGCGCCACATCGCCCACCGCTGCGGCGGCAGCCTTGCCCAATGCGATCTGATCCATCTCACGTTCACGGAAGCTGCGTTGCGTGCACGGGAGGGACGTCTTGCCCGAGCGTTGGTGGCAGAGCGAGCAGCACAAAAACCAGCGAGCCGGCTCAATCGGCGGCTGCGGCAGCGCTTGCGCTTGCTCGCGCCCTCGATGCCGTGAGAGCCGAGCACCGTCGCGCTTATAACCACTTCTTCCATTTGAAGAACAAATAGGGCAACACGCCCACCATCACCATGAGGGCGAGTGCCACGGAATACCCGTATGGCCATTCCAGCTCCGGCATGCTCTTGAAATTCATGCCGTAAATCGAGGCGATCAGCGTGGGCGGCATCAGCACCACGGCGGCGACGGAAAAGATCTTGATGATGTTGTTCTGCTCGACCGACGAGAGCAGCAGGTGCGCTTCCAGTGCTGCTGCCAGCAGGTCTCGCAAGTTATCGATGCTTTCGACCAGGCGGATCACGTGGTCCTGGATGTCGCGAAAATAAGGATGCATGGCCTGATCGATTACCGGCACGTCGAACCGCATCATGCGGTTGCACATTTCCTGCAATGGCTGCACGGCGCGCCGCAGAAGCAGCAATTCGTGGCGAACCTCGTAAATCCGCTCGACGTTCGGTCGGTCGGATGTGCGGGAAAAAATGGCGTCCTCCAGCGAATCCACCTCGCTTTCGAATTCCTGTATGATCGGAAAATAGTTGTCGACGATGAAATCCATGATCGAGTAGACGACGAAGCCCTCGCCCATCGCCAGCATCTTCGGTGCGCCCTCGCAGCGGGCGCGCACCTCCTTGTAGGCCGTGGTTGAACCATGCCGCACGGTGACCACATAGCCGCGCCCCGCGAAGATGTGGGTCTCGCCGCACCGAAGCTTGCGATCCTGCAGCAAGGCGGTGCGCACGACAATGAACAGGGTGTCCCCATAGATTTCAAGCTTTGGTCGCTGATGCGCACGCAAAGCGTCCTCGATAGCGAGGTCATGCAATCCAAAGCGTTGCTGCACGGTCCGCAGCAGCGGCTGATCCGGCTCGTGCAGGCCGATCCAGACGAAGCGGCCATCGGACGTATCAAGCTTGCGTGCCTGCTCGAGATCGATCTCGGCGACCCGGCATCCGCCTTGATAGGCGGCGCAGTTGACCACCATGCCCTGTGCTACGTCAGCCCCGGGTCGTGGCGGAGCGGATTCGTGCACCTCGTTCATGCTAGGCAGCGTTGCAAGAGCGTTTCATCGATCCAGTAGCTTCCAGCGGTCCACGACAGGAGCCCCGCTCGCGCACGCGTCATGCCGCGGGCCTCTCGATCAGCAAATTCCCCTCGTCATGCACCCTCGAGGAACGTCACCTCCAGCGCCTCGACGTTCTTCACCCGGGCGACGCAGTCTCGCTCCATCGTCGCCTGCGAGATGCGAGGAGCTTCCCAGCGATGCGCGGCTCGACGACCGGCATCTTTCCTCCCTGTCGTCGGCGCGCAGCAGCAGCGGGGCGCCCCCCGAGCCTAGCGCGGATTCCGCTCAGTTGCATCCACGTCATGCGCGGGCTCGTCCCGCGCATCCACGTCTTCTACGACGTCGCGCAAGGCATGGATGGCCGGGACAAGCCGGGACAAGCCCTCATCGTCAACATCGCAACGCGCGCAACAGGCTCCCTGCTCCGGAAATCGTGATGCGCCGTTGCCCACCGCACCCGCGGAGCCATGGTGGGCAAGATCGCCTCGCATCGTCCTGGCTGCGACCCTCGCGAAGCGAGCTCGCCCCGCCCCGGACCGCCCCTGATCTTGCTATAGTGCCTGCAAGGACCCACCGCCGCGAGGAGCCTGCCATGCCGGTCGCCGTCTCCACCGCCTCCGCCGTCCCGCCGAGCCTCGCGGGTGACCGCATCCGGACGCTCGATGAGCTTTATGCGGCAGCAGGAGCATTGAACCTGACGCCGGGCTGGCTGCCGCGGCGGCAACCGATCCTCTGGCGCGAGCCGAAGCCGCAGCTCGTTCCGGCGCACTGGAGCTACGATGACGCCAAGGCCGGCCTCGACGCCGCCGGCCGCCTGATCGACGTCTCGCTGGCGGAGCGCCGCAACCTGGTCATGCGCAACCCGGCCCCGGGAACCAATTTCGAGACCACGCGCACGCTGGTCTGCGCCTACCAGATGATCCTGCCCGGCGAGGCTGCGCCGTCGCATCGGCACTCCTCGCACGCATTGCGGGTGATCATCGACGGCAAGGGATCGTTCTCCACCGTGAATGGCGAGAAGATGCCGATGGAGACGGGCGACGTCGTGCTGACGCCCGGCTGGTGCTGGCACGGGCATGGCCATGACGGCGATCGTCCGGCCTACTGGTTCGACGGCCTCGACGTGCCGCTCACCCACCTGCTCGAGCCGATGTTCTACGAGGAGCATCCGCAGAAGCACGAGAAGGTCGAGCGGCTGGTGACCACCTCGCCGTATCGTTTCACGCGCGCGGACATCGCCCGCGGTCTCGATGCGGCGGCGGCAGCCGCCGGCGGTTTCCACGGTCCGCGCGTCACCCTGCCGGCGCCGGCGATGCCGCCGATGGAGCTCGCGGTCGAGCGGCTCGCCGCCGGCACCAGGACGCGCCGCTATCGCAGCACGGCGAACGTCATCTTCCACGTCATGGAAGGCGCGGGGGAAACCACCGTCGGGGACCGGAGCTTCGCCTGGCGCCGCGGCGACACGGTGGCGGCGCCGACCTGGAGCACGATCGGCCATCGCGCCGCTTCGGACGCCCAGCTGTTCGTCCTCTCGGACGCGCCGCTGTTGCGCTTCTCGGGCTACTACCGGTTCGAGGCGATGGACTGAGCGCGCGGCCGGCCGTCACGCCCGCGTGCAGCGTCACGGCCGCTCGTCCCGGCCTGCAGGGTGTGCCAGGCCGAGGCGGTCCCAATTGCCCCGGAATCGCCGGACGAGCGGCGATGATCGAAGGAGAGGACCGTTGGAACTTCCGTCGGGGACGGGCGTTTCGCGGTAGCACACAGCTGTGCCGGCCGGAGCCGGACAAGGGGAGGATCACTTGGATGTAAGCAGCATCGCCGGCCTCGCTCCCGAGCCGGCATCCCGCCCGGGTGTTCACCTCGACGATCCCTGTTCCGCCCTGACCACGCCGCCGGCCATCATCGAGATGCTGCCGGTTGCGGTCTATGCCTGCGACGCAGCCGGCAGGCTGCTCTGGTTCAACCAGCGGGCGACCGAGCTTTGGGGCCGCGTGCCTGCCATCAACGATGATGCCGAGCGTTTTTGCGGCGCCTGCAACGTTCATTTCGCCGGTCGACTGACGCCCCGCGGCGAGATTCCGATGGCGCTGGCATTGCGCACAGGCGACCCCATTCACGGCGCCGAAGGGATCATCGAGCGCCCCGACGGCTCCAGGGTCTGGGTCACCGTGCACATCGACCCCATCAGGAACAGCGAGGGTGAGCTGATCGGAGCCATCAACTGCTTCCATGACGTCACCGCCAAGCACGAGCTCAACGAACGGCTGCAGCAATCGATCGACGCCTTGGCGGAGAACGAGCAGCGCCTGGCCGCAACCTACGAGCACGCAGGCATTGCGATATCGGAGATCGACGAGAGGGGGCGGCTGCTGCGGGTGAACGAGACCGTCTGCAACATCACCGGCTACAGCCGCGACGAGCTGTTGCAGCTGACCGTCTTCGACGTGACCCACCCGGAGGATCGCCACAGGGATCGCGACGCCTACCGCTCCCAGATCGACGGAGCGCGCGACCGCTACTTCACCGAGAAGCGGCTGCTGCGCCGGGACGGCGGGGTGATCTGGGTGGCGATCGCCTCCTCGACCGTGCGCGATTCGCAGGGCCGTTTCCGCTACGGCATCCGCGTCATGCAGGACATCACCGAGCGCAAGGAGGCCGAGCGCAGGCTGCGTGACAGCGAGCGCCAGCTCCGCGAGCTGCTCGAAGCGCTTCCTGCCGCCGTATACACGACCGACGCGCAGGGCCGCATCACCTTCTTCAACAATGCGGCGGCGGACCTGTCGGGCCGCATCCCGCAGATCGGTTCCGACGAGTGGTGCGTCACCTGGAAGCTCTACCAGCCGGACGGAGCCTTCCTGCCTCACCACGAGTCGCCGATGGCCACTGCACTCAAGGAGAACCGCGCGATCCGCGGCATCGAGGTGCTGGCGGAGCGGCCGGACGGCAGCCGGGTTCCGTTCATCCCCTATCCGACGCCGATCCGCGACGGCGACGGCAACCTCGTCGGTGCGGTCAACATGCTGGTGGACATCAGCCAGCGAAAGCAGGCGGAAGCCAACCAAAAGCTCCTGCTCGACGAGCTCAATCATCGGGTCAAGAACAACATCCAGATGCTGCATGCATTGCTGCGCACGTCGGAACGCGACACCGAGAACGCCGAAGCCGGGGCGGTTCTGGCCGAGGCGAGCCAACGCGTGGCGGCGATGGGCGCTGCCCAGCAGGTTCTCTACAGCGCGGCCAACACGGCGGCCTACAACCCGCAGGCGTTCCTCGAAGCACTCTGCGAGAGCAGCAGGCAATCCTTCACCGCGGGCGTCGATCTCGCCATCCGCGAATGCGCGTCGGAAATGCTCTCCAACAACACGGCGATGCCGCTGGCGCTCATCGTGAACGAGCTCCTCACCAATGCGGTCAAGCACGGCATCAAGGGCCGCGCGGCCGGCCGGATCAATGTCGGCTTGCGCAAGGACGGCGATTCGTTCCTGCTCTACGTGGAGGATGACGGGCCGGGTTTCGAGCTGGGCGAGGTGCGCAAGCGATCCTGCGGGCTCGGTCTGGTGCTCGGTCTGGCTCGCCAGCTCGGCGGCACATTCACGGTCGAGCGGGGTTCCGGCGCGCGCTGCATCGTTCGCTTCTCCGACCAGGGGCTGCACTGATCGCAATGCCGGAAGCTCAGGCCGATGCCGGCGCAGCCGGCAAAGCTCGCGTCTTGATCGTGGAGGATGACTATCTCGCCGCCTCCGACGCCGAGTTCAGCCTGCGGCAGGCCGGTTACGAGGTCGTCGGGATTGCCCGTTCGGCCGACGACGCGATCCGGCTGGCGAGCGCCGAACGTCCCCGTGTGATCGTGATGGATATCCGCCTTTCCGGGCAGCGCGACGGCATCGAGGCCGCGATCGAGCTGTTCCGGGCCACCGGCATCCGCTGCATCTTCGCCACCGCCCATGACGACGCCTGGATGCGCTTGCGCGCCCGACCGGCGAACCCGTTGGGCTGGCTGCCGAAGCCGTATACCAGCCGCGACTTGATCGAGACCGTGCGATCGGCGGTGGAGACGCTGCGGCAGCGCTAGGGCAGATTTCGGTGGAGTTGATGCACCGAGGTGCAACACGACGCATCTGCTCCCTCTCCCCGCGTCTTCGCGGGGAGAGGGAGCGTGCTGCACCGTTTCGCACCAATCTGACCAAAACGCGCGGGTAGCACGGCTCGTGTGCCGGGGTGCCGGCGGCCCACTCGATGTGGACATCGTACCCGGCTTCTGTTCATGCCGCACTGCCGCTACTACCCAACCACCGCGGTCGGCATGTATGGTCAGCTCCAATACCTATCGTCTTCCAGGTTCCGGGACAGGGCACATCATGAGCGTGGAAGTGCACGCGAGCGGCGACAGCAATTCGGGCAGCATTGCCCCCTCACCGGGCGGCACTGCCCGGTCGGAGCAAGCAGGCAGGCGGGACGCCGTACCGCACGATGATACCAGTCGGGCCGGCGCCGGGCCCGCTGCCGGGGAAGGCGAGCTGCAGGCCGTGGTCGCCGCGGCGAGCGGGCAGCTCAGCCAGGACCTCGCAACCGTAGGCAGCCAGATGTCGCGCATCGAGGCCGGACATCGCGCCCTCATGGAAGAGCTGCGCCGGATCGCCGAGCAGGCCGACGAGCGCGCCCAGCGCCAGTTCGGCTCGCTGCAGAAGCAGGCCGACGAGGCACGCAAGCAGATTCTCAGCGCCCGGGACGACCTCGAGGTGGTGCGGTGCTCCTTCTTCGAGGAGCTGCAGGTGATGCGCGGCCAATGGCAGAGCGCCCAGCAGCAGCTCGACTTGACCGAGCAGCGGTCCAAGGAGTCCGAGCAGCAGCTTCGGCTCGCCGACGCGAGGCTCCAGACGACCGAGGACAAGCACGATACGGTCGAGCAAAGATTGCAGCATGCCGAGAGAAAGAGCCTGGAAGGCGAGGAGAGCTGGCAGCGATCCGACGAGCTGCTGCAGACCACGCGCAACCAGCTGCAGAGCCTCGAGCAGCAGCTGCAGGCGACAGTGCATCAGCTCCGCCAGTTCCAGCAGCAGCTCACTCACGCCGAAACGCGGATCGAGACCCAGCTCACCGATGGCGAGACGCGCATCAAGAATCAGCTCACCGACGCCGATACCCGGATCAGGAATCAGCTCGCCGATGCCGACAGCCGGATCAAGGGCTATGGCACGCAGATAGCCGACATCAAGCGGCAGTTCGACGAGCAGGGGCTGCGCCGGGAGAACGTGGAGATCTCGATCGGCGAGCTGGCGCGCGACATGGGCGAAGTGAAGGAGCAGCTGCCGAAGCTCGCCGCAGACGAGGATCGGATCGCCAACCTTCAGGCGCTCCTCAAGGCGAACCGGCGCCGGCAGCGAACCGCGGTCATGGCATCCATCCTGAGCCTGCTGACCGTCGTCTATCTGCTGCTGGGCAAGCCGGGTTGGCCGGCGATCGCGCAATCGCTCTCGGCCTGGGTCCCCGGCCTCACCTTCTGAGCGCGCTGGAGGACGCCATCGCCGGGATCGTCAGCGGCTCGTCCCGGCGATCCTGCGTTCACGATCACGATGGGCCGGCACGAGGCCGGCGCGACGGGGCCCCGAAACGAGGCCACTCGCCACGGCTCAATGAAGGAGCCGGACGGGGCAATCGCGAGCTCGTTGAACCAGCGAACCAGCTGAGCGATGCCTGCCACCACGCACAGCACGCACAGGAGCTGCATCACCCGCCGCATGATCTGCCGTCCCTGGTTCTGGCCCAGGCGGCACAACAGCTCGATAGCTCCCGCCCACATCGCCAGCGAGCCGAGAAAGAAACCTGCAAGGAGAGCAAATCCACTGTCCGATTGAATCCCGAGCACGCTCATCACCGCGGTGATCGTCAGGAGATTCTCCGGATGGGTGACGCTCGCCGCAACTGCGACCAGGAACGCCAATCCGCCGCCCATCACCCTCCACTTCGGGGGCTCCAGCGCGGCCGCCTCGCGCGGCAATCCGAGGAGCGTGCTGCGGGTCGCGACAAGGAAGAGCGCAATTCCGCTGAGGATGAGCGCCGCGCCCTGCACCAGCGGGCTGCGCAGGAATGCAAGCGCCGGCAGGATGCTGCCGAACAGTCCGGCAATGGCGAGAAACCCCGCTGCCACGAGCACGTCGCCCACGGCGCTGCCCACGATGATCGCCCACTGCCTCGCGCGCCGGCGCTGCAGGCGCAGGTGCAGGCACCACACCGCCAGCGGACCCGCCGGGAAGCCGATCGCGGCGCCGGCGACAAAGCCCAGGAGCGCGGTTCGGATGCTTGAGGCGAGACCCGGATCGAGCAGACGCGGAACGAGGCCGACGGCACAGCCGGTCGCGAGCGTGGCCACGATACCGAGCCGCAGCTGAAACGCCGCGAGCCCCGCCGCGCCCGCGCTGGCCAGGGCCCAGGGATCGAGGCTCGCCAGCTTCGGCAGGCTGAAATCGAGGCCGTAGGCGCGGACCGGCTCGAAATCGCTGAACAGCGTTCCGAGGCCGAATCTCAGGGCGAATGTCAGGATGATGCCGAGCGTGCCGCCGGTGAGGGCGGACAAGGTGGCGCCGATCAGCTTGCTGTCGCGATTGAGCTCGATGAACGGTGCAACCAGGAACATCCAGAGGAATGTCGGGACGAAGGTGACCCAAACCGCGAGCAGCGCGCCCAACACTCCCGCCAACTGCGGGTCGAGAGCTCCCGGATGGCGCCAGGCGGCGAGGAAGCCCACGAACTGCAGGAACTGCACCGCGGGTCCCGGCGCGAGCTCGGCCATGGCAAAGCCGTCGATCACCTCGTCGTGGGTCAGCCAGCCGTAGGTCTCCGCCGCCTGGACGCCGACATAGGAGTTGACCGCGTAGGGGCCGCCCACCGAGAGAAACGTCATCTCGCTGAACAGGACGGCGATGCGGCCGAAGACACTGTCCCAACCCGCGATCGCGACGACGGCCGCGACCGGAAGCAGCCAGAGCGCCAGCCACAAGCCCACCGTCTTGAACGATCCGGCGGCGCTCGGGCGCGCTGGCCCGGCGGGCTCGGCCTCACCGGGGCTGCTCGCTTCTTGTCCGTTGCCGGCGGGCGGTCCTGGCGGGCGCGCCGCGGCGAGGCGCGGTGCGCCTGCGCCCCCAAGCCCGCTGATGAAGCCCGCCAGCACCGATGCAAAGACGATCCAGGCGAAGGGCAGATCGAAAAAATAGCTGGCGACGAATGCCGAGCCCGCCAGCAACCGCATCAGCGTCGTCTGCAGGAACCGCGCCCCGATCCGCAGCAGCGACTGCAGCAGAATCACCAGAACCGCGGGCTTGATGCCGTAGAACATCGCCTCCGCGAGCCGGGATTTCCCGCCGGCAGCGTAGGCATAGCTCATCGCCAGCATGCATATCGTGCCGGGCAGGATGAAGAGCCCGCCCGCCACGACGCCGCCTATGGTGCGATGCCTGAGCCAGCCGATATAAGTCGCAAGCAGCTGCGGCTCGGGACCGGGCAAGGCAAAGCAGTAGTTCAGTGCGTTCAGGAATGCTCGCTCGGAGACCCAGCGCTTTCCGTCCACCAGGATGCGGTGCATGGCGGCGAGCTGCACGGCCGGGCTGCCGAAGCTGATCAGAGCGAGCATCGGCCATACGGTCAGCCATTCGCGCATCAGAGATTGTTCCGATCGGACAGCGTCGGCATGGACGGCATCGTCCCGGGTGCTCTCCCGGCCAGCCAGGTGTGTCGCTGGTAATTCTCGCCTTGGGCGGAGCTCTCGCCTCGCGTCCGCCGTCATCGCTCACCGCCGGTGCGTCCCGGCAGCGCCAGGATGACCTCGCCGATCGCGCCCGAATCGTATTGGGTGAAATAGAGGCGACCGTTGGAAAGCGCGGCGATGCATCGCGCGCCGCTCGCGTGGGTCGGAATGTCATATTCGCCCAGGAGCGTCCCATTCGGCGCCATGCGCCCGATCTTATTGGCAAGGTTCTCGGTGAACCAGAGATTGCCGTCGGGTCCTACGGTCACCCCACGCAAGGACGCGTTCGGCGTCGGGACGGTGAATTTCCGGAAGGTGCCGTGGCGGTCGAGACGCCCGAGCGCGTTTGCGCCGGTCTCGACGAACCAGATGCCGCCGTCGGGATGGGTGACCATGGCGCGCGGCTGGCTGTCGCGGCGCGGGATCTCGAGCTCGCTCACGGCGCCATCTAAGGAGATCCGGCCGACCCGGTTGCCCGACGCCTCGCTGAACCAGAGCGCCCCGTCGCGCACCACGATCGAGAGCGGCCGGCTGCCGGAGGTGATGCCGGCGCGAAACTCGGTGATGTCTCCGGCCGGGGTGATGCGGCCGATCTGGCTCGCCTCCGTCTCGGAAAACCAGACATTGCCGTCCGGACCGAGCGCGATCCCGTCGGGTCCGGCATTGTCGGTCGGCAGGGGAAATTCGGCCAATGCGCCGGCCGGCGTGATGCGGCCGATCCGGTTGGCGCGCTTCTGAGCAAACCAGAGATTGCCGTCGCCGCCCAGTGTGATGCCGATCGGCGTGGCGTCCACGGTGGGCAGCGGGAACTCCGTGAACGTGCAGGCTCGCGGGTCGAAGCGTCCGATCTTGCCTGCACCGCTTTGACAGAACCACAGGCTGCTATCGGGTCCCTCGACGCAGATATAGGGCGCGCTGTTCGCGCTCGGGATTCGATGCTCGCGAATCTCCGCCAATTGCGGGAGGTACCGACGCACGATCCTGTCTCCGCGGACAGAGCGCTGTGGATTAGCCCGGCCTGCAGCCGGGTCGGGATCAATGTACCACCGGCATGTTACGCGTTTCGGTACGATTGTGGCGTAATGCCTGCGTCCAAGTCTGGTCCCAGCGCTCTCCGCCGCGCCCTCGAAGCGGCCGATTCCCGGCTCGGCGACCCCGCCGTCGCCGCCCTGTCCTACATTCCCAAGCGACGCCTGACCGCCGCGCCTGCTCGAGCCCGCGATCTTACGCTGCCGGCGGGCTTCATACCGCCCTGCCTGCCGATGACCGCGCCGAGCCCTCCCTCGGGACCGCTTTGGCTGCATGAGATCAAGCACGACGGCTTCCGCATCGTCGCCCGCAAGGACGACCGTGGGGTGCGGCTCTTCAGCCGGTCGGGCAGCGATCTGACCGACCTTTACCCGCTGATCGTGAAGTCGATGGCGCGGCTGCCCTCCTGCACGATCGATGGCGAGGCGATCGCCTGCGACGACAGCGGGGCGGCCTCGTTCGATCTCCTGCGAAGCCGGCGGCAGGACCACCGCGTGTTTCTCTATGCGTTCGATCTGATCGAGCTGGCGGGCGAGGACCGGCGGCGCGACGCCCTCGTCCACCGAAAGATCGACCTCGGCCGGCTGCTCGCCGACGCCGGACCGGGCGTGCTCGCCAACGAGTGGATCGAGGACGGCGAATCCGCGGGCGCGGCCGTGTTCGCCCACGCCTGCTCGCTCGGCTTCGAAGGCATCGTGTCGAAGCGCAAGGACTCGCGCTATGTGTCGGGACGCTCTCCCTACTGGCTCAAGATGAAGAACCCCGCGAGCGAGGCGGCTCACCGCGAGCACGAGCAGGACTGGGGACAATGATCGGTCCCGCTCGATGTAACGGACCCGCAAGCTGACGCCGCCGCATCTTCCGCCGTTGCCATGATACCGTCGCGCGACGATTAATTCGCATCGACGGGTGCTGCGCGTAGCAAGGTACCGCAGTGCTGCTCGCGAATCGGTCTACACTTCTGACACAGGCGCCGCTGCGCGGTCGACGCGAGGGGACAGGGGATGCCGAGGAAGCAGACGGCGATCGAACGTGCTGCGGGGAGGCTTGCTTCCGCGCGGAGGCCGTCGGCGGCGAGGCACATCGCAATCGCCCGCCGCGTCCTGGCGCTCGCAGACCTGCCGCCGCCGGACATCAAGCGCTGGGTGGTGCGGCGCAAGGCGGCCGTGGTGGCGGCGGTGCGCGACGGCCTGCTGTCGCGCGAGGAAGCGTGTCGCCGCTACGCGATCGATCTCGAGGAGTTCGAGTCCTGGCAGCGTTCAATCGACTGTTTCGGAGTTGACGGGCTGCGCACGACCTGGACGCAATTCTATCTGCATTGCGGCGCTCGGATATCTCCAGCCGATGCGGGAAGCCTGCGTCACGCGGGACGGTGAGCGGAGGACTACCGCGACGGTCACAACGACACGCTTCGCTGCAGTTTTGTGCCTGAGCGCTCTGCTCGCGGCCTGCTCCGCCAGCGAGCGGGTGGAGAGTCTTTTGCCGTCGCGGATGAGCACAGCGCCGCACGCGGTGACCTCGCAGCACGAGGCGCCGGGCCGGAATTCGGAGGGCTCCGCCAGCGCCGTCACCGATTCGCCGGCGTCCCGCAGGCCTTCGCGGGCAAGCGCGCCGCGGGCCGCCGCGCTGCAGCCGGAAAGCTCGACCAAGCACGCGGAGGAGAAAGCGGCCACCCCGCAAGCGCCTGCCCCTGCGCCGTCGCCCAGCGTTCACGAGGAATGACGTTTCGCAGGGGTGTGCAACGGCGCGTCACCCGATCTCTCCACGCATGGTTGCTGCGCCGTTGCCCACCAGCGCGCCGAATTGCAGGCAAGGTCGCCGGGACCGTTTTCCGTGCTCGACATCACGAGCATCCTGCCCACGTCAGCGCTTGGACGTCACTCCACGGTCACCGACACTCGCGCGAGCCCGCTGAAACGCAAAGCACGCGCCGCCGCCGGGGTAAGATCGATGATGCGGGATTTGATAAAGGGACCGCGGTCATTGATGGTGACGACGACGGAACGCCCGTTTTGCTGGTTCTCGACCCGCACGTGAGTGCCGCATGGCAACGTCCTGTGCGCCGCCGTCAAGGCTTGCTCGTCGAGCTTGCCGCCGCAGGCAACACTGGCGCCGCTCGACGTGTCGTAATGCGAGGCCAGTCCGACCTCTGCCTTCGCCGCCGCGGTAAGCGCGGCAATGATCGATGCGAGCCAGATGATGACGTGAATCATCGCAATAACTCTCCGCGATTTGTTTGGGGGAGGCGGCCGCGTAGCAGATGACGGGGGTCAGCGACAACCCTCGTGCTGCATGTCAGCCATGACCGAAGCGGTCGCCGCAGAGTCGTGAAACAAATGACACGATGCCGCCTTGTTTGAACGACGCGGCCGAGGTCTTTGCAGCAAGACCTTTCGGCGCAGCCGCCGTCCGAGAGCAAGCACGAACGACGCTGCGCAAAACGCGGCGCACGTTCATCAGAATGAGAATTGATGCTTTGCGCGCGCCGCCGAGTTCGAGGCCATGGCTCGGATAGGTGGCGCCCTGTCTTTGCAAGCGCTGCAAAAACCAATGGCCCCGGGGGACGATCCCCCGGGGCCATGAGCGCATGATCCAAATATCCGCTGCCCTTAGTCGCAGGCGCGGTGCGTCCTGAAGATCACGCGCCCGTCATCCGTCACGATACGTTCCCTCACCAGCGGGCAGTCCGCAGCGTAGCCGCGCCAGCCGTAGCGGGGTCCCACGCCGAACCCGAAAGGTCCGATCTGGACGCCCACCCCCGGTTCGGGCTCGGGGTAATAGACCTGAGCGGAAGCCGGAACAGCTGCGATCAGGGCAGCCGCGGCTGCCGTCGCCAACATAAGTCGTCGCATGCTGTGCTCCTTTCTCTCGTTCCCCTCCAATGGCAACGCCTGAGCGGGAGCGGCGTTGCGCGCCGCCCGCGAATCTATGTCCTTGCGGCACAACCAGTTTTGCGGGAACTATCGACCGCGAGGCGGCGCGGGGGGCGGAGGATCGGAACTTGGATTTCCAGGAGTGTCAGAGCATGAGCTGGGCCGACGTGTTCACGAGCTTCGACGGCCGGCTCACCCGCAAGCCGTTCTGGATCGCCTTCCTGTGCCTGCTGCTCCCCGAGATGCTCGCGCATCTCGCGACGGACCAGCGCGGGACCTCGGTCGTCAGCCTGCTGCTCGCCTATCCGCAATTCGCGGTCTTCACCAAGCGCGGCCGCGATCGCGACGTGCCGGCCTGGGTGCCCGGCCTGTTCATCGCCGGCGGGGCCGTTCTCGACCTCATGGTGCTGCTCGACCTGATCGGGCCGCTCACGCAGCCCAATGCGCTGTTCTACGCGCTCGGCGTTCCGGTCGCCGTCATGGGTCTCGTGCTCCTGGCCGATTTCGGATTCCGCCGCGGGACCGTGGGACCCAACCGCTACGGCCGCGATCCGCTCGAGCCGCACCGCGTCGGCATGGGATGAATGTCGACGAAGGCAATGAGCGCGCGCCAGCGACGGTGCTGCTTCAGTCGACGTAATGCGCAGGCTTCGTTTCCGGCAGACGGGCCCAAGCCAGCGCGGTGGCGGCGAGCGCCGCGCCGGCCATCAACAGAAAGCCGGAAAGATCGCCGAAGTGCTGGACGAGGAGGCCGACGGCGCCGGTGCCGAGCGCCGCCGCCGTCGCCATTATCGCCCCGATCACGCCCTGCGCGAGATTGAAGCGGCCGCTGCCGGTGGTGAGATCGGTGATCACCAGCACGGTGAGCACGGTCACGATTGCGGCGGTGATGCCGTCGAGCAGCTGAACCGAGATCAGGAACCAGGGATTGCTGCTGAACGCGAACAGCAGCGCACGAGCGGCGTCGACGGCGAAGCCGGAGAGCAGCAGCGGCTTGCGGCCGCACAGCTCGGACCAGTAGCCGATCCAGGGCGCAAAGAGCGCCACCACGATCTGCGGCACGATCAGCAGCCCGGCCATGTACACCGGGCTCAGCGCCGCGTCGGAGCGGCCCAGGTTCTGGCTGACCAGCGGCAACAGCGGCGCGTTGGCGAGATGAAACAGCACCAGGCAGCCGGCGAACAGCAGCAGATTCCAGTTCTTCCCGAGATCTGTCACCCTCTGCAGCGTGAAGGCGTCGTGCTGCGCGGTGGCGTTGCGGGCGCGGATGTAATCGATCTCTTCGGGCCGGATACGTGAGAGCGCGAAGAGCGCCGGCAGGCACAGCACGGCCGCGACCCAGAAGATCGCGCGGTTCGACACATAGGCGCCGAGAACGCCCATGGCCGCCGCGGTGAGCGCATTCCCGGCCGCGGCAAACCGGTAGTTCCGGCCGATGCGCGAGGACATCGCATGGCGGCCGGCGAGCCCGAGGCTGATGGCAGCGATCGTGGGGGCGAGAATTCCGCTGGCGAGGCCGTGCAGGATCTCCGCCCCGAACACGAGCAGCCCCGTCGGGTGGAGCGCCAAAAGGAACGCCGCGAGCCCGATCGCGGCGATGCCTGCTGCCGTCAGCCCGCGCTTCCACCGCAGCGCGTCGGTCAGCGCCCCGCCCGGGACCAGGAACAGCACGCCCGCGAGCCCACCGACCGTCAACGCGAGCCCCACGTTCTGCTTCGACCAGCCGAGCTCCGCGAGATAGAAGGCGAGGAACGAGCCGAAGCCGATCTGAACGTCGGCCATGAAGAAATTGGTCCAATCGAGGCCGCGCCGGCTCTGATCGGACACTTCCCGATCGCGCAGCCTGCGCTTCTGACGATGCTCGGAGATGATCCGGCGCGAGCGGGCGGGAAGCTCGCGCAGCCCCGCCCTGACCCGCAGCGAAGGGCCGAACACCGCTCTGTCGGCATCCGGAGGCGCGGCCGGGAGCATGTCGTCCGCCGTCGCTGGCACGCTCATCGGCTTGCTCTTCCTACTCGACCCCGCGGCCTCGCCCGCCGAGGTGCCGGTACAACGTGCGTTGCCGGGTTCGGTTCGGCCGTGCCCCGGCGGCAATCCGGCATGCGACCGGCCCCGATCGACGTTCCGGGAGATCGGCAGGCGCCCCGCGCTGGAATTCCTGTTAAGCTCTTCGGGGCGGCTCGAGCCTCAGGGGCGCGGGGCCGGACCCGAGCGGACGAGCTCCTGCCATGCGGAAAGAGCCTCCAGCGGCGCTCAGCCCGGTCAGCCTGGAAGAGGCCCGCAGGCTGCTCGGCCAGTGCGTGCTGTTCCGCAAGCTTGCGCCGCATGAGCGCAACGAGCTCGTCGCGCGGGCGCATATGCGCAGGTTCGAGGCGGGCGACACCATCTTCCTGATGGGCGCGCTGCACGACAGCATGATCGCCGTGCTCAGCGGCGCGGTGAAGATCAGCATGCCTTCCGCCGACGGGAAGGAGATCGTGCTCGCGATCCTCCACGCCGGGGAGGTGTTCGGCGAGATCGCCATGCTCGACGGCAAGCCGAGAAGTGCCGACGCAACCGCGCTGACGGCCTGCAATCTCGCCGTGCTCGATCGCCGCGATGTCCTGGCCGCGCTTCAGCGCAACCCGAGCGCCTGGCTCGGGCTCGTCGGGGTTCTGTGCTCCCGGCTGCGGGAGACGGATCAGCATCTGGTCGAGCTGGCGCTGCTCGGGCTGCCCATGCGGCTCGGCAAGGCGCTGCTGCGCGTGCTCGATTCGAAGGATCCGCAGGCGCCCGATTCTCCCGGACGGGAATTTCAGCTCTCGCAGAGCGAGCTCGCGAGTCTCGTTGGCGCAGCGCGCGAGAACGTCAACAAGTGCCTGCACGAGTGGCGGCGGCTGGGGATCATCCGGATGGAGAAGCGGGCGATCAGGATCGTCGATCGCGCCGCGCTCGAAGCCATAGCCGAGCCGGAATAGATCTTTTGGTCGATCAGCTTGCGCGCTTGCGGCCGGTGATCATCGCCTTCACCAGATTCTCGCCGTGGGCGAAGCTCATGACCAGCACCCCGAGCACGTGCAGCACGACCAGCGCCAGCGTCGCATTGGCGAGCGCCTCGTGCACCTCCTCCATCATCTCCGAGCCCCAGAATGCGTCGGTGGTCAGCAGGTAGCCGGTCACGGCCGTGCCGGCCAGCATGCCGATGAGGGCGACGATCATGAGCCCGCCCGCCGGGTTGTGCCCGAGATAACGGCGGGCCCGGCGCAGCATCGCATCGCGCAGATAGGCAGCCGCCTCGCCCGGCGAGCGGACGAAATCGGCGAATCGCGCGCGGCGCGGGCCGACGAAACCCCAGACGATGCGCAGGGCGAGCAAGCCGGTGATCGCGTAGCCGGCGGCGACGTGCACCCGCCCGGCGTCGTTCCCGGTGAGGTAGGCCGTCGTGAACAGGGCGACGAGCGACCAGTGGAAGACCCGCACGAACGGATCCCAGACCTTGATCGTCGCCGGCGGCGTCGCGCCGCCGGCTCCGATTGCGATGCTGTCATGCACAGCGGTCATCGGCTGCGCCTCATTGCCGGCCGACGACGCTGCCGTTGGTCGGATCGACGAACAGCTCGACGCGCGCGCCGCTCTTGTCGGTGACGTAGAACTCACCGCAGGCATTCTTGAGCTTGGCATTGCGCACCTGATATCCGAGCGCTTCAACCTTGGACTGCAGCGCCTCCATCGCGAGCCAGGTGCTCTGCGGCTCGCTGGTGCAGGGACGGCCGAGGCTGCCCGCCGCCGCCACCGATGCGGTGGCGAGGATCGCGGCGGCGGTGAGCAGGCTGAGCTTGATCATGTGGATCTCCTTTGGCTGGCCCGCCGCCGAGCGCGGCGAGCGATGGGCGGAGAATGCCCGAGCCCCGCTGACCACCTGCTGTTGATCTATGTCAGCGACCTGTCAGCGCGCCTGCGGCAGGATGCGAGCGTGAAGACCGATCGGAAGCTCACCGGAGCCCGCCGCAGCGCGGCGGCGTTGGCGTTTGCGCTGGCGGCGACGGCGGTTGCATCCTCGGCGGTCGCCGCCGAGGGGCACAGGCACGACGCCGACCGCAGGCACGACGAGGTGCGCGAGGCGGTGGAACGCGGCGAGATTCGCCCGCTTGCCGACCTCCTGGCCGCCATCGCCGGCCGGCTGCCGGGCGAGGTCGTAGGGGTGGAGATCGAGCGCAAGGACGGGCACTGGATCTACGAGTTCCGCGTGCTCGACGGCAAGGGACGCCTGTTCGAGGTGGAGGTGGACGCCCGCAGCGGGTCGATCGAGCGGAGCAGGGAGAAGTGATGCGCGTTCTCCTGGTCGAGGACGACCGGCGGATCGCCGCCGACATCGCCCGGGCACTCGAGGCGAGCGGCTACGTGGTCGAGACCGTCAGCGACGGCGAGGAGGCATGGTTCCGCGGCGATACCGAGGACTACGGCGCCGTCGTGCTCGATCTCGGCCTGCCGAAAATGGACGGCCTCGCGGTGCTTAAGCGCTGGCGGACGAACGGGCGGCGCATGCCGGTGCTGATCCTGACCGCGCGCGGCAGCTGGGCCGAGCGGGTCGACGGCATCGACGCCGGCGCCGACGATTATCTGCCCAAGCCGTTCCGGATGGAGGAGCTGCTCTCGCGCCTGCGGGCGATCGCGCGCCGCGCCTCGGGCCAGGCCTCCTCGCTCCTGAGCGTCGGCGAGGTCACGCTCGACGAGCGGCAGATGAAGGTGAGCGTGCGCGGGGTGCCGATTGGGCTCTCGCCGCTCGAATACCGCCTCGTCGCCTACCTGCTGATGCGGCGGGGCCGGGTCATCTCGCAGCAGGAGCTCGACGAGAACGTGTACGGGCCGGGCGAGGACCACGCCTCCAATGCGCTCGAGGTGCTGATCGGCCGGGTGCGCCGCAAGCTCGGCGTCGATCTGATCGAGACCCACCGCGGCTTCGGCTACATGGTCCCGGACCGGGCAACATGAGATGGCGCTCGCTGCGGCTGCGGCTCGTCGCCGGCGGGATCATGGCTATCCTCGTGGCGCTGACGGTGGCCGGCGGCGGCCTGGTCTTTCTGTTTGAGCGCCACGTCACCCGCACCGTCGGCGACGAGCTCGCCGTCTACCTCAAGCAGCTGATCGCCGGGATCGACGTCGACGCCGAGGGCCGGCTGGCGGTCACGCGGCCGCCGGCCGATCCGCGCTTTTCCGAGCCACTGTCGGGCCTGTATTGGCAGATCGCCGCTGACGGGGGCGAGCTCCTGCGCTCGCGCTCGCTCTGGGACACCGCGCTCGAGCCGCCGCCGGACAGCCCCGAGCCGGGCGAGGTCCATCAGCACGTGATCACCGGGCCGGCCAAGGCGCGTCTGCTGCTGGCCGAGCGCGTCGTGCGGCTGACGGTCGAGGGACGGCCGGTGGCTGTCCGCGTGGCCGTTGCGGCGGACCTCGCGCGGATTTCCGCCGCAGTCGCCGGATTCTCCCGGGATCTCGTCCTCGCGCTCGTCCTGCTCGGGCTGGTTCTGGCGCTCGCCACGGTCGTCCAGGTGAGCCTCGGCCTGCAGCCCCTGGTCGCGCTGCGCCGGGGGATCGCCGATGTCCGCGCCGGCCGGGTTCATCATCTCGCCCCCGCGGTGCCGGTCGAGGTTCAGCCCCTGGTCGAGGAGGTCAATGCCCTGCTCGATGCCCAGGAGCGCGAGCTCGAGCGCTCGCGCGGTCGCGCCGCCGACCTCGCGCACGGGCTGAAGACGCCGCTGGCGGCGCTCGCCGGCGATGCACGGCGGCTGCGCGAGCGCGGAGAGGACGAGATCGCCGGCGACATCGAGAGCGTCGCCGAGGCCATGGGCCGCCACGTCGATCGCGAGCTCGCTCGGGTGCGCGCGCGCGGCAGCGTCCGGCGCAAGGAGGGGCTCGCAACCGCGCTCGCACCGCTCGTGCATTCGCTCGTCCGGACATTGTCGCGGACGCCGTCAGCTGCGCGGGTGAGCTTCGAGGCGCAGATCCCCGACGGCCTCTCGATCCCGATCGATCGGGTCGATCTGGCGGAAGTCCTCGGCAACATCCTCGAGAACGCCGCGCGCCATGCGGCATCGCGGGTTCGCATCAGCGCCACCTCGCCGCCCGCCGGACCATCGATCTCGATCGAGGACGACGGCGAGGGCATCGCCCCGGCGGTGCAGGCGGGCGTGGTCCAGCGCGGCGTCCGTCTCGACCAGCACCAGGACGGCGCCGGGCGTGGGCTGGCGATCGTGCAGGACCTGCTCGATGCCTATGGCTGGCGGCTCTCGCTCGGCACCTCCGATCGGCTCGGCGGCCTCGAGGCCGTCATCGCCGCCGCGGCGGGACCGGCCCGAGCGCTGTCCAGCTGACCGATCGCTGACGGCGGGCGTCAGCAGCCGGACGCCCGCAGCTTGCTATCCCGGAGGCAGGACGGCAGCAGCCGTTCCCCAACCAGGGAGACATCACATGCATATCCTCGCTTTGGCCATGATCGCCGGTCTCGGGGTCTCGGGCGTCGCCCTCGCCGACAACCAACCGGCCGCCGATGCGGCCGGCGCCCAGGCTCGCGCGGTCTCCGCCGCCGACATGAAGACCAGGCTCGACCAGCTCGGCTATGACATCCGCCATCTCAGGACGGGCGACCTTCGCTACGAGGCGGCGATGGTTGACCGGGCGAGCGGCGGGGCGGTGCGTGCCACCTTCGACAGAACCTCGGGCGAGCTCATCGCCGCCAAGCTCGCCGGCGATGACCGCGAGGCGCGCGAACGCAAGCAGGCCCGCGACGGCAAGGAGACGCGGGAGCGCCGGGAGATGCGCGAGCAGCAGGAACGACGCGAGCGCGGAGACGCGCACAAGCATCGGGAATCGCGCGAACGCGACAACCGGAGCTCGGACGACTGACCGGCGATCCCGCGAGTAACGCTCGGCAGGGGAGCTTCGCCGCCGCGGCGGCACAAATCGGTGGCAAACGCAGCGAACCGGACGTATCGTCTCGGGCTGCGCGGCGCCGCAGCGCGAGGCTGCAGGCTGGCGATACGGGGGCTGTCGATGCGCGCTTTCCTTTCCGCTCTTCTGGCCGCGGGCTGCGCGATGCTCGCGGCCGCGCCGGCGCGGGCGAGCGTCACGATAGCGGTCGACAAGAGCAGCCAGCAGATGTCGGTCTCGGTGGATGGCGTGCCGCGATACCGCTGGAGCGTGTCAACCGGGCGGGCGGGCTACGGCACCCCGAACGGGACCTACCGCCCGCAGCGGCTCGAGAAGAGCTGGTTCTCCAAGGAGTATTACAACTCACCCATGCCGCATTCGATCTTCTTTCACGGCGGCTATGCAATCCACGGCAGCTACGAGATTGACCGACTGGGCGGGCCGGCATCGCACGGGTGCATCCGGTTGCATCCGGCCAACGCCGCGACCCTGTTCGCACTGGTCACGCGCGAGGGCATGGATGGGACGACCATCGTCGTCACCGGCCGGAATCCGGTCTTCCCGCGCCGGCGCCGGCCGGTGCAGGAGGCGCTGCCGGCGAGGGCGGCACCCGATTACGAGCTCAGCTCCCCGCCGTATTATTCAGGGCAGTGGCAGCCGCCCCCGCCTTATTATTACGGCCTTCGCCGGCCGTACTGACGAGGCCCCGTACGCAGGCAACGGCGCATCGGCACCGTTCGCATCAACCGCCGGCATCATCGCGAGCCGGTTTTGCCCGTTTTGCAGCTACAGCTTGACGTCGCTGATCTGAATCGTGGGCTGGGTGTCGGTGTAGTTGGGGATGTCGGCGAGGATTGCCTGCGCGTGCGGGGCGAAGGCGGCCTGGAACGCTTCGGTCGAATCGAAGTAGAGGTGGCCCATTGCGACATAGGCCGGCGGCGTCTCCGGCGTGCCGCCGGCGATCCCCGCCTCAACGGCGATGCGTTTGCATGCCGGGCCGAGCTTCTGCTGCACCATCGGCATGTGCCGGCTGACATAATAGCCCATGTCGAACTTGCAGCCCGCGCGGTTGGGATAGAGCACGCTCACCTTGATCACGTTCCTCTCCTCGGCTCTTGCTGACGTGGAATCGCCGGAAGCTCGGCGCCCGGGCCCGAGCTTATTCCAGCCGAGGCGCCGAGGACAGGCGATTTTCCCGTCGAGATGTGTTATTCGGACACTGTCACCGAACGAGCCGCGCAGGCTGATATTTGATCGAGAGGGAGAGCAGCGATGGTCGACAGCAGGAAAAAACGCGGCAAGGCCGACCGCGCCCGCATATCGGGCACTCAGCCGCACGAGGTCTACTACGTGGCGCGCAAGTACGGCGTCAGCGCCGACACCGTGCGCAAGGTGATCAAGAAGGTCGGCAACATGCGGACCAAGGTCTACGCCGCGCTGGAGAAGATGTAGCGCCTCCGCGCGGCGGGGCGATATGCGCTGCGGTTGCGCTCAGCCGAGGATCGGCAGTCGCATCAGCGACAGCGAGGCGCGCCCGCTCGGGCCATAGGGATTGCCGAACGATTCGCCCATCTCGAAATGGTTGTAGTCGGGCGCCTCGATCAGCTCGAGACTCTTGCCGAAGGTTTTCACGGCGGCGGCGAAATCGCGCGCCTGACGCTGGAATTCCGGCGTCTCGTTGGTGCCGTAGGCGACCACGACCGGCGCCTGCAATCGATCGAGATGCCGTTGCGGGCTCATGGCCTCCTCCATCGCATCGGTGAAGGCGACGAAGGAGCTGCGCTTGGAGATGCGCACCGGCTCGAGGTCGTACATGCCGCTCGAGCAGACGCCGCCCTTGACGACATCGGCGGGCACCCCGTGGTCCTTGACCCAGTCGGTGACGAGCGCGACGGCCGTCAGGTGCGCGCCCGACGAGCGACCGCCGATGTAGAGCCTGCTCGCGTCGGCAGCGAAGGTCGCGGCATTACGGTAAACCCAGGCGATGGCGCTGGTCACTTGTGCAGCCATCACGCGCAGGTCGCCACCGGCCTGCCTGATGTCGATGAAATCCACGGCGATGAAATTCGCCCCGGCATTGACGAACATCTCGGCGGGATAGCCGTGGTTGCGCGCCGATCCGCCGAGCCAGGAGCCGCCATGAATGAACACGAATATCGGCGAATTCGGCTTGCGCGCCCGATAGACGTCGAGCTTCTCGATCTCGCTGGGGCCGTAGGCGAGGCGCAACGGCTCGCCCAGCCGGGCGCGCACCGCGTTGCTCGCCGAGGCGGTGCGCTGCTGGATCTGATGCCCCATCGGGGCATAGAAGCGCTGGTCGTAGGCGGTGTCGATCTCGACCTGGTCCATGTCCATCCACACCCGCGGCCCCTTCTCGTGCGGCGGTGGACCCAGCCGGCAAGGCACCGGGTCGGGCGTCGCCGCCCGGGCGGCACCGGCGAGCCCGGCGGCGGCGGCTCCCGCGAACGCGCCGGACACGAAGGCGCGGCGACGGATTCCATCCAACATGCTCGTTCCCCCTCCTCGGCCGTTTCATTGCGGCGGCGGCAACCTGCCGAGCAATGGCGTGCGCAATACGGAGCGACCTCGGCACGTGATGCCTCGGAGCCAGCCCCACCTACCGCCAAGCCGCCGCGGCCATCAAGCCGGTTTTTTTGCAACCGGCCGCGCGGGTGCGATAATGGTTGGTCGCAGGACGGCTTGCGCGCCGGCGCAACCCATCAGCTTCATCACGGATGCACTGGCGGGGTTCGCTTCGCCCAACCGCATCCTGGACCATGTCGCCACCATCAGCTCTCTACTCGGACCTGGCCGCGCCGTCGCGTCCGTGCCCTGATCGACCGGTGAGCCCATGCGAACCCAGATAGCGATCATCGGCGCCGGACCGGCCGGCCTGCTGCTCGGGCAGCTGCTCCACAATCGCGGCATCGAGAACGTCATTCTCGAGCGCCACAGCGGCGAGCACGTGCTCGGCCGCATTCGCGCCGGCGTGATCGAGCAGGTGGCGGTGGATCTTCTCGACCAGGCCGGGGTCGGTGCCCGCATGCACCGCGACGGGCTGGTGCACGACGGCACCCAGATCTGCGTCGAGGGCGTGCGCCACCGCATCGACTTCAAGGAGCTGACCGGGAAGACCGTCATGGTCTACGGCCAGACCGAGATCACCAAGGACCTGATGGACGGTCGCGCGGCGGCCGGAGCGCCGACCGTGTATGCAGCCTATGATGTCGCCCTGCACGACGTCTTCGGCGACAACCCGCGCGTGAGCTACCGCGCCGACGGCAAGTTCCACGAGCTCGAATGCGATTTCATCGCCGGCTGCGACGGCTTTCACGGGATCAGTCGCAGGTGCGTGCCGCCCGGCATGCTCAAGACGTACGAGCGGACCTATCCGTTCGGCTGGCTTGGGCTCCTGTCGGAGACGCCGCCGGTATCGCAGGAGCTGATCTATGTGCGCCACGAGCTCGGCTTCGCCCTGTGCTCGATGCGCACGCCCACCCGCAGCCGCTACTACATCCAGTGCAGCCTCGCCGAGGACCTCGACGCCTGGCCCGACGAGCGCTTCTGGGACGAGCTCAAGCTGCGGCTCGACGACAGCGCCCGCGAGCAGATCGTCACCGGCCCTTCGATCGAGAAGAGCATTGCCCCGCTGCGCAGCTTCGTCGCCGAGCCGATGCGCTTCGGCCGGCTGCTGCTCGCCGGCGATGCCGCCCACATCGTGCCGCCGACCGGGGCCAAGGGCCTCAACCTCGCGGCGAGCGACGTGCAGTACCTGTGGCGGGCATTGGTCGAATATTACGAGGAGAAGTCGGCCGCGGGGATCGATCATTATTCCAGCCGGGCGCTGGCGCGGGTGTGGAAGGCCGAACGCTTCTCGTGGTGGATGACGACGTTGCTGCACAGCTTCCCCGACAGCGGTTTCGAGCAGAAGATGCAGCTCGCCGAACTCGATTACCTGTTCAAATCCCGCGCCGCGGCGACCGCGTTTGCGGAGAACTATGTCGGGCTGCCCTTTTGAGTCGCCGCATGATCGAAGATCGGATGCCGACTCGAATGAGCGCTGGCGCCGGCTTGCCCGGGCCCGCGCGCACAGTCGCCTCGTCCTCCGAGGCGCATCGCTGCCGCAGCCTGCCTTGAGCGGAGCCGAACGCGGGTCCCCGGATCTCGCGCGCTCGCGCGCTCTCGCTGCGAGGCAGTCACCTGGAACACCGGGCCGCCGCGGACGTTAGCGTTGCGACCTTCAGGAGGGTGCCAGCGTGCCTGCGCATTTCGACAGCAACCGTCCCGCAACCGCACGAGCCGGGCGGCGCGACATGCGGCTGCCGGTGGTTGCCCTGGTGCTGTTCATGCCCTTGCTCGCAGCCGGGCAGAGCGTTGCGCTCGGCATCGACGAGGTGAACAACGCCGAGCTCGGCGGGAAGCCTACCGCGGCGCGAGCTGCCAGGAGCAGCAGCAAATTCGATCCGGCCGCGGTGAAGGCGCAGGTGCTCCTCGACCGCACCGGCTTCTCGCCGGGAGAGATCGACGGCCGGCTCGGCGACAATGCCAAAAAGGCGCTGGCGATGTTTGCCGCCGCCCACGACCTTCCCGATTCGAGCGGTCCGCGCTCGCAGGTGTGGGACGAGCTTGCCGCGACCTCGACCGCGCCGGTGCTCGGCGCATACACGATCAGCGAGGAGGACGTGAAGGGCCCGTTCCTCGATAAGCTGCCGGCGAAGATGGAGGAGATGAAGGATTTGCCGCGCCTGAGCTTCACCAGTCCGCGCGAAAAGCTGGCGGAGAGATTCCACATGAGCGAGGCGCTGCTGCAGGAGCTCAATCGAGGCGAGTCGTTCCGCAGGGCCGGCGACGAGATCGTCGTCGCAGAGGTGGGCAACGCCGCGGAGGAGGCGCGGGTCGCGCGCATCGAGATCGACAAGAGGAAGCGCGAGCTTCTGGCGTTCGACCGGAACGGCGGCCTGATCATGGCGGCGCCGGCGACGATCGGCAGCCGCGAGAAGCCGGCACCGAGCGGTGAGCACAGAGTGACAGCCGTCAGCCACGATCCGACCTACCGCTACAATCCCGAGTACCGCTTCCGAGGCGTGAAGGCCACCCGGCCGTTCACCATCCGGCCCGGCCCGAACAATCCGGTCGGATCGGTATGGATCGCGCTGTCGGTCAAGGGTTACGGCATTCATGGAACGCCGGATCCTTCGCAGGTGAGCAAGACCCAGTCGCACGGCTGCGTCCGCCTCACCAACTGGGATGCCAACAAGCTCGCTGCGATGGTCACGAAAGGGACGCCGGTGACGTTCCGCGACTAGACTCGCGGCCCCGGCCGCTGACCAACGGCCGGATTCTCCCCGACTACGCCACCGGCGTGGCGCGCCCGCCGAGGTTGGAATAAGATTCGGCCGCTGCTGGTCGCGGGAGGGCTCATGCGGCGCCGCATTGCGACAGTCCGGAACGCCGCAAAAAGCCCGGCGGGCACGCGCGTAAAGCCTCGCCGCGGATCGAAGGCCGGGGGCCGTTTCGCCTCGTCGACTGCGGAGCTGAAGAAGCAGGTCGCAGGGCTGACCCGCGAGCTCGCCGAATCGCGGGAGCAGCAGACAGCCAGCAGCGAAATTCTCGCCTCCATCAGCGGCTCGCTGACCGACACCCAGCCGGTCTTCGACGCCATCGTGCGCAACCTTTTGCGGCTGTTCGGCACGAGCTTTGCCACCGTGCAGTTGCTGCGAAACGGCACGATTCACATGGCGGCGATCGACGGCGAGCCGGGATTCGAGAAGCTTGCCGCGCATTATCCGATGCCGCTCGACGACAGCACCGTCACCGGCCGCGCGATGCTGTCGAAAGAGGTGGTTCAGATCGCACCGATGCGGGGCAATCCGGCAACGCCTCCGGCCAGCGCACGCTTTGCCCGCGAGTTCGCCTATGACTCGATGATTGCCGCTCCCATGCTGCGGGACGGTCGGGTCATCGGCGTGATCGGCACCGCCCGCCGTGCGCCCAAGCCTTTCGACGAACGGCAGGTCGCCCTCATCGGGGCCTTCGCCCACCAGGCGGTGATCGCGATCGAGAACGTGGCGCTGCTCAACGACCTGCGCGAGGCGCTGGAGCGGCAGACGGCGACCGCCGAGGTGCTGGGCGTGATCAGCGCTTCGCCCGGCACGCTTGCTCCGGTATTCGAGGCGATACTCGAGCGGGCCATGCATCTCTGCGAAGCCGCCTTCGGTGGAATCTGGATCTTCGAGGGGGATCGCTATGTTGCCGTGGCGCTCAGGGGCGTGCCGCAATCTTTCGCGGCATTCCTCGCGGAAGCGACAGCCGTTCCCGGCCCCGGCACCGCGCCGCACCGTATCCTGCGCGGAGAGCGGCTCGTCCACAACCATGACCTCGCCGCTGAGGAGCCCTACCGGGCCGGAGATCCGGTACGCCGTGCGCTCGTGGATCTCGGCGGCGCGCGCGCCGCATTGCAGGTGGCGCTGTGCAAGGGCGATGCCCTGCTCGGCGTGCTGACCATCTATCGCCAGGAGGTTCGGCCCTTCTCCGACAGGCAGATCGAGCTCCTGAAGCACTTCGCCGCTCAGGCGGTCATCGCCATCGACAACACCCGGCTGCTCAGCGAGCTGCGCCAGCGCACCGACGATCTCACCGAGGCGCTGGAGCAGCAGACCGCGACCTCGGAGGTGCTCGGCGTCATCTCCAGCTCGCCTGGGAACCTCGGCCCGGTGTTCGAGGCGATGCTGGAGAAGGCGACGCGAATCTGCGGCGCAGGCTTCGGCAACCTGTGGCTGCGCGAGAGCGACGGCTTTCGCATCGCCGCAACCCACGGCGCCCCGAGCGAGTACCGCGAGCGCCTGTGGGAGATCCCCACCATCGATCCCGGCGCGGGAACCGGCCTCGCCGGCATGATCAAGGGGAAGCAGGCGTTCCAGATCGCCGATCTCGCGTCTAGCGAGGGCTACCTCGCCGAGCGCCATCCCCTGATCGTCGCCAGCGTGGAGCTGGCCGGCACCCGCAGTCTCCTGGTCGTGCCGATGCTCAAGGAGAACGTGCTCATCGGCGCGGTCGCGATCTACCGCCGGGAAGTGCGCCTTTTCACCGAAAAGCAGATCGCATTGGTCACCAACTTCGCCGCCCAGGCCGTCATTGCCATCGAGAACGCGCGCCTGCTCAACGAGCTCCAGGACAAGAACCGTCAGCTCGAGGTGGCGAGCCAGAACAAGTCGCAGTTCGTCGCCAGCATGAGCCACGAGCTGCGCACCCCGCTCAATGCCGTGATCGGCCTGACCGAGATGATGGTCGGCAACGCCGCGCGCTTCGGCACCGAGAAGGCGCTGGAGCCGCTCAAGCGGGTGCATGCGGCCGGCACCCACCTGCTCGGCCTCATCAACCAGGTGCTCGATCTCTCGAAGATAGAGGCGGGCAAGCTCGAGCTCAGCCCGGAAAGCGTGAATCTCGGCCCGCTGATCGATGAGGTGATGGGCACTGCCGGGCAGCTCGCGCAGCAGAACGCAAACCGGCTCCTCCTCGACGCCGAAGAGGACCTGGGGCCGATCGTGGTCGATCCCATGCGGCTAAGGCAGATCCTGCTCAATCTCCTGAGCAATGCCTGCAAGTTCACCAAGCAGGGCGAGGTCAGGCTCAAGGTGCGCAAGATCGTCGAGGACGGCAGCTGGATCGACCTCGCAGTCTGCGATTCCGGCATCGGCATGACCGCGGAGCAGCAGGCCAAGCTGTTCGCCGAGTTCACCCAGGCCGATTCGCTGACTGCGCGGCGCTTCGGCGGCACCGGGCTGGGGCTCGCCATCAGCCGCCGCCTCGCCCGCATGATGGGCGGGGACGTGACGGTATTCAGCGAGCCTGAGAAGGGCTCGGTATTCACCGTCCGTCTTCCCTCTGCAGCGCCGCGCTGACGCGCCGGCGCGCGGGCGCCGGCTACGGCAAGGCGTGACGAGCCGCCGGAGAAGTCGCCGCATCGGCCATCTTCGCCTGGATCTCCTCGAGCGCGCGCCCCTTCGTCTCCACGCCGACCAGCCACAGCGCAATCGCCGCGATCAGGAACGACAGCGCGAAGGTGTGGAGCACGTAGTGCCCCAGCCCATAGGCCAGCATGAGGCCGACCACGGTAGGCGCCAGGAACGAGCCGATCCGGCCGATGCCGAAGTACCAGCCGACGGCGGTTGCGCGCAGCCGCGTCGGATGCAGCTCCCCGGCATAGACGGTGGTCGCGCCGTAAACCCCGGGATTGACCCAGCCGACCGCGGCGGCGGCGAAATAGAGCCACACGCCGCTCGCCTCGGCGAACCACCAGTGGAAGAATGCGCCGACGAAGAAATACAGGAAGAGCACGCTCCGCCGGCCGAAGCGGTCGATCAGAAAGGCGCAGGCGGTGTAGCCGAAAAACGCCGAGATCGCCTGCACGAGCATGAAGGTGATCGCCTGGGTGAGCGGGATCCCTCGCTGCTGCAGGATGGTCGGCAGCATGAACAGGATGCCGTTGGACGACCACAGGAACCCGAACGACACGATCCAAAGCAGGATGGTACGGCGGGCGCGGCCGGAGGCGAACAGCTCGGCAACCGTCACCTTGGTCTCGACCACCGCTTCGGCGGGAAGCGCCGGCAGCGCCTTGATCTCGCCTTCCGTCAGATTGCGGCCGAGTGCCTGCCGCTCGATGTCCGAGACGGTCGCCTCCGCCTCGGCAAGACGTCCCCGGCTCAGCAGATAGCGTACCGATTCCGGCATGTAGCGGCGGACGAAGAGAAGCAGCAGCGCCGGAACGACGCCGACGACGAACAGCATGCGCCAGCCGAGATTCGGGATGATGGCGAGGCTGAGCAATGCCGCGACCGCCAGCCCGAGCGGGAACGCCGCCATGATGCTGCCGGTCATCCGGCCGCGCAGGCGCCCGGGGCTGAATTCCGAGCTCAGCGTCGAGGTGACCGGCACCTCGCCGCCGAGGCCGAAATTCGCGAGGAAGCGAAAGACGCCGAGCGAGAGGACGCTCCACGAGGCGGCTATGAATGCGGTGAGCGCGGCAAAGATGCCCACGGTCGCCTGAAAGGCGACACGGCGGCCGATATAGTCGGAGATCGTGCCCCAGAACAGCGCACCGACGAAGGCGCCGACGAGCCCGACCGTCGCCAGCAATCCCGCCTGCGCGGGGCCGAGGCCGAATTCACGGGCAATCGGCGGGAGCGCCGCGCCGAACAGGGCGAAGTCGGCGGCATCGAACATGATGCCGAGAAAAGCGATGATGAAGAAATTGCGGTGCCACTTCGAGAACGGCAGATGCTCCAGCCGCGCCAAGAGCTCCGCGCTTCTTTGCTGATTGCCCGACATCCCTGACCCCCAGCGCTACGTCCGGCTTCCCGATGATGGGGATATCCCGCGAACCGAGCTCGATCGCAAGCGCATTGTTTGCTTCCACTGCTCACCGGAGGGTCGCAGCACGTGTCGCGATCGGGTACGCTGGGTGCGAGACCGCCCGAGGGAAAGCATGCTCTTCGCACGCGTGATCGCAGTTGCGGTGCTCGCCGCAGGCGTCCTGTGCCCGGCCTCTGCGCCGGCGCAGAGCTACCCCAATCGGCCGGTCACGCTCATAGTGCCGTTTCCGCCCGGCGGTGCCACCGACGCGATCGCGCGCATCGTGCAGGACAGCATGACGCAATCGCTCGGCCAGCAGATCGTCATCGAGAATGTCGGCGGCGCGGGCGGGATGATCGCCGCCGGCCGCGCCGCTCGTGCAGCGCCGGACGGCTATACGGTGCTGTTGCACCAGGTGGCGCTGGCGGTGGCGAAGACGCTCTACCCGGGCCTCTCGTTCGATGCCGAGAAGGATTTCGTCGCGATCGGTCCGGTCAACACCGCGGCTTCGACGATCGCCGCGCGGCCCGGCCTGCCGCCGACGACGCTGGCCGAGCTGGTGCGGTGGCTGAAGGAGCCCGGACATAGGGCCAGGATCGCGCATCCCGGCGTCGGATCATTCGGCCATCTGTGCGGGGTGCTGTTCGCCCAGGAGATCGGCGCGCAGGTCGATCAGATTCCCTACCGCGGCGCCGGCCCCGCGCTCAACGACCTCTTGGCGGGCCACGCCGACCTCGGCTGCCAATCCGCCGCGGTCGCCGCGCCGTTGGTCAAGACCGGCAAGATCAAGGCCTACGCCATCGTCGGGAGAACCCGCTTCGACGGCCTGCCGGAGCTGCCGACCCTGGGCGAGCAGGGTTACCGGAAGCTCGATGTCGATTTCTGGCACATGCTGTTCGCGCCGGCGGCAACCCCGCGCCCGATAATCGATCGATTGAACGCCGCGCTGCGGCACGCGCTTTCCGACCCGAAGGTGACCGAGACGTTCGCAAGGAGCGGCATGCAGCTCTATCCCGCGAGCGAATGGAGCCCGGAGGCGGGCGCGGCGCTGCTCAGGGACGAGATCAAGCTGTGGGCCGAGGTGATCCGCGCCAACCACATCTCCACGCAATAGGATGAACCCACGGGCGCGCTTGCAAAGCGCTGCGAATGCGTGCGCCGGACACGGGCGCCCGGTCGGCTCAGCTCCGGCAACCCCGCTCAGGCCGGGGCGGCAGCGGCCAATACGAGCTTCTCGTTCGTTCCGGACTCGGGGAGGAGAGCAGCGGCTTTGAGGCCTTCCTTCACCTTGGGCACCGTCAGGGTCACGTCGGTGATCGGCAGGCCGTGGGTCGGCGCGATCGTCTTGACGCCGAGCCGATCGATCAGCTGGTCGAGCCGATCGCAATAGACGTCCATGTCGGCGAACTTGGTCCAGAACAGGGCGAGGTCGGCGAAGACCGCGGAGACGTCGGGCAGGTCGAGCGTGACCGCCTCCTCGGCAACGAGCCCGCAGTGGCCGTCCTCGTGGTAATGGCTGTAGGCGAAGCCGTCCCCCGGGAACAGCACGCGGTCGCGGGTCTCGAAGCCCCACCACGTGGTGCGCAGGTCGCGGATCACCGGCTCGACCGCGAGCAGGCTGCGGCCGCCGAGGTCGATCGCGTCGCCTTCCTTCATCCAGCGCATGCGATCCTCGTAGTGCGGGAACGCGAGGTGATAGTCGCTCACGTCCCCGCACAGGACCGCGTCGGGGAAGCGCGCGAGGATACGGCCGAGCCCGCCGCAATGCGGCGTCTCCTGGTGGGTGACGAACAGGTATTTCAGCGGCGCCACCCCGCGGGCGAGCAGCTCGCCCAGGTGCCGCTCGATGACGGGGAAATCCTTGGGGTGCCCGGTCTCCACCAGGGCCGAGGCGGCCTCGCCCGCGACCAGGAAAGCGGCGTTGTAGCCGTGATAGATCCTGCCCCTGTGGCGCTGCGCCAGGCAGTCGCCGATCCAGAACACGCCCGGGGCGATCTCGCGCGGCATCCGGCCGGCCATGCTCAGCGCTCCTCGTCGCGCCCGATATAGCGCGACACCGCGACGCTCCTGTCCAGCGCCGCGAGCACCTCGTCGAGCATCTGCACGTGCCGCGCCACGACCTTGCGCCCGCGCAGCACGCAGCCGTAGCCCGGGGCGATCGTCTCGACATCAAAGCGCTCGAAGACATCGGCGATGCCGCGCCGGATCGAGTCGGTCGGCGCACCCTCGAGCCACCAGTAGCGCGTGTTCAGCAGGAAGGAGCGGAGCTCGCGCGCCGAGGTGGCATCGTCATCCTCGGTGACGACCCATGGCCCGTCCGCGCGTGCGCGCCAAACATGGGTGAACATGTCGGAGCTGAACAGGGTGCGCGTCGCCCGGTCGTAGAGCCATCGCGTGGCGATCAGCCGGATCGGCGCCTGCATGACGCCGATCGGGCGGCTGCTCCTTCCCAGCCGGATCGTGTCGGAGCGCGTCACCGCGGTGACCGGCATCGAATGGAGGATGCTCCGGCCGTTCGCCTCGGCGCCGAAATCGAACCAGAGCGCGGCGTCGGTGTTGCTGGTGTAGCATTGCTCGACGTTGAAGTGGCCGGCGAACGCTTCGACGTTGTTGATCGACATGAACTCGTTCAGCCGCAGCGGGAACAGCGACAGCGGCAGCCGGGGCGCGATCAGCGATTCGATCTGCGCGCGGATCGCCTGCTCGTCCTTGCCGAACCCGGTGTCGATCAGCATCGCGGCATCGCTCTCGGTGAGCAGATAGCTGTTCGCCACGGAAAATCCCCGAGCGCTCGCCGGATACGAGCTCACTCGCCCGTCGAGCGGATAAGGGTGTTGCAGGGCGTAAAGCTCGCCTTCGGCGAGGACGGCGATGGCGCCGCTGAGGTGGCTCGCTCGGTGCGTCTCGGCGGCCGCGGGCGGCGTGAGAACGGACATGCGGGGCCGAGGTTATACGGGCTCTCCGCCCGAGGGAACAGGGCTCGACCTCGCGTCGCGCGAAGGACTGTCGTGGCGCAAAAGCGCCGCTTGCCTTTCCAGCCGGTCGTAGCTGGGCGACGGTGCGTTACCGGCGATCTGGACCGATCGAGATCGTGAGGCGATCTTGTCCGCCCTGCGGCCCCTATATGAGAACGTCGGCCGTCGAGCGAAGCTCCGGCCCCGCCGGCTCTTGCGGTGCGCGGTCACCCGCCAGGAAAGTGAGCGCTTCCGCCATCATGATCAGCGCGGAGCAGGTGCTGGGGTCGGCGGTTAGACGCACCAGGGCGAGGCACTCTGCGGCGGTCTGGCGGCGGCGCTGTTCGGTTCGCTCGAGCATCTGATTTGGTAGGACCGATTCCGAACGAGTGGCTCCGCCCGGCGCGGCTGCGCCGGCACGTCTCACCGCAACGACAGCGCCCCTTTCCTGGCCGACACTCGGCAAGCAAGCTCGAGTCCGCGGCCTCGATCGCGAGGCGCTATCACTTATCGAAATAGGATACCCCGCGGCGGCGCCGATCACCTGTGACCTATTTCACAGGCTCCCGGATTTTTTCCCGATTTCCGCCCGGATCGAGCCACTTTGCAGCTGAGCCGCTGCGGACAGGCGATCGATGCCGCCTCGCGTGCCGACTTGCTTGCACAGAAGTAACGTGCATCCGCCGTGCCTTGCACCGAGAACAACATGCTACCGCAGCCGCTGCATCGGGCAGGGCTATCATGTAAAGAGTAAGCGCGAGCGTTCCCGGAGTATGTACCATGCGTTGTCTGGTGTGCGATGCGGAGATGACTCTCATGCAGGTGGTGGCGGACGACACCATGCCTGTTCCCGGTTTCGAGCGACGCACCTTCAGGTGCTCGACATGCGACGACGTCGAGACCCACCGCGCCTTCGTCAAGCCCGGCCGCGAGGGCGACGCCGAGCCGGTGCCGGTGCATGCCTCGGCGTCCGCTGCGGATCCGAACCAAGAACTGCCCGCGCTGCGGGTGGACGGCGCTCCCTCGATCGTCGGCGGCCAAGCCGATGGCGACCGCCCGGCGTCCTTGCTCGAGTGGGCATCGGCCCTCGACGGCGCCCAGCGCGAGGACGGGGCAGCCCTCCCGGTCATGGATGCGGCGCCCGGGATAGCGCCTGCCGCGGCAGCCCCGGCCCCCTCGCCTTTCACTTCCACGCTGCTCAGGCGCGTGGCGGCGAAGCTGCGCGGGGGAACGATGTTCAGCCGCGTCTGACGCAGGTCCGACAAAGCGCTCATCCCATCCCTAGCCGTTCGAGCTCGAACTCGGTAATCCTGCGCTTGACTCTGGTGCGCGGGGATCGAAATGTGCGCCGCTCTGGCTGGACGTCGCGAGGTCATGAAGCTGTTGGGCGCGGGCGCAGCCTGGCCGCTTGTCGCGCGGGCGCAGCAGCTGACGTTCCCGACGATCGGCCTCCTCAACCCCACCTCACTCGACGTGTTCGCGGACGAACTGCGTGCATTTCATAATGCGCTCAGGGAGGCGGGTTACGTCGACGGTGACAACCTCGCGATCCTTTACCGCTGGGCCGAGAATCGACTCGAGCGCCTGCCGGCGCTCGCCGCTGAGCTGGTCCAGCGAAACGTCGCAGTGATCGCCACGACCGGAGGTCCCGCCGCGGCCAAGGCGGCCAAAGCGGCGACCACCAGCATTCCGATCGTCTTCATCGTCAATGAAGACCCGGTCCGGCTGGGGTTGGTTGAGAGCCTTGCCCGGCCGGGCGGCAACCTGACCGGCGTCAATTTCTTCACCGGTGAGGTCGCGGCAAAGCGGCTGGAGCTGCTGCACGAGCTGGTGCCTGCAGCGGCCCGTGTCGCGGTGCTCATCGATCCGACCAACGAAACCGGGACCGAGACCACGCTCAGACATATTGAGGCGGCCGCTCGCGCCATGGCGCTAGAGCTTCATCTTCTCAACGCGAGCACCAGCGGCGAGATCGATGCGGCTTTCGCGATCATCAGCCGAGAACGACTCGACGCTCTGTTCGTCAGCCCCAGCCCGTTCTTCAGCAGTCGGCGCGTCCAGCTGACCCATCTCGCTTCGCGGCATGCGGTCCCGGCGGCCTATGCGCTGCGCAGCTACGCCGAGGCCGGCGGACTGATGAGCTACGGAACAAGCCTCGGCGACGCCTATCGGCAGGTCGCTGTCTATGTCGGCCGCATCCTCAAAGGAGCCAACCCTTCGGACCTGCCGGTGGTGCAGTCGAGCAAGTTCGACCTGGTCATCAACGGGCAGATCGCTCGCATGCTCGGTCTCGCCGTTCCGGCAACGCTGCTGGCAATCGCCGACGAGATCATCGAATAGCGATGCTGGCTCCGCGCTCGCTTTTTCGGCGGCTTCATCCGGATCGGGCGCCAGCGTTCCGTTTGCATTCATTCCCGCCATGCGCGCTCCTTTGCCCGCTGCGAGACGAAATGAGTCGATAGGATGGAAAGGTCTTCAAGGCTCTCGCCTTGAATGGCACGGCGGGAGGGCGGTGATCAGCTTGATGAGCTCATCGGCCACAAAGGAGGAGTGAGCAAGCTGCAGCCCCGCCGCCGGCACATGTCTTTCCGTGTCCCGGTCGAAGCTCGCCCCGTAGGCCCAGTAGATCCACGGCTGCCAGAATCGAGTGATGACGCGCCGAAAGCCTCGGCGTGGACGCGTGTATTCGAGCAAACGTATCGTTCCTCCGGGCTTCACGACCCGGCCGAGCTCTCGTAACGCGGACACCTGCAGTTCGTCGGGCAGAGTGCAGAACAGGAAAGCGGCCACCGCCGCATCGAAGCAGCGGTCGGAAAAGGCGAGGCAGGTCACGTCCATCTGGCACAGCTCGACCTGCGCCTTTGTCGTGGCACGCCGGCGCGCCGCGCGGCCCAGCATGGCGGGGCTTATGTCGATGCCGGTCACCTGCACGGCGGGCGGGTAGAACGCGAAGTTGCGGCCGGTGCCGACGCCGGCATCCAGCAGGCGGCCTGACAGGCCTGCGAACAGGAGCGGCCGGATCCGGCGATAGCGGCCGTATTCGAAGGGAAGATCGAGGAGGTCGTAGACGGACGCTATGCGCTCGTAGCGCTGCAGATTCGACAGCTCCCAGGCGAGGTTCATGCAGTTGCGCGACCGCACGAGGCAAGGCAGCGCCAGCGCGGTCCATCCCTGCCGCCGTTAACGTTGAATCCGGTCCGGAACCTTTCCTTCATGATGGTCTTGTATATGCCGCACCAGGTGCAAACGGAACCGCGATGCGCCATTGCCGCCATAGCAAGACTCAGCCTTCCGCCGCGCCTATCACCTGCCTTGGCCGGCAGCGGGCGCTCGCAGGCACGATCCAAGGCACCGCATGAACCGCTGCGCCCATTGCGGAGGCAGATTCTGGCTCGTCATCCATCGCTGGTACGGGCAACGTTTCTGTCGCGCAAAATGCCGGGATGCTTTTCTTCGGGAGCTGGAGCGTAACCGCAGGCAGCTCGAGCGGTGGCTGAGCTTCATCACCCAGCCCGCCGAGTAGCCGCGCGCATCTGCAGGTCTATTTCGGCTGGATGCGAGGATCGCCGCCGGGGCTGCCTGGCGGCGGGATCACCTTCGTGTCGCCGGTGGGCGGCGGCGGCACCGCAATCTCCGGATCGACGCCCGCCGGCGGGCAGATGATCCCCTTCGAATCCGAGAGCTTGTCGCCCAGATTGGGCGCCGCGCTTCCGACGGTCGGTGGACTGCCCTTCACATCCGGCGGGCAAGCCGGCGCGCCGCGATGGGGCGAGTCGGCTCCCTGCGCCATTGCCGCGGCCGGCCAGAGGAGACAGGCCGTCAACACGAGCATCGACTTCAAGCGGCGCACGCCGTCTGCTCCTCGAGACCGCCTTCGCCCCGGCGCGCGCCTGCGGGGCGCGCCGCTGAGCGAAGGGTCACGCAGGCAAGTTACCAGCGCTGCGCCGAGCACCAGTCGTCGACGTCCCGCCGCACCTGTTCTTTGGCGTAGCCGTAGCGCTCCTGGATCTTGCCTTCCAGCTGGTCGCGCCGGCCGGCGATCACGTCGAGATCGTCGTCGGTCAGCTTGCCCCACTTCTCCTTGACCTTGCCTTTGACCTGCTTCCAGTTTCCTTCCACGCGATTCCAATCCATCGTCGGTTCCTCTCTTGTCGGACTGTGCTCACCAACGCGAAGCGGAATGTTGCGTTCCCCTGCAGAGCATGCATCAGAGGCCCCTGCCGAGGATCATGTTGCAGCCTCCCTCGCCGCGCTCGGGTCACGGGACACGGCAGGAGCACGGTCATTCCGGCGATTCCTGCGTCCGCTCCGGCAACGGCGTGAGCGCGCCCGCTCCGCATCAGCGACGGCGAACATGCGCAGCGAAGTCTCTGCGCCTCGCCGGGGCCTGTGACCGGTGAGGGCGTACCGCTGCGGTTCAGCGGTCTCGCTGAGGGTGGATGGCATCGCCCGCAACTGGCTATGCGTCATGCAGAACCGGATTCGCGCCGCCGGGTCACTCTTCTTTTCTGCGGCGGGAACGCTTGCAAGAGCCTGCGGTTGACTAAGAGAGGGGGCTCGATCGAAATCCACACAAGAGGACAGTCCAATGGTCAGTGCCCGTCAGGCAGCAAGAGAGACGAGACAGGCCACGGAAGAGACGATGCGGAAAGCCGCCGAGGAGACGCACCGCGTCGCCGCGACGGCAGCCGACGCAAGTGCAAGCGCCGCGCGTGCAGGTGCCGAGCTGATGCAACGGAATGTGGAAACGGTGCAGCGCGCGTGGGAGGGGGCGGGGCAGACGGCGAGCGAGCTCGCTGCACGGTCGATGCAGCAGCTTTCCCGCGCTGCCGGATTGACCGGAGAGAGCAGCCAGCGCGCGACCCAGGAATCCCTGGCGAACATCGAGCGCATCGTGCAGTCCGGCACCGTCGTGGCCGGCGCAATGCAGAGCATCTTTCGCGAGTGCCTCGAGTTCGCGCAGCGCGGCATGCAACAGAACGTCGACAGCATGGACAGGCTGGTGGGCTGTCGCACGCCGCAGGAGCTGATCACGGCGCAGAGCGATCTGGTTCGCAGCGGCATGGAGGAGCTGATCCAGAGCACGCGGCGCGTCGCCGAGATCTCGCTCAAGATGGCGAACGAGGCAGCGGAGAAGGTGAGTCCCTCCCTCGCCCCCGGACAGTGAGCCGCTCCACGTTCAGGCCCCCCGGGTCTGGCCGGCATCGTTCAGCCTCGTGCCGGCCATCCCGGTTCTCAAGCGCATCGCCGGGAAAAGCCCGGCAATGACGTCCGAGAGATCCTCAAGCGGCGCATTGGCGGCCCGAGTCATGGGTGGCATTGCGCCGGCCGCCCGACCCCGAACCGGGATCGCCGCGACAGGCCCGACGATGACGTCGGAGGAAATTCACAGGATTACTCGCGCGACCAGAATGAAAGTCGATGCACTGCAATACCGATGTGCCGTGCTGGCACAGCGAGCATTGCTGCGTCGCACGGGGAAAAATTGCTGCATCGCAGAAGCTTTGTAACGAAACCGTGTGCGGAAGTATTTGTCTTGATTGGGGCGTCGGACCGGTGTCTAGTGGATCACCTCTCTACAGCGGCAATGGTCGAATTCGGTGCCGGCAACGCGCGCCGCCGGTCATTACGAGCGAGCAGGAGTGATGCAGAGCCTCGTTGCATTTGATGAGCAGGTGACCGCAGCCATAGTCGAGGCCTGCGAGAAGGCGAGCCAGTCCATGCGCGACTGGGGCCAGCCCGAAGGGATGAGGGAAACGCTTGCTCGCCGGATCGTCGAGCTGGCGAGCAAGGGCGAGCGCAACCCCGATCGGCTCTGCGAGCATGCGCTGCGGTCGATGGGCTTCAGCGAGAGTCCCCGCCTCCAGCCCGCCGCGGCCGACGCCTGAAGCTCTTCGCCGGCAAGCTCGCCGGCCGTTCCGCGCGCCGTGCTCTCCGCCGATCTCCTCGCCGACGCCGTGCTGTCGACGCGCTCGGACGCAATCGTCGCTGCCGATCGCGACGGCGTCATTCGGTTCTGGAACCCGGGCGCGGAGCGCATCTTCGGCCATGCCGCGAGCGAGGCAATCGGCCGCTCGCTCGATCTGATCATTCCCGAGCGGTTGCGGCAGCGGCATTGGGACGGATACCGGCGGGTCATGCAGACCGGCAGCAGCCGTTACGGCGAGCACGATGTGCTCTCGGTTCCGGCGCTGCGCAAGGACGGCAAGACGATCTCGGTCGAATTCTCGATAGTGCCGCTGAAGAACGAGTCCGGGCAAATGCTCGGCCTGGCCGCGCTCATGCGCGATGTGACCGCCCGCTTCGACGAGATGCGGCAATTGCGGCGGACGCTGTCCGCGCTCGACAACAGCAAAAGTGCTTGACCGCCCGCGGGTTCGGCACAACGCTGCGGGCGGGCGGGAGCAACAAGGACGAAGACATGGACCGGGCGCGGCAGGCGGAGATGGCGAGCTGGTTTCTTGCCCGGCACCGCGCCCGGCCCGTTCTTTTGCTGCCCAACGCATGGGATGCGATGAGTGCGCGGCTGTTCGCTGCCGCGGGCTTCGATGCGCTCGCGACCACCAGCGGAGGAGTCGCCTGGGCGCTGGGCTACCCCGACGGCGAAGGCGCGCCGTGGCCCGAGGTGGTGGCGGCGACCGCCCGCATCGTGCGGTCGGCGCAAGTGC
>DASXAP010000076.1:0-16895 GCA_036406655.1 Xanthobacteraceae bacterium | reverse complement strand
CGCGTCACCGGCCGCAGCAGGTCGACGTGCGGGATGTCCTGCAGCGGCCCCATATTGGCTTGCGGCCGCGAGGTGCATCCGCCGATCAGCAGCACCGGCGCGCGCGCCAGAGAGGCGTTGGCGACCGCGGTGACCGTGTTGGTGACGCCGGGGCCCGCGGTCACCACGGCCACGCCCAGCTCGCCGGTAAGTTCGCTGTGCGCATGCGCCATGTGCACGGCCGCTGCCTCGTGGCGTACATCGATGATGCGCAGGCCGGCGCGCGCCACGTGGTCCCAGATCGGCTGGATGTGTCCGCCTTGCAGGCCGAAGATTCGATCGACGCCGCGGCTCTTGAGGAAGCGAGAGATCCATGCCGCGCAGCTGTTCTCGCCGGTGCCCAAGTCTTTCGTCGCTGCACCCATGCCCGCTCTCCGTAGCTGCCGCATCATTCGGCCAGGCTCTCGGCCATCCTGCTCCTGAGCACCCGATGCTGGATCTTGCCGGTGGCCGTCCGCGGCATCTCCGCCTCGGCAATCGTCGCGATCGATCGCGGGCGCTTGTAGCCGGCCAGCCGGCTCCGGCACCACGCGAGAAGCTCGGCCTCCGCCGCTTGCGCGCCGTCGCGGAGCACCACCACCCCATGCACCCGCTCGCCCCATTTGGCATCCGGAAGGCCGATCACGGCGGCATCCTTCACCGCCGGATGCGCGGCGAGCACCGCCTCGACCTCGGAGGGATAGATGTTCTCGCCGCCGCTGATGATCATGTTGCTCCTGCGGTCGACGAGGAAGTAGTAACCGTCGTCATCGCGCCGGGCTATGTCTCCGACCGTGCAATAGCTCCCGCGAAAGGCCGCGCATGTCTTTTCCGGCAGATTCCAGTAGCCATCGAAGCTGTACGGAGTTTGCGAGTAGAGCTCGCCGACCTCGCCGTCCGCCACTTCACGCCCGTTCTCGTCGAGAAGCCTGATCGCGCCGCTGCCGATGCATTCGCGCCCGACCGAGCCGAGCTTGGCGAACTGCTCGTCGGGGTGCAGCATCGTCACCCACCCGGCTTCGGTCGAGCCGTAGAGCTCGAACAGCCCGGAGTTCCGGAAGCACGCCATGATCTCGCGTTTGATCTCCTGCCGCGCGGGCGCGGAGGAGATCATGAGCTTGGTGACGGCTGCGGTATCGCAGCTGTCGCGCACCGCCGCGGGAAGGTCCAGCAGCATCACGTAGTGTGTCGGCACCAGCGAGGTGAAGGTTTCGCGGCCTGCTGTGAGCGTCCGCAGGAAGTGCTCGGGGTCGAAGCTCCTGCGGCTGTAGACCGAGCAGGCGCCGCCGCAATAGGTGAGCGTCGCCGCAAAGTAGAGCGAGTTCGCATGGCACATGGGCATGGCGAGCAGCGCCGCGTCGGCGCGGCCGAAGCCGAGCTCGATGGCGGTGACGAGCGACAGGAGCGCGCCGGCACCGTGACTGCGGATCGCTCCCTTGGGGGCTCCGGTCGTGCCCGACGTGTACATGAGCGTCCAGACGTCGTGCAAACGCACGACCGCCGTGGGCTCGCGGTCACTGGCCCTTGCCAGCATGCTCTCGTAGCCGGCATAGCCGGGCGGGACGGCGGCGCTGCCGAAATGGATGAACTTTCCACTCTCGACAGGGACGCCGGCGCGGATCTCCTCGATCGAGCCGATCAAGTCATGCTGAACGATCAGCGCGCGCGCTTCGCAGTTCTCCAGGATGTAGCGGATTTCGGCGGCGACCAGACGGAAGTTGATCGGCACCGCAATCAGGCCCGCCTTGGCCGTCGCGGCATAGATCTCCATCCACTCGATGCAGTTGTAGGCGAGCACGGCGACACGGTCGCCCTTTTCCAGCCCAAGCCCCAGAAGTGCGTTCGCAAGCCGGCAGGCACGCGCGTTCCATTGTCGGAACGTCATCGCCCGGGAGAGATCGCGCGCGCCGAGGCGATCGGGATAGACGTGCGCGTGCGTCCGCAGAACGTCTCCGATGTTGAGAAGCGGGCTCGGGCGATGCGCCTGATGGGTCGAAGACATGCTCAGCGGCAGCGTGACGGCCTTCGGCGGTTGAAATGGATCGAGCCGCGTCCGCCGCGCGGGCTCCGCTCTCAGGATATCGGAGCGGGACTGATCCGTCAGGAGACAGCGAGCGAGCTTGCCGCTCGGCATTCAGCCGTCGAGTGGGCGGGAGCCACGGTAGTGGCGCGCATCGCGCGCACCGCCGGTCGCAGGCCCGCCGTGGCGGCGCTCGCGTCTTCGGCGGCCGCTCAAGCTGCCGCCGGCGAATTAGCCGAGCCGGCCCGCCGTTTTGCGAGCAGCTGAGTTCGGATTGCGTCCTCGATGCGCCGCAGCGCTTTCTCGGCATCCTCGGCGCGGCTGGCGCAAGTTCTCGCGTGCGCCTCCACCTTGTACAGCCGATCCTCGGCGGCCGCGACGCGGGAGTCCGCCTGTCTCAAGGCAACCTCCGCTTCCTCGAGCTTGCGGTCGGATTCCCTAATGCGGGCCTGGGCTGCCTTGTGCTCTGCCTCGAGAGCCCTGATCCGATGCTCCGCCGATTCGAGCTTGCTGATGGCGTCCCTGATCAAGGCTTCGGCGCGGGCCTCCGTCGCTGTCGCGCGATCCTCGACGTCCCTGATGACCTCGGCCGCCTGCTGCACCAGGAATAATGCCCGTTGCGTGTCCTCGTTGATCGAGGTCGGCGCATTCGGGAACCGCACCACGTTCTCGCAATGGTCGCCGGAGGCGTATTCGGCGATATGGTTTCGCATGTGCTCCCGAAGCCACACCATCTGATCGCTCATGATAGCCTCCGCGACCTGGCGAAAGTTACAAAAGGGTCAACGCCACCTTTATATTTTCGGATGGTAAATGGATCATTAATGCGGGTATCGGGGTGCGCCCGCCCGCTGGCTTCGTGTTCGGCAGGGGCCGAGGCTTCACGCCTCGCGGGTGGCAACGAACCGGGCCGCGGCCTTCAGCACATCGCCGTCGCTCCCGAACGGGGCGAGGGCCGCTTGCGCCTCGCTGACGAGCGCTTCGAGGCGTCGCCGAGCCGCGATCGGTCCGAGCGCCGCGACCAGCGTCGCCTTGTGCGCGGCCGCGTCCTTCCCGGTCGCCTTGCCGACGGTGGCCGGGTCACCTTCCACATCGAGCAGATCATCGGCGATCTGGAACGCCTCGCCGAGCGCCGAGCCGTAGCGCTCGAGGGAGCCGCGCTCGTTTGCCTCGGCCTCGCCCAGGATCGCCCCGGCCACGCAGCCGAAGCGCAGGAGGGCGCCGGTTTTCATGCCCTGCATGATCCTGACCTCCTGCTCGCCGAGCTTCGGTGCGCTTGCGTCAAAGCGCCCCTCCGCCGCGAGATCGAGCATTTGCCCGCCGACCATGCCGCCCAAGCCTGCGGCCCGCGTCAACGCCGCGATAAGACGCACGCGCACCGCGGCATCGGCGTGGGTCTCGGGGCGGGCAAGAATGTCGAAAGCAAATGTGAGGAGCCCGTCGCCGGCGAGAATGGCAGTTGCCTCGTCGAATGCGCGGTGTGTCGTCGGCCGGCCTCTCCTCAGGTCGTCGTTATCCATGGCCGGCAGGTCATCGTGGACCAGGGAATAGCAATGGATGCACTCCAGCGCCGCCCCGGCCATCAGCGCATTGGAGCGCGGCACCTTGAACAGCGAGGCAGATTCGACGACCAGGAACGGTCGCAGCCGCTTGCCGCCGCCGAGGCTCGCGTAGCGCATGGCCTCGAGCAGCCGGGGTGGTCGCGCGCGCTCCGCTTCCATGGCTATCGGCGCAAGCAGGCGATCGAGCAGCGCTTCGGTGTCGTGGGCAATGCCGGTGAGCCGATCATGAAAGATCGCGTCGATGTCCACGCTCTGTCTCGCAGCATCCGTTCGCGGCATGATTCGGTTCCCGGAGCGGGCAATGTAGCAGCGCGTCCATACCGGTCCAACTTTCCCTGTCCTGCCTCATTGAATATGTTGCTGATGGTGGTTACGAGTCCCTGCGCAGCCGAAATCGGATGGCCGGCAGGACCCTGCGGAGGCTTGGACGGGCGTGATTGCCGGGCTGCTTGCCTCGATCGCCCTTGCGGTTTGGCTCTATCTGCTCCTGGCGCGCGGAAGTTTCTGGCGTTGCCGGGAGCGGGATGATTCACGGCCAGCGGAGCTTCCGCGCTGGCCTTCGGTCACCGCCGTCGTGCCGGCGCGGGACGAGGCTTCGACCATCGGAGCGTGCATCGGCGCGCTGCTGAAGCAGGATTATCCCGGAGCATGGAGCGTCATCCTGGTCGACGATGACAGCACCGACGGAACCAGTGATGCCGCCCGGAGCGCCGCTTCGGCCTGCGACAGCGACGGGCGGCTGCGGCTGCTGACGAGCCGGGCCCTGCCGAACGGCTGGACCGGCAAGCTGTGGGCACTCAAGCAGGGGACCGACGCGGCAGTGTCCGAAGGGAAGCCGCCAGGCGCGAGCGGAGGCGGGCCGGGGCCGGATTATCTGCTGCTCACCGATGCCGACATCGTGCACGCGCCCGATTCCCTGCGCCGGCTGGTCGCCCGTGCCGAATGCGCTCATCTGGTGCTTTCGTCGCTGATGGTGAAGTTGCGTTGTGAAAGCTTCAGCGAGCGCGCAACCATTCCAGCCTTCGTCTTCTTCTTTCAGATGCTTTATCCCTTTGCCTGGGTCAACCGGCCGCAGAGCTCGGTCGCCGCAGCCGCCGGCGGCTGCATGCTGGTGCGGACCGATGCTCTGCGCAGGGCGGGGGGCATAGAGGCAATCCGCGGCGCGCTCATCGACGATTGCGCGCTCGCCAAGCTGCTCAAGGCGCAGGGACCGATCTGGCTCGGCTTGACCGAGCGCGTGCGCAGCCTCCGCGCCTACCCGGCGCTGGCCGACATACGCCGCATGGTGGTGCGCTCGGCTTATGCGCAGCTGGGCTATTCGCCGCTGCTGTTGCTCGCAACCACGGCGGGGATGGCGCTCACCTATCTGGCTCCTCCCCTCTTGACCGTTTTCGGCGGCGGCATCGGACGGGTGATCGGATTGGCGAGCTGGGTCTTGATGACGCTCGCCTTTCTGCCGACGCTTCGGCTCTACCGACTCTCGCCTGCCTGGGCAGTCGCGCTGCCGGCGATTGCGTTGCTGTACCTGCTGTTCACGTTCGACTCGGCCTACCAGCATGCACGGGGACGGGGTGGAAGCTGGAAGGGGCGGGCGCAGGCCTATCTGGGGGGGCGGGCATGATCACTGCCGCCGAGGCACGGTCGGGCAAGGGACATCGGGACGAGAACTTTCCGGTGGCCTCTCTGCTCATTCGCCCCCGGCATCGAGCGGTGATCCGCGCCTTCTATGAGTTCGTGCGCACGGCGGACGATATCGCCGATCATCCCTCCCTCGCGCCAGCCGAGAAGCTCGCGCTCATCGATCGGCTCGAGGCGAGCCTGCTCGGCAGGATCGACGAGGACCCGGTTGCGGTGACCTTGCGTTCGGCGCTGGCAGCGCGGGGGCTTTCCCCGCGTCATGCCCAGGATCTGCTGGCTGCCTTCCGGATGGACGTGACCAAGTTGCGCTATCGCGACTGGGACGAGCTGATAGGCTATTGCACCTATTCGGCGATGCCGGTCGGACGCTTTGTGCTCGACGTGCATGGCGAGAGCCGCGCGACCTGGGCAGCCAATGACGCCCTCTGCGCGGCACTGCAGATCATCAATCACCTGCAGGATTGCGGCAGCGACTACCGCAATCTGAATCGTGTCTATGTCCCGCTCGATCTTCTCGCCGAGACGGCGGCAGCAGTGGAATTCCTCGGCGCCGAGCGCTCGCCGCCGGCGCTGCTCTCCGCGCTCCATCGGCTCGCTCGCCGCACCGCCGCCCTTCTTCGCGACAGCCGGACCTTTCCGGCGGCAATCGCCGATACGCGGCTGGCGCTGGAGGTCGCGGTGATCCAGACCTTGGCGGAGCGCCTGATCGATGTGCTGAGCAGGTGCGATCCGCTGAGCGAGCGCGTGCATCTCGGCAAGGCCGGAGTCGCAGGTTTCGGGCTTCTCGGCCTATTATGGGGAGCGACAACCCGGGTCGGGCGCGCCTTCCCGGCTCGGCACAAACCGCGGGATGCGTGAGCGTTGGCGTTGGCAGAAGCTTCGGGCACGGCTGCGGCCGTGCGCGCGTCGAGCAGCTCTTTCTATACCGCGATGCGGATATTGCCGCGTGCGCAGCGTCAAGCCATGTTCGAAATCTACGCTTTTTGCCGGCAGGTCGACGACATTGCCGATTCGAGGGGCCCCCGCGCACAGCGCCGCAACGAGCTCGAGCATTGGCGCGGGGACATCGATTCGCTTTATGCGGGAAAGCCCGTGCCGCGGGTGCAAGGGCTGGCCGCGCCGGTGCGGGACTTCGGGCTCCGCCGCGAGGATTTTCACGCCATCGTCGATGGGATGGAAATGGATGTGGTGCGCGACATCCGCGCGCCGGACGAGGCCGCCCTCGACCTTTATTGCGACCGCGTGGCAAGCGCCGTGGGGCGGCTTTCGGTTCGGGTGTTCGGAATGGAGGGAGAGGAAGGGATCGCACTCGCGCATCATCTGGGGCGGGCGCTTCAGCTCACCAACATCCTGCGGGATCTCGACGAGGATGCGGCATTCGGCCGCCTCTACCTTCCGGCCGAGGCGCTCTGCGCCGCCGGCATCGCCGCCACGGAGCCGAGCGCGGTGCTGGCGCACCCAGCGCTGGGCGTGGTCTGTGCCCAACTCGGCGCCCGGGCGCGCAGGCATTTCGCCGATGCCGAGCGGATCATGGCGCACAGTCCGCGACGGAGCGTGCGCGCGCCCCGCATCATGAGCGAAGCCTACCAGCTGATCCTGGAGCGTCTAGTTGCCCGCGGCTGGACGGCTCCGCGCCGGCCGATACGCCTTCCGCGGGCGCGGCTGCTGTGCATCATCGTGCGCCACGCCTTCATCTGATGCCCGGCTCGGTGCATGTGATTGGCGCTGGATTGGCCGGGCTTGCTGCCGCGGTGCAGCTCGCGAAGCACGGCACGAGCATCCTCGTCCACGAGGCGGCCACTCAAGCGGGCGGCCGCTGCCGTTCCTATCTCGACCCCGCGCTCGGTCTCGTGATCGATAACGGCAATCATCTCCTGCTGTCGGCCAACCGCGCCGCGCTCTCTTATCTCGACACGATCGGCGCCGCCGAAGGCCTGGTCGGTCCTGCATCGGCGGACTATGCCTTCGTGGATCTCGCCTCCGGCGAGCGATGGACGCTGCGCATCAATGACGGGCGGCTGCCCTGGTGGGTGCTGGATCCCCGGCGTCGGGTTCCCGGTACCACGGCGCGGGACTACGTCGCGTTGCTGAGGCTCGTGGGCGCCTCCTCGGGCAAGACCATCTGCGAGGTCGTGACCTGCGCGGGCACCCTCTACCGGCGTCTGGCGCGGCCGCTCTTGCTGGCTGCGCTCAACACCGATCCGAAGGAAGCCAGCGCCGGGCTCGCGGGCGCCGTGGTCCGCGAGACGCTTGTTGCGGGAGGAAGATCGTGTCGCCCGCTGGTCGCCAAGGCGGGGCTCGGACCCGTGTTCATCGAGCCCGCCTTGCGTTTTCTGCGACGGCACGGTGCCAAGATCGGGCTGGGTCGCCGGCTGCGCGCGTTATCGCTTTCGCACGACCGGATCACGGCCTTGGATTTCGGCGACGAGCAGGTCGAGGTCGGGACGCAGGATGCCGTGATCCTGGCGGTCCCGCCGGTGGCCGCGGCGGACCTGGTGCCGGGTTTGACCGCTCCCTCCGAATTCCGCGCCATCGTCAACGCGCATTTCCGCATCCCCCCGCCGGCCGGGCTCGCGCCGGTCATGGGAGTCATCAACGGCACCAGCGAGTGGCTGTTTGCGTTTGCCGATCGGTTGTCGGTCACGATCAGCGCCGCCGACCGCCTGCTCGATGCTCCGCGCGAGCAGCTCGCGCGGAATATCTGGGACGAGGTTTCCGTCGCCGCCGGCCTGTCGCAGCCGATGCCGCCGTGGCAGATCGTCCGCGAGCGTCGTGCCACCTTTGCCGCAACCCCGGAGCAGGATGGCAAACGGCCGCGCGCCGAAACGGCATGGACCAATCTGGTCCTTGCCGGGGACTGGACCCAGACCGGGCTGCCGGCGACCATCGAAGGAGCGATCCGCTCCGGGAACACGGCAGCCGGTCTCGTTGTCGCTCGCGGAGGGTGAAGCGCGTGCCCATCGATCAGCAGTCTTCGCAAAGCATTGCTGCGGGTATCGACGTCGGCATCGATGCGGCCACGCGCGCGCTGCTCGCATTGCAACGGCACGACGGCCACTGGGTGTTCGAGCTCGAAGCCGACGCCACGATCCCCTCCGAATACGTGCTGTTGCGCCACTATCTCGGCGAGCCGGTCGACGCCGGCCTGGAAGCCAAGATCGCAGCCTATCTGCGTCGGGTGCAGGGCGAGCACGGCGGCTGGCCGTTGTTCCGCGACGGCGCGTTCGACATGAGCGCGAGCGTCAAGGCCTATTTCGCTCTCAGGATGATCGGTGAGGCGGTCGATGCCCCGCACATGCGGCGCGCGCGCGAGGCCATTCGCTCGCGCGGTGGGGCGGCGCGATCGAACGTCTTCACGCGGCTGATGCTGGCATTGTTCGGCTTCATTTCCTGGCGCGCGATTCCGGTGATGCCGGTCGAGATCATGCTGCTGCCGAGGTGGTTTCCGTTCCACCTCGACAAGATCTCCTATTGGAGCCGGACCGTCATCGTTCCGCTGCTGGTGCTGCAGGCGCTCAGGCCGAGGGCGCGCAACCGCAAGGGCGTACGGATCGATGAGCTGTTTCTCGAGGATCCGCAGACGATCGGTCCGGCGTCCAGGGCCCCGCAGCAGGCGGCGTCCTGGTTCCATTTTTTTCGCGGCGTCGACGTCCTGCTGCGCGGCATCGACCCGCTGTTTCCGAAGGCGTTGCGGCAGCGCGCGATCGACAGCGCCGTCGCCTGGGTCCGCGAGCGCCTCAACGCCGAGGATGGACTCGGCGCCATCTTTCCGGCGATGGCCAACAGCGTGATGATGTTCGACGCGCTCGGGATCGGCGAGACCGACCCGGAGCGGGGCGTTGCGCGCCGATCGATCGAGAAGCTTCTTGTCGTGCACGCGCACGAGGCCTACTGCCAGCCTTGCGTGTCGCCGGTCTGGGACACCGGGCTCGCCTGTCACACTCTCCTGGAGGTCGGCGGCGAGCCCTCCTCGGTGGCAGCCCGAAAAGGTCTCGAGTGGCTCGTCCCCAGGCAGGTGCTCGATGTCGAGGGCGATTGGATCGTGCGGCGGCCCGCGCTGCGTCCCGGCGGCTGGGCCTTCCAGTACGGCAACGCGCATTATCCCGACGTCGACGATACTGCGGTGGTGGTGATGGCGATGGACCGTGCCCGGGGCGCGGGCGCGCCGGCCGATTTCCACCGCTCGGTCGAGCGCGCGCGTGAATGGATCCTGGGAATGCAAAGCAGCAACGGCGCCTGGGGCGCGTTCGATGCCGACAACGAATATCACTATCTCAACAACATCCCGTTTGCCGATCATGGCGCGCTGCTCGATCCACCGACCGAGGACGTGACGGCACGGTGTGTCTCGATGCTGGCGCAAATCGGCGAGGCGAGGAGCGAGGCAGCGAGGCGAGCGCTCGACTACCTGCGACGCGCCCAGCGCGAAGACGGGAGCTGGTACGGCCGCTGGGGCCTGAACTACATCTACGGCACCTGGTCGGTCCTGTGCGCGCTCAACGCAGCGGGCGTCGATCACGCTGCCCAGGAATTCCGCCGCGCGGTGAGCTGGCTCGTCCGCGTGCAGAACCGCGACGGCGGTTGGGGCGAGGATGGGACCAGCTACAAGCTCGACTACCGCGGGCACGAGGCGGCGCCCAGCACCGCCTCGCAGACCTCCTGGGCGCTTCTCGGGCTGATGGCGGCCGGCGAGGTCGACCATCCGGCGGTCCGCTGCGGAATCGACTATCTGCTGCGCACCCAGGCCAGCGACGGGTTCTGGGAGGAGCCACGCTACACCGCCACAGGCTTTCCGCGCGTGTTCTATCTGCGCTACCACGGCTATTCGAAGTTCTTTCCGCTGTGGGCGCTGGCGCGCTACCGCAAGCTCAAGAATGCGAATGCGCGGACAGTGGCGTACGGGATGTGAGCTTTGCTCTATTCGGCCGCTTCGCTGACCGGCCGCCTCTGCGTTTCGCCGACCGCGGCCAGCTCGTGCTCGACGTGCCGCGCGAACACGAATTCCGCCGGACGCTGCCTGTCGAGCGGAATTTCCGGAGCCATCGGCCCCTGCGTGTGCGGGCCGAGCATCGCCACCTTGATCGCCTGCCACGGCCTGGCGAAGGTCGCCTCGGCGGCGGTGGCCTCGTAGCCGCAATGCGCCATGCAGTTGGCGCATTTTTCGTACCTGCCGGTGCCGTAGGAATCCCAGTCGGTGGTCTCCATCAGCTCGCGGAACGAGCCGGCGTAGCCCTCGCCGAGAAGATAACAGGGCTTCTGCCACCCGAAGATATTGCGCGTCGGCATTCCCCACGGCGTGCAGTGATACATCTGATTGCCGGCGAGAAAATCGAGAAACAGATGCGAATGGACGAACGTCCATTTCCTGCCTTTGCCGCGGGCGAAGACGTCCCGGAACAGCTCCTTGGTCTTGCGGCGGTTGAGAAAGTGCTGCTGATCGGGTGCTCGCTCGTATGCATAGCCCGGCGAGATCGAAACGCCGACGCCGAGCTCCCGGGCGTAGTCGAGGAAGGCGGCGATGTCGGCGGCGGGATGTCCGTCATAGACCGTGGCATTGACGTTCACGGCAAAGCCTTTGGCCTTGGCTGCCTTGATGGCCGAGACCGCGCGGTCGAAGACCCCTTGCTGGCACACCGACTTGTCGTGATGCTCCTTGAGGCCATCGAGATGCACCGAGAAGAACAGATAGGGAGAAGGCTCGAACAGATGCAGCTTCTTCTCGAGAAGCAAGGCGTTGGTGCAAACCGAGACGAACTTCTTCCTGGCGACGATGCCTTTGACGATGTCGCCGATCTCCTTGTGAATGAGCGGCTCGCCGCCCGGGATCGCGACCATGGGGGCGCCGCACTCGTCGACCGCGTCGAGACATTCCTTGACGCTCAATCGACGATTGAGAATCGGATCGGGATAGTCGATCTTGCCGCAGCCGAAGCAGGCGAGGTTGCAGCGGAACAGCGGCTCCAGCATCAGCACGAGCGGGTAGCGTTTGCGGCCGCGCAGCTTCTGCGCGAGGATATAAGCGCCGATGCGAATTTCCTTCAGGAAAGGAACCTGCATTTCTGCCTCTGCTCTGCCTCTGCCCTCCAGTGTCGCGGGACATGCCGCGAGCGACCAAAGCGGAACTCACTATGCGCTCCTCGACCCGGGGAAGTCGAGGTTCGGCAGCGGCGGAAATCCCAAAGAGTTGATGCGACCTCCGCCGCACAGGCTCGCCCACGGCCGAGCCAAACGGTAAAAGCCCGATAGCCAGGGACCCAGGCTCTGACGATGTGAACGCTCGAGCCCGAGTCTTTCCGCCAGCCGCCGGTCCTTTGTCAACCCGTTGAACAGCCTGATGTTCCGTCGCCTGCGCCAGGCGCGAGCTTTCCCCCGGTCCAAGTACGACGACCCCCCAGCTCCAGGGCAAGCATGCTGAACAAGTGGATTGTCGCCGTCGTGCACCATTGCACCCGCTTTGCGCTGCAAGTGGTTGGTGCGGCGGTAATTCTTGCGATTGCCGCGGGTCTTTACGCGGCCCGTCATTTTGCCATCGATGCCGACGTCAACCAGCTCATCTCGCACGATCTCCCGTGGCGGCAGCGCGAGGCGGCCTTCCGCAAATCGTTTCCCCCGCATGAGGAGATGATCCTCGCGGTGATCGAGGCTCCCAGCTCCGAGCTGGCGACGCAGGCGACGACCGCCCTTGTGGACAAGCTCTCCGGCCTGCTCGAGCTGTTCCACTCGATCATGGAAGCGGGGGGCGGGTCGTTCTTTCAGCGAAACGGTCTTCTGTTCCTGCCGGAACAGGAGCTGGTCGGGCTCACGCGCAAGCTCGGCGAAGCCAAGTCGCTGATCCAGGTGCTGGCCCAGGATCGCAACCTGCGCGGGCTGACCACGGCCTTGAACTATGGGCTGCTCGGGGCCCGGATGAAGCACTACAGGCTCGACAATCTCTCCGGCACCTTCAACATGGCTGCGGCCACTTTCGAAGAGGTCATTGCCGGCCGACCGGCGAGCTTCTCCTGGCGCGCCATGCTCAATGGACGGCCGCCGAATGCGACCGAACGCCGCCGCTTCCTCGAGATCCGGCCGGTGCTCGACTACAGCTCGCTGACCCCGGGGCGAGCGGCGAGCGATGCCATCCGCATGGCCGCCGCTGATCTGCAGCTCGACCGCAGGTTTCGCGCGACGCTGCGGCTCACCGGCCCTGTTCCGATCGCCGACGAGGAATATGCCACCCTGCACGAAGGGGCGTTCGTGAATACGACGGCAACCATCGTCGTCGTGCTGACGATCCTCTGGCTCGCTTTGCGGTCGCCGAGGATCATCCTGGCGGTGTTCGTCAGCCTGATCGTCGGGCTCTCCATCACGGCCGCACTCGGCATGGCGCTGGTCGGGGCGCTCAATCTGATCTCCATCGCCTTCGCCGTTCTGTTCATCGGCCTTGGCGTCGATTTCGGCATTCAGTTCAGCGTCCGCTATCGTGCCGAGCGGCATGAGATCGACGACCTGCGGCAGGCCCTGCTCAACACGGCGAGAGCCGTCGGGGCGCCGTTGACGCTCGCGGCTGCCGCAACGGCCGCGGGCTTCCTCTCGTTTCTCCCGACCGCCTATAAGGGTCTCTCCGAGCTCGGGCTCCTCGCCGGCCTGGGCATGATCATCGCGTTTGCGACCAGCATCACGGTCATCCCGGCCTTGCTGGCCTTGCTCAAGCCGCCCGGAGAGCCCAGGGAAATGGGCTTCAAGTGGCTCGCGCCGCTCGATCGCTTCATGGAGCGGCGGCGGATTCCGATCATTGTCGGCACCGCGCTCACCGTCGCTGCCGGCCTGCCGCTGCTGTATTGGCTGCAGTTCGATTTCAATCCCATCAATCTGCGAAATTCGAAGGTGGAATCGGTTGCCACGTTTCTCGAGTTGCGAAGCGATCCGGCGATCGGTGCCAGCTCGATCTATGTGCTTTCGCCGAGCCTCGCTGCGGCGCAAGCCGATGTCGAGCGGCTCGGCAGGCTGCCCGAGGTCGCGAGCGTCCGCAGCATCGAGAGCTTCATTCCCGACGCGCAGCAGCCCAAGCTCGCCGCCATCCATCAGCTCGCGACCGTGCTCGAGCCGGCGCTGCGGCCGGATCCGAGCAAGAAGCCGCCAACCGACGCCGACAGCGTCGCCGCTCTCAAGGCAGCGGTCGACAATCTGAGGAAATCGGCAGACACCCAGACCGGCGCGGGGGCGGTCGCCGCTCGCCGGCTTGCCGAGGACATTGCCAAGCTTGCCGACGGCGACGAGGCTTTGCGCCTGCGGGCGCAGGCGGCGATGATCTCGCCGCTCGATACCGCGCTCGATGAGCTGAAGGATTACCTGCAGGCGCAGCCGGTAACGCTGGAGACGATACCACCCGAGATCGCACGCGAGTGGGTGACCCAGGACGGGCGATACAAGGTCGAGATCCTGCCCAGGGGCGATCCCAACGACAACGAGACGCTGCGCCGTTTTGCCCGCGCCGTGCAGGCGGTCGAGCCGAAAGCAACCGGCGGCCCCATCGCCATACTGGAATCCGGCCGCACCGTGATTCGCGCTTTCTTCGAGGCCGGGCTCCTGGCGCTCGGCTCGATCGCAATCCTGCTCTGGCTGGTATTGCGCAGGCTCGGTGACGTCCTGCTGACGCTCATTCCGTTGCTGTTGGCGGGGGTCGTCACCATGGAGGCAATGGTGCTGCTCGGCATGAAGCTCAACTTCGCCAACATCATCGCGCTGCCGCTGCTGCTCGGTGTCGGAGTTGCATTCAAGATCTACTACATCATGGCCTGGCGGGCCGGCCAGACCAACCTGCTGCAGTCGAGCCTGACCCGGGCGGTGATGTACAGCGCCGGCACCACCGCGACTGCTTTTGGAAGCCTGTGGCTGTCGAGCCATCCCGGCACTTCGAGCATGGGCAAGCTCATGGCGCTTGCGCTGATCACCACGATGGCGGCGGCTGTGCTGTTCCAGCCGGTGCTGATGGGCCCGCCGCGCGAGCGCGGAAGACGCGCTGCCGTCTCCTCCTGTGCTGGCGGCAAGGGCGGTGCGCCGGATCGCCGCTGAGCGGCGAATGCCGTCCCGCACCTTTCGCGCGGAACGAGCATGGAGAGTTTGTTAACCTGCTTGCCCGCCTCGCGTTCCCTGTTGATGGTCGGGTAATACTCGCCGCCTAGGCTCGGGCCGGGACAGCGCAGGATACGGCCGAAATGTCGAGCCTCGAAATGGCGGAAGCCGGCGCTGCTGCGGCCGGCGAGTCGCAAGCGCAATCGATCCGTGCGCTCTGCGTCCTCTTCTTCTTCTCCGGTTTTCCGGCGCTGATCTATCAGCTGAGCTGGCAGCGCGCGTTGTTTCGCATCTTCGGAGTGAACACCGAGTCGGTGACGATCGTGGTCACTGCGTTCATGCTGGGGCTGGGCCTCGGCAGTCTCGCCGGCGGTTGGCTCTCCAGGCGGCCCGGGCTCGCCCTGCTGCCGCTCCTGGCCGGCATCGAGGTCCTGAGCGGCCTGTTCGGCATGGGCTCGCTGGCGATCTTCGATCAGGTCGGGGCGCTCAGCGGCGGATGGTCGCTGCCGGCGCTTGCGGCGGTGAACCTCGGGCTGGTCGCGGTGCCGACCCTCTTGATGGGGGCGACCCTCCCGCTCCTGGTGGGCCATCTCGTGCGCCGCTGGGGACGGGTCGGAAGCGCGGTCGGGCTCCTCTACTACGTCAATACGCTCGGCGCCGGCGCCGCGTGCCTTGCTTGCACGGTCCTGCTCTTTCCTTTTGTCGGTCTGCAGGCAACGGTGCAAGTGGCAGTTGTCTTCAACCTCGCCGTCGCCATTGGCGCGCTGGCGATGCATTGGCGTGACCGCGACGAGGGCTTGTTCGCCGACACGCAGCGCTCCGCTGCCGCTCATGCGCCTGCGCCCAGCATCGGACTTGCGGCCGCGCTCCTGGTCGCCGGTGTCGGCGGATTCGTGGCGTTGTCCTACGAGATCTTCTTCTTTCGCGCCGTATCCTACGCGTCGGGCTCGAGCGCGACTGCGTTCGCGACCACGCTCAGCGCATTCCTGGTGGGACTGGCCTCGGGGGCGCGGCGGGCCGGGCAAAACTGCGCGACGCTGTCGCGCGAAGAGCTTACACGGCGCGTGCTGCAGGGCCTCATCTTCGGCAATCTGCTCGCACTCTTGTTTCTACCCCTGCTCGACCACCTCGCCTGGCTCGACCGAGCCGTGATCGGGGTGGCTGTGCTGCTGGTCTATCTGGTGGCGCGTTTTTGGGGTTCGCTGCTGCCCTGCCTGGCCGAGCTTGCAATCGCTGCCGATCGACGATCGGGCATGCACATGGGCTTGCTCTATCTCGCCAATATTCTCGGTTCCGCGGCCGGCTCCATCCTGACTGGATTCGTGCTGATGGAGCATCTCGGGCTCGTCGGCATCGGCACCTTCCTGGTGATCTGCGGATTCCTCTGTGTCGTCCTGCTCACCGCGGTCATCGGGCTTCCGCGCTGGCAGAGGCTACTGCGCGGCGGCCTTGCGACCGCGCTGGCATTGCTTGCGCTCGCCTGCATCCCTGCGCTCTCCGGCAGCGTCCTGGAAAGCCTGCAATGGAAGGGCTCGGCCGAGGCCGAGCCCTTCGCCGATGTCGTGGAGACCCGCAGCGGCATCATTACCGTTGCTGTCGACGGCACGGTGTTCGGGCACGGCATGTATGACGGCCGTTTCAATACCGACCTCAAGCGGGACAGCAACGGCATCGTGCGGCCGTACGCGTTGAGCCTGTTCCACGCGGCGCCGCGGCAGGTGCTGATGATCGGCCTCGCATCCGGCTCCTGGGCGCAGGTCATAGCCAGCCATCCGGACGTCTCCTCTCTCATCGTCGTCGAGATCAATCCCGGCTATTTGCGGCTCATCGCGCGGGCGCCGGAGGTCTCCTCGCTGCTGCGCAATCCCAAGGTCACGATCGTCACCGACGACGGCCGGCGCTGGCTGCGACTCAACGGCGGCCGAAAGTTCGACGTGATCGTCTCGAACACGACCTGGCACTTCCGCGCCAATGCGACGAATCTTCTGTCGGCCGAGTTTCTCGAGCTGATCCGGGCGCACCTCGAGCCGGGCGGAGCCTTCTTCTACAACACGACCGGATCGGATCGCGTGCAACGCACCGGCTGTCTCGCGTTTCCCTACGGCGCCCGCTTCACCAATCACCTCCTGGTGTCGATGTCGCCGATTGACTGGGATTTCGTTCGTTGGCGCCGCACGCTGGAGAGCTACCGGATCGACGGCAAGCCGGTCTTCGACCTCGGCCGAGCCGAGGATCGCACCGGGCTCGATCGGGTGATGGGAATGGAGGAGAGCCTTGCGCCGGGAGCCGCGCCCAGCGCCGAGAGCCCGATCGAGCCCTGTCCCGAGATCCTCGCGCGCACCGCCCGCAAGCGCATCGTCACCGACGACAATATGGGGAGCGAGTGGCGCTATTTTCTGGGCCTGGAATGAGCTGAGCCTCAAAGGGCCGGTCGTCCGGCCTTGGCCCGACATCCGCGTCTTCTAGCCCAACTTGAGCAGTTAGGGGGTGATTTTTACGATTTCACGATTTCTGAGGCGAGTCGGATCAAAGGGTTAGGGGGCGCGGGAGCCCAATTTGGGCGTGTAGTGACGACCTGGGCTATTTTCTTTTGCTGCAGGGTT
>DASXAP010000075.1:0-2144 GCA_036406655.1 Xanthobacteraceae bacterium | reverse complement strand
TACGTGCTTCCGAGTGTGACTCCTGAGTCGAGAGACCGGAGCTCTATGTGCTTCCGAGTCTTTGCGTGACTCCTGGGTCCCGGATCTTCGCTCGCGCTGGCGCGCTCGCTCGTCCGGGACACGAGATCATCGTGTCCCGGACGACTGCAGCGAAGCGGAACGAGACCCGGGACCCAGCGCAAAAAGTGCGAAGCACATTGTTAACATCGGCTCAAACCCAATTGCCTGTCCCTCCAAGTAGGGTCGCACCGACATCGCGGCGCGGTCACTGCCCCTACCGCGCCGGTGAATTGCAAGTCAGGGCCCTAGATGATGCCCACGATCCGATTGTCCTCCGGCCTGACGAGGATGATCGTGCCCTCGGCCTCGTCCGCAAAGAAGCGGTGGTCCTTGATCTTGGGGACTTGATCGTAGAGCAGGCTCGGCACCGGATAGAGCGGCGCCGTACCCGGCGCGATCTCTCCAACTTTTGACTCGAACCCGACGGCGTCGCTCTTTTTTCGGACCCCGAAGAACTTGCGGATGGTCTCGCGCTCCTCCGCGCTCAGCGTCATTGCCACGAACGGCGCAGTCCGCGTCGGCGCGACGGTCGACACTGCGGATTCGACTCGGCTGCCCGACTCCTGGATGGCGCGCTTGGTGTCGGCCAGGTTCTTGTCGAGCTTCTCGCCCAGCGCGTCCAGCCGTGCGGTCTGATCGGTGGAGGCGGGGATCGTGCGCGTGGTGTCAGCCAGATTCTTGTCGAGCTTCTCGCCCAGCCGGTCCAGGCGTGCGGTTTGATCCGTTAATGCCCGGATCGTGCGCAGAGTTGCGGCCAGGCTTTCATCGAGCTTCTGATCCAGCCGATCCAGACGTGCCTTCTGGTCGGCCGCCTGCTCCCGCATCGCAGCCGCATCGGTTGTCACCCGTGCAAGCTCGTCTTTCAGGCTTTCGAATTCGAGCCACAGCACACATCCGCCCGCAGCGAGGGCCGCGATCAGCAAGGTGACGGCAAGATAGATGCGCCGGTGCACGCCGGCGAAGCGGCGATCGAGGCGTGCACCGATCCCGCGTTGGAGCGCGTCGGCCAGATTCAATTCCGGCACGCTCGTTGGTACGTCCGCCACCGGCCCTGACTCCAGCAGCACGGGCCGCGCTATGCGGCCTTGATCGCGGCCCCAATCGGCGTCGCTCGCATGATCGCAACTCGTCGACTGCCCGATGAGCTTGCGGCGGAACGGTGGCGCCGGTTGAATGGCCGGTGCAGAGAATAGCATCCGAACGAGGGTCGCGCATCTCTGCAAGTGGCGCGGGAGGAGGGGACGCGACCTCGAATATAAAGCCGCCAGGCAATGCCGTTTTCCTCTCCCGTTCGGTCCAGGACGTAACGCGAGCTCAACAGCGCCGCGAATTCGGGCCAGCGGTCGGCGGCTTCGAAACCGCTCGCTTGCGGCCATTGCGAATTCGTCAGCAGGATGGCTGCAGGCGGATCGGCGGCGAGCCTGGCCAAGAAATCTCGCCGGACCGAATCCAGCGCAAGCAGAAGCGAGAACCATTGGATATGCGGTGTGGCCTGCCGCATCCCGGCGCGCGCCATCGCGATAAAGGCGCCGTTGTCCGAATCGAGGACCTGGACTCTCGCGCCGCGCGGCAGGCGGCTTTGCAATGCCAGTTGCATAGCCGAGGCGGCGCGCAGCGCCGGGTAGGTCTCTGCTTGCATGAGCGCGGGTGGCAGCAGCCACGCGAGCGTTGCCGCCGTGATCGTCAGGCACAGAGCCGCGCGAGGGATCGAAAGCACGGCAAGGCTCCACGCCCCCCAGCACGCCAGTCCGATTGCCAGCGGGTAGCCGTGATAGAACCAGCCCTTGCCTTGAGCGAGCAAATGAATGAGCCCGAACAGCGTGAGGCCGATCAGGGCCCGCGCCCGCGGTGGTTTAGGCACGGCGATCGCCAGCGCGGCGGCGAGCGCAAGCCCGTCGGTCGGGGCCAGCCAGCCAGCCGTATCCTTGACGATGTCGGAAATCTTGCGCGAATCCAGAGCAGCGTAGAGCGGCATCAAGTCTTGCAGCATGGCAACGAAAGGCGCCAATGCGCCCGACGCGGCCAGAACACCGAGCAGCACCAGCCCCGTTCCCGCCGCACCGACCACGATCCACGCCGCCTCG
>DASXAP010000074.1:0-2158 GCA_036406655.1 Xanthobacteraceae bacterium | reverse complement strand
ATCAATCGAGCGAATGCGACCATGGTGCAGATGTATGTGCATAGCTGTAGGAATATGCAAGCAACCGGCATCGCACCCTACTCAGCCCGCTTGCGGCACTTCGACGGCGATGCCGAGCTCGACAGCGGCTGCGGACAGGCGCCGGTCGAGCGTGACGATGGTGGCGTCGAGGCGCCGGGCAATTGCGAGATGGAGCGCGTCGGGTGCACGCAGCACGAGCTCGAAACGACGGACATACGTGACGGCGAGCCGGACATCGGCGGGATGAATATCCGCCGGCATGGTCATCCCGGCGCGCCACACGTCGAAATCGGTCAGGCAAGCCCCCGCGTCGCCGGCGTCGAGGAGCCCCGTCCGAACCAGCCTCGACAATGCCGAGGCCACTTCCGCGGCGGTGAAGTCGCTGACCAGCAATCCCTGCTCGGCTGCCGACATCAAGCTGTCGACCGCGGCGCTGGCGGGCTCTTTGACCAAGCTTGGAAGCACAACGCTGGCATCGAGGTACCAGCTCAACGATCTTCCTCATAGAGCCGATCCAGAATCTCGACCGAGGTAAGGCCTATTGCCGGACGCGCGTCCCGGCGCGACCGCAGCCATTCGTAGATTCCTTTTGAGGGCGCGAGGGGGCGCTCGATCGGCCGCAGCTCGGCAACCGGCTTACCGTAGCGGGTGATGACCACTTCCTCACCCCGAAGTGCACGATCGATCAGTTTGGGAAGCGTGTTCTTGGCGGCGGCGACACTGTACGCGCTCACTTCAAAGTCTCCTCTATTCAATGGCTACCATATAGCCATCATTGCGGCATTCGTCCAGAACAGGCATAACCTGCCCAGCCAAAAGAGGACCGGACATGCGTCTCCTGATCGCGATGATGAAGCACGAGACCAACACCTTTTCGCCGGTGCCGACCCCGCTGGCGCGCTTTGGCAACGGGCCGGGGCCGCTTTATGGCGAGGCTGCAATCCGCGCCTATTGCGGCACCGGCACCGGGCTCGGCGCCTATCTCGACCTCGCCGAACGCGAAGGAGCCGACATCGTCTTGCCGATCGCCGCGGGCGCCCCGCCGAGCCGCCCGGTCGAGGATGCCGCCTATGCGCACATCACCGAGACGATCCTCGAAGCCGTCGCCAAGGGCGGCTTCGACGGCATCATGCTCGATCTCCACGGTGCGATGGTGACCGAGAGCTTGGAGGACGGCGAGGGCCAGTTTTTGAAGCGCCTGCGTGCGCTCGACCCGAAGACGCCGGTCGCGGTCTCGCTCGACATGCACGCCAACCTCTACGATGAGATTGTCGCCAATGCGACGGTCGTCACCGGCTACCGCACCTACCCGCACATCGACACCTACGAGACCGCACGGTTAGCCGGCGACATCCTGCTGCGCGCGATCCGCGGCGAGGTACGCCCGGTCATGGCCTGGGGCAACGTGCCGATGCTGCCGCACGTCATGCGGCAAGGTTCGGACGATCACCCGAATAAGGAATTGCAGCACCGCTGCGCCACGATGACCCCCGAGGGCGCATTGGCGGCGAGCCTCTTTACCGGGTTCCCGCACGCCGACATCCGGAATGCCGGGCTCAGCGCCGTCGTAGTGACCGACGGCAACCGCAGGCTGGCCGAAGAATTGCGCGACGAGCTTCTGGACCGCGCCTGGGTCGAGCGCGAAGCCTTTGTCTACCGGATCGAGCCGCTCAAAAGCTCGGTCGCCCGCGCCAAGGCGATGCCGCCCGCCGAGACCGGGGCTGGGCCGATCGTGCTCCTCGACCATTATGACAATTGCGCTTCGGGCGGCACGATGGACACGACCGGGGTGCTGGCCGAAATCCTGCACCAGGGGCTCGAAGGTGTCGCCGCCTTTGCAATTTACGATCCCGAAGCGGTGCAGCTGGCGATCGCCGCCGGCATCGGCGCGCAGGTCACACTCTCTATCGGTGGCAAGATGACGATGCCGGCGATCCCGGCGGAGAGTCCGCCTTTGACCGTGACCGGCCGGGTCAAGACAATCGCCGACGGGCACTACCGCAACCGCGGGCCGATGGCGCGCGGGGTCCAGATGGACATGGGCCCCTGCGTCGTGCTCGACACCGGGGCCGTCGAGATCGTGCTGATCTCGCGCCATGTGGAGCCGTCCGACCTGAATTGCCTGACGAGCCTCGGC
>DASXAP010000073.1:0-3942 GCA_036406655.1 Xanthobacteraceae bacterium | reverse complement strand
TTTGCAGGCGGACTCGTGGATCCCAAAACCAAGCTTTGGGATGACGGAGCAACGCAAGGAGGCGGCGAGATCACTCGGCCGCGCGAACCTTGCCTCCTTCGGTTTGATCCGGCGGTGCGGCGCGTTTTCGTTGCTCCTCCGCGTCTCGGTGCGGCGCCTGTTCCGCCGGCTCCGGCTGGCGGCGGCGTGGTGCCGGGGTGTCGGTGATGACGTCGAAATCGTAGGTGACGGGCTTCATGGCGGCTCCTCTTTCTGTTGAGAGCCGCCCGTTCATCCGATCGTCATTCGCCGTGGGAGAAGTCCAAAACGAAAGGCCGCCGGATGCGGGCGGCCTCTTCTGGATCAATCTCGGGTGCGCGATCCCTAGGCCGCTGGCATGTACCAGCGGTACCAAAATCGCTGCCCCACGGGGGCGGTGTTCAGGATCGAGCGCATGACCCTACCTTAGGGGCTTTCCCGGGCCCGCGCAAGAACCGGAACGTCGCCGCGCCCTGGGGCGGCCATAGTGGAACCCACCGCAATTCCACGGAGATCGTCATGCCGTTCCGTATTTCCGGCCTGCCCGCCGAGCCGTTCCAGGCCCTGTTCGCCATGAGCGATGCCGAGCTCAAGCGCCATGGCGCCGTGCGCCGGATCGCCGAAGACAGCGGCTATCCCTGCCGCGTCAGCCTGACCGACGCCAAGGCCGGCGACGAGGTCATCCTGGTCAACTACGAGCACCAGGCCGCCGACACGCCCTACCGCTCGCGCCACGCCATCTATGTGCGGCCGGGCGAGCAGCGCTGCCAGGCCACCGGCGAGATTCCCGAGCAGCTGACCAAGCGCCTGTTGTCGGCGCGCGCCTTCGATGCAGAGGGCATGATCGTCGATGCCGATGTGACCGAGGGCAGGATGCTCGAGCCGTTGATCGAGCGCTTCTTCGCGAACCCGGCGGTCGACTACATCCACCTGCACTACGCGCGCCACGGCTGCTACGCCGCGCGTGTGGACCGCGCCTGAGGGACGTGCAGCGAGCACCGGCTCAATCGGCGGCGCGCTCGCTCTTCGGCGGAAGGCCGACCGTCTCCGGCGGCAGGATCGCCTCGGCCGGCGCAAACAAGGTCCAGGTCACGCCCCCGGCATGGAAGACCAGCCGGCTGGTGCCCTGCACTGCAAACGGCACGATCTGCTCCAGCACCTTGCGGCCGAAGCCCTTCGAGGACACCGTGCCGGCGTCCGGCCCGCCGTCCTCGCGCCATTCGAACTGGAACTCGTTTACATCGCCGTTCGCCTTGAATGACCAGGTGATCGAGACCGCGCCGGACGGCCTGGCCAGCGCGCCGTATTTGATGGAGTTGGTGGCGAGCTCGTAGAGCGCCATCCCGATATACTGCACTGCCGGAGCCGACAGCGTGATCGCCGCCCCTTCAAGCGCGCAGCGCTCCGCAATGCCGAACGGCTCGAGCTGCGAGCGCACCACGGCATTGATAGCGGCGCCTTCCCACTTGCTGTGCATCAGCAGATCCTGCGAGCGGCCCATGCCGCGCAGGCGCGCCTCCAGCTCTTCCGCCAGGCTGGCTGCGCCGGCCCTGCGCGCCGTCTCGCGGATCACGGCGGTGATCACCGCATACTGGTTCTTGGCGCGATGCGTCACCTCGCGCAGCAGCAGCCGGACCCGCATCTCGTTCTCTTTGCGCGCGGTGATGTCCTGGGTGACGCCGGTCACCCGGCGCTCTCGTGGATCCACCACCGTGCGATAGGTCTGCAGCCAGACTGTCCTGCCGTCCGGCCGGATGAAGCGGAACTCATCGAGCGGAGTCGGCTCCGCCTCGCCGGCGAAATAGCTCTTCAGCCGCGCCATGCGCGGCAGGTCGTCGGGGTGGATGTGCGCGAGATAGGTGTCGAGCGAGGGCGGGTGGCGCACCGGGTCGAGCCCGGTGACCTCGTAGAAGGTCGGATGCCAGCGGATCTCCTTGCCGATCCACTCCCAGGTCCCGGCATTGGCGGCGCGCAGCGCGAGGTTGAGACGCTCGCGCTCGGCGCGCAGCCGGACGATCGCCTGGTCCAGCAGATCGACGATGAAAATGATGAGCCCGCCGCTGACCAGGTACATCGCGATCAGTGCCCAGCCCCAGATGCTGTCCGGCAGGGCGAACTCGGGGGTGAGGAAGAACGGTCCGGCGAGGCCGGTCGCCAGCAGCGCCAGCAGCCCCATCATGCGGCCGCCGAGGAACGCGCTCAGCAGCACTGCCGGAAAGAAAGTCAGGAACGGCGGCAGCTGCGGCACCGCCGCCCGAACCGCGATCGCCGCCGCGACCAGCAGCACCGAGACCGCCGCGCCAAATGCGCGCCGTCGACGCAGCCGCGGCAATCGCTGCTCGATCCACATCATCCCTTCCCCGTATCCAGAAAGCGATGCTAGTGCCGATGCGCCGGATGCGCAAACATTGCCCGCGCCACTGACCATCTGACACGCGTCTTACACATTTGCTAAATCTCGGCGCGGGAAACGCCACCGCGCCACATCGGTTTGCAGGACACAACGTCCTGGAGGTCCCCATGAGCGAAGCGCGTTTCAGAGGCGGCTGCCTGTGCGGTGCCGTGCGGCTGGAGATATCCGCCGAGCCCTATCGCGTCGGCATCTGCCATTGCCTCGACTGCCGCAAGCATCACGGCGCGGTCTTTCACACCTTCGCGGTGTTTCCGATGGGTGCGGTCCGGCTCACCGGCACGGTCGCGGGGTACAACAACCGCTTCTTCTGCCCGGCCTGCGGGTCGTCCCTGTTCGGCCGCGACGGCGACGAGTTCGAGCTCCATGTCGGCTGTCTGGATGCGCCGAGCCGGCTGAAGCCCACCTACGAGAACTGGATCATCCGGCGCGAGCACTGGCTGCCGCCGTTCGACGTGGCGCGGCGCTACCAGCGCGACCGCACCGGCACCGGCCGCACCGAACCCGCCGACACGATCTGACACGGCGCGGTGCTATCTCCGGTCGATTGCAACCTCCCGGGAGTCACGACGCATGGACCGGCCTTATTCCGTCTCCTGCCATTGCGGCGCCATCAGACTCACGGTCGACGCCGAGCTCAGCAGGCTCGAGGAGTGCAACTGCTCGACCTGCGGGCGCTCGGGCTTCGTGCACTGGAAGGTGCCGGTCGCAGCCGTGCGCCTGGTCACGCAGAAGCGCACGCTCTCTACCTATCTGTGGCGCGATGCCGATGGCGGGCAGCAATTCTGCCCGGCCTGCGGCACGCAGCTGATGCGCACCGGCTATCGCGACCACATCATGGTCAACGCGCGCTGCATCGAAGGCATCGATGTCTTCACGCTGAAGATCGCCCGCTACGACGGCCGCACCCTCATGCCGCCGGGACCGACGCAATAGCGACCAGCACCAGTCCACCGAGAAATGCGCTATCGTAGCTCGCCGAGCGCCCGCAGGCATCCGCCATGAAAGCGATCTGTTCCGGCGGAATTTCCTGAAGCCCGCGGTGGGCCTGCCGCGCTCCACGTAGCGGGGCAGGAGTGCTCCAGTACAGGCTTTCGTGTTGCCGCGCTGTCGGGCGCTCGCCATAATCGCGGGCCATCGATCCGGACTATCTGTACCGTCGGGGGGCGGCGTGGCAGCCATCGAAAACCGGGACTTGCGGGCGTGACGGCGGAGGCGTGTCCGATGCGGATCAGCCGATGAACCGCGCCGATGACTCCATCCGCGCGCTCGACGGGCTGCGCGGGCTGGCCGCGCTGATCGTCGTCCTCGGTCACGTCAGCAATGCGAGCGGGCTGCTGGACGGCGTGCTCGGCAGGGGCGACGGGCAGCTCGGCGTCATGATCTTCTTCGTGCTGTCCGGCTTCCTGATGGGCCATCTCTATCTCGGCACGGCGCCCGGTGCCCGCTCGGTCGGCCGCTTCCTGGTGCGGCGGCTGGCGCGCGTCGTGCCGCTCTATCTCGTGCTCGTGCTG
>DASXAP010000072.1:0-22026 GCA_036406655.1 Xanthobacteraceae bacterium | reverse complement strand
GCGCGCGCGGCCATGCTCGAGCTTGGTGAGCATCGGCAGCGTGAACGCCGCGGTCTTGCCGGTGCCGGTCTGGGCAATCCCGAGCACGTCGCGGCGTGCGAGCACGTGCGGTATCGCTTGTTCCTGGATGGGGGTGGGGATGGTGTAGCCGGCCGCTTGAACCGCGGCGAGAACCTTGTCGGACAAGCCGAGCTGGGAAAAGGACATGAAACCTCGAATCAGAGCCGCCCGGAGCCTAGCCGCGCCGGATGACGCAACGACGACTAAAGTTGCGCGGAGACGGACGGTTGCGTGCTACGGTCGAACCGTGCTGGCCGGAACATAGTGTTTCGTCCCTCAAAGTCAATCCTGTTGCAGCGCAACAAATCGAAAGGGCAGCTTAAGTTTTGGTTACGCTGCCATGCGAGAGCCGCCCCCGGTTGTCCTCGTTCCAGGCTTGGGCTGCTCGGCACGCTCATGCCGGCCTGCCGGCCGACCGCGTTGCGGTCCAATGCAGCGAAGGGATGACACGGAAAAGCAATGCAGGTTCTGGTGGTCGGAGCCGGCGTGGTCGGGCTTGCGGTGGCACGCGCTGCGGCGCTCGCCGGACACGAGGTGATCGTCGCGGAAGCGACCTCCGGCATCGGCAACGGCATCTCCTCGCGCAACAGCGAGGTGATCCATGCCGGCCTCTACTACCCGACCGGCTCGAAGCGCGCGTCTCATTGCCCGCGCGGTCGGCGCATGCTCTACGATTTTTGCGTCTCGCACGGCTTGCCGCACCGCAGGTCCGGCAAGCTCGTCGTCGCCACGCGGGAAGCCGAGCTCGCCCCGCTCGACGCGCTTTGCAAGCAGGCGGCGATCAACGGCGTCGAAGGGATCGAGATCATCGAGCGCACGGCCGCGCAGAAGCTCGAGCCTGAACTCTTCTGCCTGGCGGCGCTGCGCTCGCCGGAAACCGGCATCGTCGACAGCCATGCCTTGATGCTGGCCCTGCGGGGTGATCTCGAAGACCACGGCGGCATGGTCGCCTTCGACACCAGGATCGAGCGGCTGCGGCCGGCGAACGGCGGTTGGAGCGTCTTGTTCGGCGGCGCCGAGCCGCAATCCATCGGCGTCGATGCGGTGATCAACTGCGCGGGCCTGGGTGCGCAGCGGCTCGCCGGCGCCACCGAGGGCTATCCGAGCGAGCGGGTGCCGCGCCTCCTCCTCGCCAAGGGCAATTATTTCGGCTTCACCGGCCGCCCGGCTTTTGGCCGGCTCATCTATCCGGTGCCGGTCCCGGGTGGCCTCGGGGTTCACGTCACCCTCGATCTCGCCGGACGGATGCGGTTCGGGCCCGACGTGCAATGGATCGATCAGGAGAATTACGACGTCGATCCCGGCCGGGCACAGGCGTTCTACGCGCGCATCCGCGATTACTGGCCGCGGCTGCCGGACAATTCGCTGACACCCGATTACGCCGGCATTCGACCCAAGCTGACCGGTCCCGGGGAGCCGGCGGCTGACTTCGTGATCGATGGTCCGCTGCAGCACGGGCTTGCCCGCCTCGTGCAGCTGTTCGGGATCGAGTCGCCGGGGCTCACCTGCGCGCTGTCGATCGCCGACGAGGTCGTGAGCTATCTTTCGCTCTGAGCCTGCTTCTGCCGGCTGCTGCGAGCGGCCGCCTTGCTCTCGCCGGGGCTGCCGGTCGGAGGCCCAAGCGAGACCGAATCCCGCGGCAGCGGCTCGATCTTCGTCTCTGCGAGCCTGCGTCGGAGCTCGGTGGGCAGGCCGGGATAGGATGCGATCGGGGTGAAGCTCGGTGCCTGGCGCCGGCTGCCGGCATTGCCGTTGAAGGCCATCAGGCCGGCATTGGTGGCAACGATATCCCCGGGACGCAGGGTCGGGTCGTCCGCGATCCGGGGATTCATCAGACCGAACCCGTTCCGGCCGTTGCAGGTGCAGCCGGGGACGATCTTCTCGCGATAGAGGAACGCGGTGCCGAGCTCGCGATAGGCCCTGCCATCGGTTGCGACGGCGCCATCGATGCTGCTGCCGCTGTAGATCCTGGTCCGGCTGGCCGGGCAGAACGAGCTGCAGGCCTCGGCCGGGCTGGAGCCGCCGTTGCGCTCGATCGGGAAATAGCGTCCGTCGCAAAGGCGCACGCAGTAGCTGACGATGCCGGCCACATCGCTCCTCGCGACTTCCGGAGCGCGCCAGCCGAATGGATTCCAGGCGGCGAACGGATCGGCAAAGGCGCTGGCCGACGGGGGCCCCTGCAGGCGGCGCCCGAACAGCGTTTCGAAGAGGTTCTGCGCCGAAGCCGAGCCCGCAGGAGCAAGGAGTGCCGCAACCGTCAGGAACGCAAGGGCCGCAATTCTGCCGCTGGCCCGATATTCCGGGCCGGTCGCACGGACCGACATGGCTGGATCCCCTGACATCTGCCCCGGGAGCAAGCGCGCAAACGCGCTCCCGTCCATTGGTCGCGGCAGCGAATGAAATGGTTCACGATCTCGGGAGCCTGACCGTAGCCGGAAATGGTAAAGGCCGGGTGTCCGGCGGCGCCGAAGCACCATGATCACTGGGGCTTAGACTTTCCCGCGGAGCCGCAGCATGATGGCTGAATGCGACCAAGCCAGGAGGAGGACGCCGTGAGCCAGATCCAGTTCATCAATCCCGAAGCGATGTCGAAGCCCCCCGGCTACACTCACGTGGTTGAAGCGAGCGCGCCTGCGCGCATCGTCTACATTGCCGGACAGCTCGGGATCGATCGCGACGGCCGGGTGGTCGGCGATTTTCGCCAGCAGGCGGTGCAGATCTTCGAGAACCTGAAGGCCGCGCTGGCGGTGGTCGGCGGCGGTTTCGAGAACGTGGTGAAGCTGAACAACTATCTCGTCGATCTCGGGGACCTGCCCGCGTTCCGGCAGGTCCGCGACAGCTATCTCGCCGATCGCAACCGGCCGGCGAGCACGACGATCGCCATTTCCGGGCTGGCCCGGCAAGGCGCGCTTCTGGAGATCGAGGCGGTCGCGGTGCTGCCTGCCCGGCGCAGGCGCCCGCGGGCGCCGGCCCGCGGGGCGCGGGCGGCTACCAGAGCTTCGCGACGGAAACGACGGTGAGCAGCGCCATCGCCGGCAGCAGCACCAGCCCCGACCAGGCCATGTATCCGAAGAAGCTCGGCATCTTGATGCCGCGCTCCGTCGCGATGGCATAGACCATGAGATTTGGCGCATTGCCGATATAGGTGAAGGCGCCCATGAAGACGGCGCCCATGGAGATGGCCGCCAGCGTCGTCGCGAGCGGACCCATGAGCTCGGGTGCGTCGCCGCCGGCAAGCTCGAACAGGACGAGATAGGTCGGCGCATTGTCGAGGAAGGCGGAGAGAGCGCCGGTAAGCCAGAAATACGCGATGTCGTGCGGCCTTCCATCGGGCGCGGTGACGGCCGCCAGCAGCCACGCGAACGCACCCTCCCTGCCGGCGTCCAGCATGGCGATGACCGGGATGATGCAGATGAAGATGCCGGCGAACAGGATGGCGACCTCGCCGATCGGCTCCCAGCTGAAGCCGTTGGCTGCGCGGTGCTCGTTCGCCGTGAGCAGCAGCGAGAGGCCGGCCAGCAAAAAGAGCGCGCCGTTGCGCGCCAGGTTCTGCAGCTCGAGCCGGGTGCCATAGACGTCGAAAGCGATGTCGGGCTGCCACGCCGCCGACACGAGCATGGCGCCGATGACGCCGGCGATGAGCAGGAAATTTATGCTGCCGCTGATTCCGAGGTTCGTCGGCGGCGGGTGCTCGCCCACCGTCGTGACCAGGCGATCCTTGCGCCAGTACCAGAGCTCCAGCACCAGGAATGCGGCAAGCACCACCCCGGCGAGCAGCGCCGTCTGCCGCCAGAGCTCGCGTGTGGTCCAGAAGAAATCGACACCGCGGAGAAAGCCGACGAACAGCGGCGGGTCGCCGAGCGGCGACAGCGCACCGCCGATATTGGCCACCAGGAAGATGAAGAACACGAAGACGTGCACGTTGTGCAGGCGCGCGGCATTGGCGCGGATGAGCGGACGAATGAGGATCATCGCGGCGCCGGTGGTGCCGACGACGCTGGCAATCACTGTGCCGAGCGCCAGGATCGCCGTGTTGACGAGCGGGTTGCCGCGCAGGTTGCCGGTCACCAGGATGCCGCCGGCTATCACGTAGAGCGCGAGCAGCAGCACGATGAAGCTGAGGTACTCGGCCAGCATCGTGTGGACGAAGGCGCGCCCTGCGGTTGACGGGCTGTAGAGCGCCGCCATCGGCGCCAGCGTCAGCGTCGACCAGACGAAGGCAAGCTTGCCGTAGTGATGATGCCAGAACCGCGGAAACAGCAGCGGCCCGGTGGCGATCGTCAGCAGAATCCCCACGAAGGGCAGCGCCCAGGGCCAGCGCAGGCCTGCGCCGTCGAGCGCGGCGGCGTTGGCTGCATCAGGCGCGCAGGCAGCGAGGAGAAGGCTTCCGGCGAGCGGCCCGACACGAACCCATTGCTTCATCTTGTCGGATCTCGGCTGTGCCGGTCGTCACTATCAGCCAATGCCGCGTCCGACAACGATGGCCGCATTCGACCGGCCGCTCTTGCCCGATTTGCCGGCTGGAGACCGGAGAATGCTTGCCGGCGGGCGGATCGCGCGCAGAGAGCTCAGTGCGCCGCGTCCCAGTTGTCCGCCGCATGCGCCTCGACCGCGAGCGGCACGGAAAGCGACAGCGCCGGCATCGGTGCCTCTTCCATGACCCTGGCGACGACCGGCATCGTCTGCACGACCTCGCTGTCGGGCACCTCGAAGACCAGCTCGTCGTGCACCTGCAGCAGCATCCGCGCCTCGAGCTTGTGCCTGGCGAGCGCGGCGTCCATCCGCGCCATGGCGCGCCGGATGATGTCGGCGGCGGTGCCCTGCAGCCGAGCGTTGATGGCGGCGCGCTCGTTGAAGGAGCGAATGGACGGATTGGAATGGGCGATGTCGGGGTAATGGCACTTGCGGCCGAACAGCGTCAGCACGTAGCCGTTCCGCTTGGCGAAGGCCTTCGTCGCCTCCATGTAGTCGCGGATGCCGGGGAAGCGCTCGAAGTACCGCTTGATGTAGGCGCCCGCCTCCTCCCGCGGAATCCCGAGCTGGTTGGCGAGCCCGAAGGCGGAGATTCCGTAGATGATGCCGAAATTGATCGCCTTGGCACGGCGCCTGATCTCCCCGGGCATTCCCTTCACCGGCACGCCGAACATTTCCGAGGCGGTCAAGGCGTGGATGTCGATGCCGTCACGGAACGCCTTCTTCAGCGCGTCGATGTCGGCGATCTCGGCCAGCAGGCGAAGCTCGATCTGCGAATAGTCGGCGGAGACGAGCTTGCAGCCGGCGTCGGCGATGAATGCGCGCCGGATCTTGCGGCCCTCCTCGGTGCGGATCGGGATGTTCTGCAGATTGGGCTCGGAGGAGGAAAGCCGGCCGGTCGGGGTGGCCGCGAGCGCGTAACTGGTGTGCACCCGCCGGGTGACGGGATTGACGTAGAGCGGGAGCGCGTCAGTGTAGGTGGACTTGAGCTTGCTGACCTGCCGCCAATCGAGGATTTTCTGCGGCAGCACGTGACCCTGCTCGGCCAGATCGTCGAGCACCCGCGCCCCGGTCGACCACTGCCCGGTCCTGGTCCTGGTGCCGCCGGGCAGCCCGAGCTTGCCGAACAGGATGTCGCCGAGCTGCTTGGGGCTGCCCGGATTGAGCGGTTCGCCGGCAACCTCCCGGATTTCCGCCTCCAGCGCACCCGCGCGCTGAGCGAACTCGCCGGAAAGGCGCGAGAGCACCTGCCGATCGATGGAGATGCCGCGCCGCTCCATCCCGGTCAGAACCCGCAGCAGCGGTCGTTCGAGCGTCTCGTACACCGTCGTCGTGTGCTCGGCGGTGAGGCGGGGCCTGAGCACCCGCCATAGCCGCAGCGCCATGTCGGCGGTCTCGGCGGCGCATTCGGCGGCCTTGCCGATGGCGACACGATCGAAGGTGATCCGCGCCTTTCCCGATCCGGTCAGCGCATTCGCATCGACGACCGCATGGTCGAGGTAGCGCTTCGCCAATGCCTCGAGGCCGTGATCGGCACGTCCGGCGTCGACTACGTAGGACAGCAGCATGACGTCGTCGCAGGGCGCGATCTCGATGCCGCGCAGGGCGAGGATTTGCAGGTCGAACTTCATGTTGTGGCCGACCTTCAGCACGCCCGGCGCTTCCAGCAGCGGCTTCATCGCGGCGAGCGCCGCGCTTTCCTCGAGCTGCTCGGGCGCTATCTCGCCGGCAAACAGGCTGCCGTTGCCGCCCTCCTCGCCCTGACGGTGAGCGAGCGGCACGTAGCATGCCTCGTTGGCGGCGAGCGCAAGCGAGAAGCCGCACAGGGCGGCCTGCATCGGATCGAGACTGGTGGTCGACGTGTCGATGGCGATCTGGCCCAGCTCGTGGGCGCGCGCAATCCACGCCGCCAGGCGATCGAGGCTGCGCACGATCTCGTAGCGGGAGCGGTCGACCTTGGCGTGATGCGCTGCGGCGACGCGCGCGGCGGCAAGCGACGGCGGCTCAAAGTCTTGCTCGTCTGCTGCCGCAGCCCGCTTGACCGGCGGGCTCGAGCCGCCGACCAGCGCCAGGCTCGGCTGGGCTAGCTCGCTCCCGGGCTTGCCGCCGGCGGGGGCGCCCGCGCGCTGGCGAAAGGCGTCTGCGCCCGGCGGGGGCTCGCCCGCCGCGGCGACCGTGCCGGCCGAGCGAGTGAGCGAAGGAGAGGCGAGCGCGGGGTCGGGCTCGACCAGAGCGGCGTCGAGGCTCGAGAATTCCGCGACCCGCCGGGTGAGCGCGGCGAATTCCATCGCCTTGAGGAAGGCGATGAGCCGCTGGTAATCGGGCTCGTGAACCAAAAGCTCCGCGAGCGGCACCTCGAGCTTCACGTGATCGTCGAGGGTGACCAGCCTCTTGGAGAGGCGCGCCTGGTCGGCATTGTCGAGGAGCGACTGGCGTCGCTTCTCCTGCTTGATGCCGTCGGCCCGCGCCAGCAAGGTTTCGAGGTCGCCGTATTCGGCGATGAGCTGGGCGGCGGTCTTCACTCCGATCCCGGGGACACCCGGGACGTTGTCGGTGGAATCGCCGATCAGCGCCTGCACGTCGATGACCTTTTCCGGCGGCACTCCAAACTTCTCGATCACCTCGGGAATGCCGATCCTGCGATCCTTCATGGTGTCGTACATCAGCACGCAGTCGTTCACGAGCTGCATCAGGTCCTTGTCGGAGGCGACGATCGTGCCGGTGGCACCGAGCTCGCAGCTCTCGCGCATGTAGGTGGCGATCAGGTCATCTGCCTCGAACCCCGCTTGCTCCAGGCAGGGGATGTCGAAGGCGCGCACGGCGGCCCGGATCAGCGGGAACTGCGGCCGCAGGTCGTCCGGCGGGTCGGGCCGGTGCGCCTTGTAGTCGGGGTAGATTTCGCTGCGGAACGTGCGCTCCGACTTGTCGAATACGACCGCGAGGTGGGTCGGCCGCTCGTCGGGCTTCATGTCGCGCAGGAGCTTCCACAGCATGTTGCAGAAGCCGAGCACGGCGTTGACCTGCAGCCCGTCGGACTTGCGGTGGAGCGGCGGCAGCGCGTGATAGGCGCGGAAGATGTAGGAGGAGCCGTCCACCAGGAAGACGTGATCGCCCTTCTTCGGCGGGCGAGGCTCCACGGCGGAGCGGACGCGGGTAGCGCCCTCGGCAGGCTTGGCGGCTTTGGCTGGCATGGCGCCGACTTAACACTTGCGGCACCGGTTCGCCAGCGGCCGGCCGCCGTTGACGCCTCGGCCGGCGCGGGGCCGCGGCTGGCACGCTTACTCGGCCGGCTGCAGAACGAGCCTTCGCCGCGGCGCGATCCAGAATCGCTCGGGCCGCTCGAACAGGAAGCACAGGAAGGTCTGCCGCGCCGCCCAGAACAGCGCGAGCGCGCCCAGCACGCCGGCCAGCGTCACCAGCACGCAGATGGTCCCGATATCGGCGATCAAGCCGCTCTTCACGAGCACGGCCCGGCTCCCCGCCATCGGCAGGAAGAACGCGAGATAGATGACGATCGAATTGCGCCCGCAATAGCGAAGCGGCGCGGTCACACGGCCTTGCGACAGCAGCACCGAGACGGAGACCACTGCCGCCGCGCCGGCCAGTCCGAGCAGCAGCGAAACGGCCGGCAGCTCGGCCAGTCCATTGAACACGAGCAGACCGTTGACGAGGCCCCACGCCACCAGCCCCGCGAGCGCCATTTCCGGGTGCTCGGCCACGCCGTTCGCCAGCGCAAAGACGCGCCCCGCGAAAAGGTAGCCGGTGTAGAAGAATACCAGCCGGCTGGCGAACTCGTCGATGACGGTTGCACCGGTATGGACATGCGCGGCCTCGAGCCCCGCAGCCGTCAGCCATACGACGAGCGGCGGGACCCGCAATTGATGCGCAAGCTTGCTCACCACGAAGAAGATCGGCAGCAGATAGATGAACCACAGGGTGCCGAACGGCTCCCAGAACGATTCGAGATAGAGCCAGGTCATGCCGAGAGGTCCATGCTCGGGCAGCAGCACCGGCGCCTTGACCGCGAGCTGAATCGCGGTCCACAAGAGATAGAAATAGGCGAAATGCACGACCTTGCGATCGAGATAGGTCCGCCAGTCGCGATCGATCACCTGCGCCAAAAACAGGCCGGATATCATGAAGAAGTCCGGCATGCGGAACGGCTTGGCGAAAGCAACGGCAGCGTGCAGCCAGCCCTCCTGCCCGGTGAGGTTCTCGACGCCCAGGGTCGAATGCATCATCACCACGAACACGATGCAGAAGCCCTTGGCGTAATCGACCCAGTCGATCCGCTGGCCGGCGCCGGCACCGGCGGCCTGTCTCGGACGTCCCATTCCAGCTCGCATTTGTCTCGTATATGCGTGAACGCCTTGCCTCGGGCTTTACCCATTCAAATACGGGGCCAACGCCGTATTGGCCCGGCATTAACCACTTGCGCGACCCGCTTCCCATCGATGCCGTGCTGCCGCAGCTCGCCTCGGTGCTGCGCGCGGGGACCGGCGCGGTCCTGGTGGCGCCCCCGGGCGCCGGGAAGTCCACCCGGGTGCCGCTGGTCTTGGCCGGGGAGCCCTGGGCGACCGGGAAGAAGCTCGTCGTGCTCGAGCCACGGCGGCTGGCCGCACGTGCCGCGGCCGCGCGCATGGCGGCAGTAATCGGGGAGGCGGTCGGCGAGACCGTGGGTTATCGCGTCCGCTTCGGGTCCAAGGTCTCGCGTCGAACCCGTATCGAGGTGGTGACCGAAGGTCTGTTCACCCGCCTGATGCTCGACGATCCTTCGCTCGAGGGGGTTGCCGCCGTCCTGTTCGACGAGTTTCACGAGCGCTCGCTCGATGCCGATCTCGGGCTTGCGCTGGCACTCGATGCACGGGAGGGGCTGAGGCCCGATCTCAAGCTCCTGGTCATGTCGGCAACCATCGATGCCGCGCCTGTCGCAAGCCTCATGGGCGATCGATCGGGAGGCGTGCCGGTGATCGAGAGCGCCGGCCGCGCATTTGCCGTCGAGACGCGGTATCTCGGGCGTGATCCGCGCGTGCCCGTCGAGCGCCACGTTGCGGAAGCATGCCTGCGCGCCTTGCGCACGGAGACGGGCTCGCTGCTGGTGTTTCTTCCCGGCGCCGCCGAGATCCGCCGGGCCGAGGCGCTGCTGCGCGAGCGCGTGTCCGATGGAGGCGTCGACGTCGTGACACTCTATGGCGCGCTCGACGCCGACATCCAGCAGCACGCGATTGCGCCGCCGCCGCCGGGCCGCCGCAAGATCGTGCTCGCCACCTCCATCGCGGAAACCTCGCTGACCATCGAGGGCGTGCGCGTGGTGATCGATTGCGGTCTCGCCCGGGTGCCGCGCTACGAGCCTGACACGGGCCTGACCCGGCTCGATACCGTCCGCGTCTCGCGCGCGTCCGCCGATCAACGGCGAGGTCGGGCCGGGCGCACCGAGGCCGGCGTCTGCTATCGCCTCTGGGATGAACCCCAGACCGCCTCACTCGAGCCGGCCAATCGCCCGGAAATCCTCGCTGCCGATCTGTCCGGCTTCCTGCTCGATCTCGCCCATTGGGGCGCCGCCAACCCCGCCTCGCTGCGTTTCCTCGATCAGCCGCCGCCGGCGGCGCTCGCGGAAGCAAGGGCGCTGCTATCGGCGCTGGGCGCGCTCGCCAGCGACGGACGCATCACCGAGGAGGGGCGGCGCCTGCGCAGCATCCCGTTGCCGCCACGGCTGGCGCGCATGCTGGTCGAGGGTGCGAGGATGGGGGAGGCCGAGCTTGCGGCAGCAGTCGCCATCGTTCTCAGCGAACGCGGCCTCGGCGGCAATGACGTCGACCTCGGCCATCGTCTCGACCTCTTGCATCGCGATGCCTCGCGCCGCGCTGGCGAAGCGCGGGCGATCGCGAGGCGCTGGGCAGAAATCGCCGCGAGCGGCGCGACTGCCGAGAAAGGAGACGGCCTGACGCCCGGCGTCCTGCTTGCGCTCGCCTATCCCGAGCGAGTCGCCAAGAATCGCGGCGCCGGCGGCAGCTTCCTGCTGGTCAACGGCCGCGGCGCCGCTCTCGATCCGGCCTCCGCGCTCGCGCGCGAGCCGTTTTTGGCCGTTGCCGAGATCACCGGGACCGCCGCGCACGGCCGCATCGTCCTGGCTGCGCCGCTCGCGCTGCCGGAGATCGAGCGGCACTTTGCCGATCGAATCGAAAGCCGCGACGAGATCACGCTCGACGACGCGAGCCTGGTGCTGCGCGCGGGCCGGCAGCGATGCCTGGGCGCCATCGTCCTCGCCGAGCAGCCGTTGCGGGTCGAGCCGAACGACGAGACCGCGCGCAGGCTTGCCGAAGCGATCGCGCGTCTGGGCCTTGATCGGCTGCCCTGGAGCAAGACGCTGCGCCAGTGGCGGGCCCGGGTCCTGTTCCTGCGTCGCGCGTCCGCTTCAGATCGCCCCCGCGAGGGGGAAGGTCCCGCGCCAGAGGGCGCCGCCGCCGGGGCCGGCGGGGAGCACTGGCCGGACCTCTCCGAGGCGGCCCTGGCGGCGACGGCCGCCGAGTGGCTTGCGCCTGCGCTCGCAGGAAAGACCGCGCTATCGGCGCTGAGCTCCGACGAGCTTGCCGGGGCGCTGCATCGGCTGCTGCCGGGGCGGCTGCGCAGCCGGCTCGACGCAGACGCTCCCGCGCATTTCCGAGCGCCGTCGGGATCGATTCTGCCGATCGATTACGAGGCGGAGGAGGGGCCTAAGCTCGCGATCCGGGTGCAGGAGCTGTTCGGGCTCGACCGGCATCCGAGCCTTGCCGGCGGACGCGTCCCGCTCACGCTCGAGCTGCTCTCGCCGGCGCATCGAGCCGTGCAGGTGACGCGCGATCTGCCGGGCTTCTGGCGCGGCAGCTATGCCGCGGTGAAGGCGGAGATGAAGGGGCGTTATCCGCGCCACCCCTGGCCGGACGATCCGCAGCGCGCCGTCGCGACCAGCCGCGCCAAGCCGCGCGCTCGATAGCGGCCGCCAGCCAAGGCACGCGCTCGCGGCCGGATTGCTCAAATTTGTCGGGTTGTCTTCACGGCTCGGTCAGCGTGTGATCGCATGCCCCGCCTAAGCGCCGCTCCGTTAAGAGAAGTGTTGCGGCGGGCATGGTGCATTGCTCGCCCGAGGGATCAACCATGCGCGCCGTGTTCATCCTTGCCGCAGTGGTACTCGCCGCATCCGTCCTGCTCGTACGCGTTCTCGATCGGGCCGGCCATGGAGCTGCCTCGCCCGCGGCGATGGCGGCAGCGCCCGCCCCGGCGACCGGTGCCCCGGCCTTCTCGCGAACCGTGGTGCTGTCGCCGGGCAATGGCGGACACTTCTGGACCGAGGCGAGGGTCGACGGCCGGCGGCTGCAGCTGGTCGTCGACACGGGCGCCTCGCAGGTCGCATTGCGCGCCAGCGACGCCGCCCGGCTCGGCATTCATCCGCAGCCGCGCGACTATTCCATCCGGGTGGCGACCGCGAACGGCGTGACGCGGGCCGCGCCCGTCGAGCTCGGGATGGTCGAGGTAGGAAGCATCGTCGTCCGCGACGTGCGGGCGCTGGTTCATGCCGACGACGCTCTCGGCGTGAACCTGCTCGGCATGTCGTTCCTGTCACGGGTGCGCTGGACCCACGAGCGCGGCAGGCTCGTCATCGAGCAGTGATCGGCCGCTCTCTCCCGCTTTTCCGCCCCTGACCCACCGGCTCGCAGCACCTTCGCGGCGGTTGCGCGGCTTCGCCGCAAGGTGATGCCCATCGGACCTGCCGGTCGGTCAAATGGAACCGCGCGCGGGGCATCCGGCTTTTCCCGGGTTGCTGCCTGCGCTATGGGACCGCATTCATCTGCAGGACTGTCGGAGCCGGGGCTTTGTGATGTTTCCGAAACCCAAGTCTGCGCTGATCCCCAATACCTACGCCTACGAATCCGAGCCGCTGGTCAAGCCCACCGGCTTTCGCGAATACGACGCGCGCTGGCTGTTGGGCGCGGAAATCAACTTGATGGGGGTGCAGGCACTGGGGCTCGGGCTCGGCACGCTGATCCGCGAGCTCGGCGCCGCTCCCGACATCGTCACCGGGCATGATTTCCGCGCCTACTCGGCGGCGGTGAAGATGGCGCTGACCACGGGGCTGATGGCCGCCGGCTGCCGGGTGCGCGACATCGGGCTCGTGCTCACGCCGATGGCGTATTTCGCCCAGTTCGAGCTCAACGTCCCGTGCGTCGCCATGGTGACGGCGTCCCACAACGACAACGGATGGACCGGCATCAAGATGGGCGCCGACCGCCCGCTGACGTTCGGCCCCGACGAGATGGCGAGGCTCAAGGAGATCGTGCTCGGCGGACGTTACGGCATGCCCGGCGGCGGCAGCTACGAGCTCGTGGGCGGCTTTCCCGCCCGCTACATCGCCGACCTGACCAGGCGGCCGAGGCTCGAGCGCCGTCTCAAGGTGGTCTGCGCCTGCGGAAACGGCACCGCCGGGGCGTTCGCGCCGGAGGTGCTCGAAGCGGTCGGCTGCGAGGTCGTGCGGCTCGATTGCGAGCTCGATCACACCTTCCCGAAATACAACCCCAACACCGAAGACATGAAGATGCTGCACGCCATGCGCGACGAGGTGCTGCGGGTGAAGGCCGATGTCGCTCTGGGGTTCGACGGCGACGGCGATCGATGCGGGGTGGTGGACAACGAGGGGGAGGAGATTTTCGCCGACAAGGTGGGAGTGATGCTGGCGCGCGACATCTCCGCCCGGCACAAAGGCGCGATCTTCGTCGCCGACGTGAAATCGACCGGCCTGTTCTCGACCGATCCGGTCTTGCGCTCGCGCGGGGCGAGGACCGACTACTGGAAGACCGGTCATTCCTACATGAAGCGGCGGGTCAACGAGATCGGCGCGGTGGCCGGCTTCGAGAAATCCGGCCACTTCTTCTTCAACAGGCCGTTCGGCCGCGGTTACGACGACGGGCTGATCTTCGCGCTCGCAGTCTGCGACATGCTCGACCGCAACCCCGGGCGCAGCATGGCCGACCTCAAGCGCGACCTGCCAAAGACGTGGTCGTCCCCCACGATGGCGCCGCACTGCGCCGACGAGGTCAAGTACCGGGTGGTCGAGGATGTCGTCAGGCACTTCGAGGGTGCCAAGGCGAAGGCCGAGAAGGTCGCCGGTCAGGCGATCCGCGAGCTCGTCACCGTGAACGGCGTGCGCCTGACGGTCGAGGACGGCACCTGGGGATTGGTCCGCGCCTCCTCCAACAAGCCCGAGCTGGTGGTGGTGGTGGAGAGCCCGGTCTCGGAAGCGCGCATGCGCGACATGTTCAAGGCGGTTGACTCCGTCCTGCGCACGCACGAGGAGGTGGGGGAATACAACCAGACGATCTAGCCCACGCCGGGCCGCATGCGATCGGAGCTCGGCTTGCGCCGGCTTTGCGGCGGCTGGTCGGGAGCGCAACGGCCTATCTGACCGCCTCCTCGAACGTCTTGCGGAACGGGTGCGCGGGATAGACGCCCAGGATCTTCATCTCCTTGGAGTAGAAGGCGAGCTCCTCGAACGCGAAGACCAGGCTGCGATCGTCGGGGTGACCCTCGACATCGGCGTAGAACTGCGTCGCGAAGAAGTTGCCCTCGATCATGTAGCTTTCCAGCTTGGTCATGTTGACGCCGTTGGTGGCGAAGCCGCCCAGCGCCTTGTAAAGCGCCGCTGGAACGTTCCGCACCCGGAACAGGAAGGTCGTGATCACCGGACCGGCGTCGCTCCTGGCCCACCTGGCGTCGCGCGCGAGCACGATGAATCGGGTCGTGTTGTGGTCCTCGTCCTCGATGTCCTCCGCCAGGATCTCGAGGCCGTAGATTTCCGCTGCCAGGCGGGAAGCGATCGCCGCCCGGGTGTTGTCGCCGATCTCGGCAACCTCGCGAGCGGAGCCGGCGGTGTCGGCGGCGACGACCGGCCTGACGCCCAGCTCGCGGATCGCCTTGCGGCACTGCCCGAGCGCATGGACATGGCTCTCGACCGTCCTGATGTCCTCGAGCCGGGCGCCTTTCGGCGCGAGGAGCTGATGCTTCACCGGCATGAAATGCTCGGCAATGATGTGCAGCCCCGAATCTGGCATCAGATGGTGAATGTCGGCGACACGGCCGGCGAGCGAGTTCTCGATGGGGATCATGCCGAACGCGGCCTCGCCGCTGCTGATCGCGGCGAACGCATCCTCGAAGGTCGGGCAGGGCAGGGGCTGATGATCCGGATAGACCTCGCGCGAGGCGAGGTGGGAATTCGCCCCCGGCTCTCCCTGAAACGCAATCTTCTTCACGCTCATGCTGGCGGCTCGGTACGCAGCCGGCTCTCGCAAGTCAACGGGCACGCCCGAGCATTTCCCGCGCCCGCGCGAGATCCGCCGTCGTGTCGACGCCGAGCGGGACCGTGTCCACGATCCGCACGTCGATGCGCATGCCCGCTTCGAGCGCGCGCAGCTGCTCGAGCCGCTCGCGGCGCTCCAGCGGCGAAGGTGGAAGCCCGACAAAGCGCGCGAGTGCCGCCCGCCGATAGGCGTAAAGGCCGATATGGTGGTAGAGCGGCCCCTCGCCCGCCGGCGCGCTCGCCCGCGTGAAGTAGAGCGCGCGCATGCGCCGCTCGCCGATCGGGCTGCCCACCACCTTGACCACGTTGGGGTTGCTGCACTCCTCCGTGCGGGTGATCTCCGCCGCGAGCGTGCCGATGTCGACGGCCGGCTCGGCGAGGAGCTCGGTCGCGGCCACGATGTCGGCCGGCGCGAGGTCCGGCAGGTCGCCCTGCACGTTGACGATGCGCTGGGCGCGCGCCTCGGGGTCGATCGCCTGCAGCGCCTCGAAGATGCGATCGGAGCCGCTGACGTGATCGGCCCGCGTCATTACCGCGCGGCCGCCGGCTTTCTCGACGCAGCTTGCAATCGCCTCCGAATCGGTGGCGACCACAACGGGGCCGATCCCGGCGGCCTGCGCCCGCCGCAGGACGTGGACGATCATCGGCTCGCCGGCGATGTCGGCTAAGGGCTTGCCGGGAAGCCGGCTGGAAGCCATCCGCGCCGGGATCAGGACGAGCTGCATTATTCCGCCGTGGATGCGTCTGCGATCCGCCTGGCCGCGAGGCAAGATGCCGTGGCTCGTCGGTTATACGGGTTGCAACAACCGAGGCAAACCGGCTATTGGTGCGCCGCCGCGACCCGCGGCACCCCGCGCACGCCTAGCCCCACCAGATGCCCCGCGACGCGCTGGAGCCAGGAGGCAAATGAATTCCTTCGAGCTGAACAAGGTTCTCGGTGCGATCCTGGGTACCTGTCTCGGCGTGCTGGCGATCAATATCGCTGCGGGCGCGATTTTCGCGCCGACCAAGCCGGCCAAGCCGGGCTACGAGATTGCGGTGCCGGAGCACAAGGGCGGGGAAGCCAAGCCGGCCGGGGAGCAGGAGAAGCAGGTCCCGATCGAGCAGCTGCTCGCCAATGCCGATGTCGGTCGCGGTGAGAGCGCGGCCAAGAAATGCGCCGCCTGCCATACCTTCAACAAGGGCGGGCGACCCCTGGTCGGGCCCAACTTATGGGGCGTGGTCGGGCGGCCCAAGGCGTCCGAATCCGGCTTCAATTATTCGGCCGCGATCAAGGCTAAGGGCGGCAACTGGACGATCGACGAGATCAACAAGTTCATCACCAACCCGCGAGCCGACATTCCCGGCACCAACATGACCTTCGCGGGGGTGCCGCGCGCGAGCGAGCGGGCGGATATCATCGCTTACCTGAACAGCCTTTCCGACAACCCGGCGCCACTGCCGAAGGCGGCCGAGGCATCCGGTGCGCCGAAACCGCAATGACGACGGCCGGCGCTCCCGGCGCTGCTCGCTTTAAACTTTGGTAATGGCGCGTTTGCGGCACGACGGCTCGTGTGGCGCGCCATAGCTCGCGCACCTAGCTATAGCTCGACGGCGACGGCGGGAGCGCGCCGGCGCCGCCGGCGAACGCAACGCGATCCGGGATCGAAATGATCGATCGCGCCCGCCCGCCGTACATGACTCCGGAGGTTCACTTGCGCCTCAATCGACGATCGGTCCTCGGAACCGGCTTGCTTGCAACTTTCTCCCCGATCCTCGAGCGGCTCGGATCGCCGTTGCTCGGCGCCTCGGCGCGTGCCGAGGACATCCGGTGGCGGCACGGGCTGTCGCTGTTCGGCGATCTCAAATATGCCGCCGAGTTCCCGCATTTCGACTACGTCAACCCGCAGGCGCCGAAGGGCGGCACCCTGCGCATGATGGCGTACGGCACCTTCGACAATTTCAACCCGGCGATCGCGGGACTCAAGGGCACCGCCGCCGCCGGGCTCGGCCTCGCCTTCGATTCACTGATGACCGAGGCGCAGGACGAGGTCTCGACCGCCTACGGGCTGCTCGCCGAAGCGGCGAAGCATCCGCCGGACTTCTCCTGGGTCGTCTATCGCCTGCGTCCGCAGGCGCATTGGCACGACGGCCGTCCGGTGACCCCCGAGGACGTGATCTTCTCGTTCGACGTCCTCAAGAAGCAAAGCCCGATGTTCGTCTTCTACTACCGGCACGTGGTGAAGGCGGAGCAGACGGGCGAGCACGAGGTGACCTTCAGCTTCGACGGTCCCGGCAACCGCGAATTGCCGGCTATCGTCGGCCAGCTCACCGTGATGCCGAAGCATTGGTGGGAGGGGACCGACGCGTCCGGCAGCAGGCGCGACATCGCCGCCACCAGCCTCGAGCCGCCGCTCGGCTGCGGCGGCTATCGGGTCAAGGATTTCGAGCCGGGCCGCAGGGTGGTCTATGAGCGCGTGAAGGACTATTGGGGCAAGGACCTCAACGTGAACATCGGTCGGGAGAATTTCGACGAGATTCGTTTCGAGTATTTCCGCGACCTGGGCGTCGCACTCGAAGCCTTCAAGGGGGATCAGCTCGACTGGCGATCCGAGAACAGCGCGAAGAACTGGGCGACCGCCTACGACTTTCCGGCGGTGCGGGAGAAGCGTGTCCTGCTGGAGGAGTTTCCGATTCGCAATCAGGGAATAATGCAGGCCTACGCCTTCAACGCTCGCCGCGACAAGTTCACGGATGCGCGACTCCGGCGCGCGTTCAATCTCGCGTTCGATTTCGAGGAGATGAACAAGCAGCTCTTCTACGGGCAGTACGAGCGGATCAGCAGCTATTTCGACGGCACCGAGCTCGCATCATCGGGGCTTCCGGAGGGCACCGAGCGGGAGATCCTCGAGACGGTGCGCGACAAGGTGCCGCCGGAGGTGTTCACGACGCCTTATCGCAACCCGGTCAACGGCAGTCCGGAAGCGGTGCGCGCCAATCTGCGCGAGGCGGTGCGGCTTCTCAAGGAAGCCGGATACGAGGTTCGCGACCGGCGCCTGGTCAACGTGAAAAGCGGTGAGCGCTTCACCGCCGAGCTTCTGGTGCAGGATCCTTCCTACGAGCGCTTCATCGTCTTCTACAAGCCGGCGCTCGAGCGGCTCGGCATCGGGATTACCCTGCGCGTGGTCGACGACGTGCAATACCAGAACCGGCTCCGCAGCTGGGATTTTGACATCGTGATCGCCTCCTGGCCGGAATCGCTGTCGCCCGGCAATGAGCAGCGGGAGTACTGGGGATCGCAGGCGGCGGACCGGGTCGGCTCGCGCAATCTGGTCGGCATCAAGAATCCGGCGGTCGACGCGCTGATCGAGCGGGTGATCTTCGCCCGGGATCGCGCCGAGCTCGTCGCCGCGACCAAGGCGCTCGACCGCGTGCTGCTGTGGAATCACTACGTCGTTCCGCAGTTCAGCTACCACAAGGACCGCACCGCCCGCTGGGATCGGTTCGGTCGTCCCGAGACGCTGCCGAAATACGGCAGCATGGCCGGCTTTCCCAGCCTGTGGTGGTGGGACGCAGCCAAGGCCGCCAAGACCGGAGGTCGGGCGTGAGGCTTGCGCCCGCGCAAGAAGTGACGCGCCGGAAGGCGCTGGCGATGGCGGCAGGCGCAGGCGCGCTGGCCTCGGTCCGGCCGCGACCGGTCGCGGCCGGTGAGGAGACCGAGCGGTACGGGATTTCGGCCTTCGGCGACCTCAAATATCCGGCCGACTTCCAGCATTTCGATTACGTCGATCCCGGCGCTCCCAAGGGCGGCCTGTTCTCGCAGCTCGGGCCGACGACCGCCTACAACCAGAACTTTCTCACCTTCAACTCGCTCAACAGCTTCATCCTCAAGGGCGACGCGGCGCAGGGGATGGAGCTCACCTTCGCGAGCCTGCTCGTCGGCACAGGCGACGAGCCCGACTCGCTCTATGGGCTTGCCGCCCGCGCCGTTCGCATCTCGGCGGACGGGCTCACCTATCGTTTCCTGATGCGGCCGGACATCACCTTCCATGACGGCAGCCGGTTGACCGCCGCCGACGTCGCCTTCTCGCTCAGCATCCTCAAGGAGAAGGGGCATCCGATCATCACCCAGTTCCTCCGCGACTTTCTGGGCGCGGAGGCGACCGACGAGGCGACCGTCATCGCCCGCTTCGCGCCTCGGCGCGGGCGCGACGTGCCGCTCTTCCTCGCGCAGCTGCCGATCTTCTCGCGCGCCTATTACAGCAGGCGCCCGTTCGACGAGACCACGCTCGAGCCGCCGCTCGGCTCGGGGCCTTACCGGGTCGGGCGCTTCGAAGCAGGTCGCTTCATCGAATACGACCGGGTCAAGGACTGGTGGGGGGCGAAGCTGCCGGTCTCGGTCGGGAGAAACAATTTCGACGTGCTGCGCTACGAGTTTTACCGGGACCGTGACGTCGCCTTCGAAGGATTCACCGCGAAGAGCTACCTGTTCCGCGAGGAGTTCACCTCGCGCATCTGGGCGACGCGCTACGACTTCCCCGCCTTTCGCGAAGGACGCGTGAAGCGGGAGGTCATCCCCGATGAGACGCCGTCGGGCGCGCAGGGCTGGTTCTTCAATACACGCCGGGAGAAATTCAAGGATCGCCGCCTGCGCGAGGCGATCATCTACGCCTTCGATTTCGAGTGGACCAACAAGACGATCATGTACGGATCGTATGATCGGACCCACTCGGTGTTTCAGAACTCGCCGATGATGGCGACGGGCAAGCCCTCGGCCGGGGAGCTGGCGCTGCTCGAGCCGTTCCGCCGCAAGGTGCCCGACGAGGTGTTCGGCGAGCCGTTCGTTCCCCCGGTATCCGACGGGTCGGGCCAGGACCGCGCGCTGTTGCGCAAGGCCAGCGCGATGCTGAACGAAGCCGGCTTCGTGGTGAAGGGCGGCAGGCGGATCACGCCCGCGGGCGAGCGGATCACGATCGAGTTCCTGCTCGACGAGCCGTCGTTTCAGCCGCATCACATGACGTTCATCAAGAATCTGGGGATTCTCGGCCTCGACGCCGGCCTGCGCCTGGTCGATCCGGTCCAGTACCGCAAGCGCCTGGACGATTTCGACTTCGATCTGGTGGTGCAGCGCTTCTCGTTCTCGAGCACGCCGGGGGATTCGCTGCGCAACTATTTCACCTCGCAGGCGGCCGCCATCAAGGGCTCGCAGAACCTCGCCGGTATCGCCGATCCGGTGATCGACGCCCTGGTCGACGAGATCATCGCCGCCGACAATCGTCCCGCGCTCGTCACCGCCTGTCAGGCGCTCGATCGGGTGATCCGCGCCGGCCGTTACTGGATTCCGCATTGGTACAAGGCCTCGCACTGGATCGCGTACTGGGACTTGTTCGGCCGCCCGGCGACGAAGCCGCGCTACGGGCGGGGTGTTCCCGAGACCTGGTGGCACGATGCCGAGAGGGCCGCGCGGCTCGAGCAGCGGGGCTAAACGAGGTGAGCCGCACGATCATGACGGGGCGCCTCGGCTCCGGTACTATGCGCCGGCTCCGGCTCGGGCAGCGAGCCGCCGGCCCGCGCCGACCTGATCCATGACCGCCTACATCATCCGCCGCGTGCTGTTCATGATCCCGACGCTGTTCGGGATCATGCTGGTGTCGTTCGTGGTGGTGCAGTTCGCCCCCGGCGGTCCGGTCGAGCGCGTCATCGCCCAGCTCTCCGGCTCCGACACGGGCGCAACCTCGCGCATCTCGGGCTCGCCCGGCGGCGATCTCGGCGCGCGTGCGCAGCCGGGAGCCGGCGCCGGGGCTGACGCCATCAATTCGAAATACCGCGGCGCCCAGGGGCTCGACCCGGAGTTCATCAAGAGCTTGGAGAAGCAGTTCGGCTTCGACAAGCCCGCCTATCAGCGCTTCCTCCTCATGCTGTGGAACTACATCAGGTTCGATTTCGGCAAGAGCTATTTCCGCGACACCTTGGTCCTGCAGCTGATCAAGGAGAAGCTCCCGGTGTCGATCTCGCTCGGCATCTGGCTCACGCTGCTCACCTACCTGATCTCGATCCCGCTCGGAATCCGCAAGGCCGTGCGCGACGGGTCGCAGTTCGACGTCTGGACGTCGGGAGCCGTGATCATCGGCTATGCGATACCTGGGTTCCTCTTCGCCATCCTGCTGATCATCCTGTTTGCGGGCGGCTCCTTCTTCAACATCTTCCCGCTGCGCGGTCTCACCTCCGACAACTGGGCGGAATTGTCGCTGGGCGGGAAGATCATCGACTATTTCTGGCACCTGGTGCTGCCGATCGTCTCGATGGGGCTGAGCGCGTTCGCCACCATGACGTTGCTCACCAAGAACTCGTTCCTCGACGAGATCCGCAAGCAGTATGTCCTCACCGCCCGGGCCAAGGGGAATGCCGAGCGGCAGGTGCTGTACGGCCACGTCTTCCGCAATGCCATGCTGATCGTGATCGCCGGCTTTCCCGGCGCGTTCGTGCACGCGTTCTTTTCCGGATCGCTGCTGATCGAGACCATCTTCTCCCTCGACGGTCTCGGCCTGCTCGGCTTCGAGAGCGTGCTGAACCGCGACTATGCGGTCGTGTTCGCCACCCTCTACATCATGTCGCTCGTCGGCCTGCTGGTGAACCTGATGTCCGACCTCACCTACACCTGGGTCGATCCGCGCATCGATTTCGAGACGCGGGAGGTCTGAGTGGACGACCGCACCGTCGTCGAGGTGCCCGAGACCACCGCGCAGACGCCGATGGGGCTCGGCGTGCCGCCGGAGCGGCACCGCTTCGCGGTGTCGCCGCTCAACCGCCGGCGCTGGCAGAGCTTCAAGGCGAACCGCCGCGGATACGCGTCGTTCTGGGTCTTCATGGTCCTGTTCGTGGTCTCGCTGTTCGCCGAGCTGATCGCCAACGACAGGCCGCTCTACGTGAGCTTCGACGGCAGGTCGTATTTTCCGGTGCTCTTCACCTACGCGGAGACGACGTTCGGCGGCGATTTCGAGACCGCCGCCGACTACCGCGATCCCTACCTGCAGAAGCTCATCGCCGAGAAGGGCGGCTTCATGATCTGGCCGCCGATCCGCTACTCCTACAACACGCACAATCTCGACCTGCCGACGCCGGCACCGTCGAAGCCGACTTGGCTGCTCACCGAGGCCGAGTGCAGGCCGGTGGTCGAGCGCAAGGGG
>DASXAP010000071.1:0-22985 GCA_036406655.1 Xanthobacteraceae bacterium | reverse complement strand
GGTTCCGATCAATCCCGCCTACACGACGCGGGAGCTGTCCTACATCCTGGCCGATGCCGAGCCCGCCGCGATCGTCTACGACGCCGATGTCGCGCCAACCGTCGAGCCGCTGATCGCCGCGCTCGGCATCGCCCGTGCGGTGCGCCTGGGCGCGGACGGCACCGCGCTCGACCGCTGGGGGAACGACGTGGCGCAGCACCTGCCGCCCCTGCCGCGACCGGACGATCTCGCCACGCTGCAATATACCGGCGGCACAACCGGGTCGCCCAAGGGCGTCAACATCACCCACCGGCAGATGGCGGTCAACGTCAGCCAGCGCGAGGCGGCCCTGCCGACGCGCGCGGAGGACGAGCGCATCCTCTGCGTGATGCCGTTGTTTCACGTGTTCGCGGTCGCGATGTGCCTGCACCTCGCTGCCTATTGCCGCGGTCGGCTCGTGGTGATGCGGCGCCACAATGCACCGGGCGTGCTGGATCTGATCGCGAGCGAACGCATCACCCGCCTGCCCGCGGGACCGACGGTGTTCATCGGGCTGCTCAACGACGAGAGCTTCGCCGGCACCGACTTCAGCTCGTTGCGCACCGCCTATTCCGGCTCGGCGCCGCTGCCGGAAGACACGCTGCGACGCTGGCAGGAGCGCACCGGCTCGCCGATCCTCGAGGGTTACGGCCAGACCGAGGCCGGTCCGGTGCTGACCTACGTTCGCGAGGGCGGACAGCCGAAGCCCGGCTCCTGCGGCCCGGCGCTGCCGCTGACCGAGATCGAGATCGTCGACACCGAGACCGGCAGGCAAGCTCTCGGTCCGGGAAAGCTCGGAGAAATTCGCGCCCGCGGACCGCAGATCATGTCGGGTTACCGCAACAAGCCCGCCGAGACATCGGAGGCGCTGCGCGGCGGCTGGCTCCATACCGGCGACATCGGCGAGGTCGACGCCGATAATTGCCTCTATGTCCGCGACCGGAAGAAGGACATGGCGATCGTCGGCGGCTACAACGTCTATCCGCGCGAGGTCGATGAGGTGCTGTTCACCCATCCCGATGTGAAGGAAGCGGCGTCCGCGGGCGTTCCCGACCCCTATTACGGCGAGACGATCCGCGCCTTCGTCGTCCTCAAGCCGGGGGCGCGAGCGACTGCCGAAGACCTGATCGGGCACTGCAAAGCCAACCTGGCCCGCTACAAGGTGCCCTCGCGCATCCTCCTCGTGCAGATGCTGCCGCGCACCACGGTCGGAAAGATCGATCGGGTGGCGCTGCGGCGAGAGCTCGCATCCCCCTTGCCGAGCTGAGAGCCCAGCGCCGGCGATAGCGCAGATTTTGGACGGGAGGCTGAAACGCTCACGCGCTGCACGACGGCTTGCCATCCTGGCAACGCATGTCGCAATGTGTTCCGTACTGATCCGGGATCGGCTGCAAGTCACCGACCGAATGATGCGCATCTATGTTCTCTCCGCGTGGCTCGGCCGTGTCCCGTCGTTCGGGATGCTCGCCCTGGTGCCGCCGCTGAGGAAATACGGACAAGTGTCCTTTCACTGCTGGAAAGAGATCAGCGCCGTCGTGACCGACATCAACCGGCGAAGCGACAAGATCGTCATCATCGGCTATTCCTTCGGCGCCAACATGCTCGGCTGGTGCGAGATGGCACAGCACTACGGGCGACCATCCCTCAGGCGCCGAGTCGAGCTCGGCATCGCCTACGATCCGAGCCGGGGCTGGCCGCTCGGCACCAATACTGCGCAAGGAAACTATACCCAGCACGTCACCATGTTCGATCGACTCATCTGCTACCACCATCCCAGGGCGTGGCTCGTCGGCGGCACCAAATATTCGGGTCCGGGGGTGCAGAATGTCGAGGTCAACGATCTGCACCTCCTCATCCAGTTCAACATCCTGCTGCATAACCGCACCGTGCGGGAAGTGGCAAAGCTGGCGCAGAGCGCGCGAGACCGGGAGCTTCGCGGCTTGGCGGCGGCGCCGACGCTCTGATCTTGACGCTGGGTCGGGCGTGCCCTGAAATCGGCGAGAGAAAGAAGCGGGCTCGAGCGGAACCGCGACTTCCCTGATGGATTACCTCTGAAATCGGGAGCCGAAGCCATGCAACCGCAGGACATCCACGACTACGCGCGCCGACTGCTCGACGCGCACGGCTTGAAAGCGATTTCCGAGGCCGCGCAGAGGGCAGCGAGCTTCGAGCAGCAGGGCGACGAGGAGCAGGCGCAGACGTGGAGACGAATCGAAGCGGCGCTGATGCAGATGCGCGGGCCGCACGCAAGCTGAGAGGCGCTGCCCGGCCGGCCGCCCGAGCGACGAGCCCAAGGCTAACAGGCGCTATCGAGACCCGTAGACCAAATTTCCGCCCAGCACTCAGCGGCGCGTCTGGGCGGCATCGATATTCGCCGCGGGGCCGGCGCGCACCGGGCGGGTAGCGGTTGCCGGGGCCGACGACAGCGGGGTGGTCTTCCAGGGGGCAATGGTCTCGATGATGATCTTGATCCCCGCCAACGCGCTCTCGATATCGGCCTGCACCCGCTCGACCTCGGAGTTCAGGAACTTCTGCAGCTCCTGCAGCTCGGAGGTGAGCCCTTCGAGCCCATCGATCGAGCTCGAAGTCAGCTGCGCGACCGACGACCTGATCCGCTCGGCATCGGTCTCGACCTGAGCGGGGCGTTTCGGGATAGCTTGCTCTGCCAGCTTGCTGATCTCTGCGGCCACATTCGTATCCAGAGCGAGCGATTTTTCGGCTGCTGCCGAAGTCGTTGGCGCGTTCATCAGCTTCTCCGTACGCGGATTTGGTTCTAATCCCCGCCGCGACGATATTTCCGGTCGGGTTAACATCTGCTTAGCGCAGCTCGCCGGGTGAGAAGCGGCGACCGGAAATACCGAACCTTCTTTTGCTGTCATCGCCGGGCTTGTCTCGGCGATCCCGATTCAGGATCGGGATTGGCCGGCAGGAGGCCGGCCATGACTGCCCTCGGAGTGCGCGGGCTACAATGACCTGTCATCGCTTGCCCCGGCAGCCCGCCAGAGGAAGACGCTGTCAATCGAGCCTTTGCGCCGGCTCGTCGCGGCCGTGACAAAGCCCCGCCATCACCCGAGAACTGTATTGAGATATTCCGACGCCGCCTGGATCAGGCGGCTGCGTACACCGGGGCCTTGCGCTCTGCAGCTGCGAGATTTTCGAGCTGCTCGCGATAAGAGGCGAGCACAAAAAGCCGGATCGCTGACGACAGGTTGCCCTGCCTCCGGTCGGCATCGATCCTGGCGACAAGATCGGACAGCGTCGTGCGGCGGCTGGCGGCAATCTCTTTCAGCGCGCGCCAAAACGCATCCTCGAGGCTCACGCTCGTGTTGTGGCCAGAGATGACGATCGAGCGCTTGATGATCGCAGACTTCATGGCCGACTCTCCCGGATGCGAATCGCGCAAAAGCAAGTATGGCGGCAACTTCGCGACCAAACTGTGGCGAACTATTGGAACCGTGCCTGCGCCAACTCGTTGCGGATGCAACCGAGCCCGAACATGATACCTGCACTCGACGCTATTGGCTTCCCGCGATGCCGGCGAGCTTCACCACCTCGCTCCAGCGGACGATCTCGGCGGCGATGAAACGCTGCTGGGCGTCGGGCGGGGGGCTGTCGACCGGCAGCGTGCCGAGCGCGATCATCTGCTGCTGAATCTCCGGCAGCGCGGCGATCGACCTCAACTCGGCGTGCAGGCGGCCGACGATCGGCTCCGGCGTATGCGCCGGGGCCACGATCATGACCCAGCCTACGCCCTCGTAGCCGGGCACGCCCGATTCGGCGATGGTCGGGATTTCCGGGGCCGAGGGAATTCGCGCGGTGGACGAGACGGCGAGCGCGCGCACCTTGCCGGCAGCGACCAGCGGGAGGGAGGCGACGACGTCGCCGAGCATCAACGGGACCTGCCCCGCGACCACGTCGTTGAGGGCTGGCGCGGAGCCTTTGTAGGGCACATGCAGCATCTCGATGCCGCTCATCCGCTTGAGCAACTCGGTGAACAGATGATGCGGCGAGCCGGGCCCGCCGGAGGCATAGGAGAGCCGGCCGGGATCCTTCCTCGCCAGCGCGAGCAGCTCCGTCACCGAGCGCACCGGGAGCGACGGGTTCACCACCAGCACGAACGGGATGCGGGTGATCAGCGCCAGCGGCACGAAGTCCCGGGTCGGGTCGTAAGGCAATGCGCGGTAGATGGTGACCGTGGTGGCGAGCGCGGCGCTGCCGGCCATGACCAGGGTGTATCCGTCGGGCGCGGCGCGCGCGGCCGCTGCGACCCCCAGCACCGATCCCGCGCCGGGCCGGTTCTCGACGATCACGCTCTTGCCGAGCCGCTCCGTCAGCCGCGCCGCGAAGATGCGGCACAGGGTGTCGACGGCGCCGCCCGCCGGCCACGGCGCGATGAGGGTGACCGGGCGCGACGGATAGTCCTCGGCGGTCGCCGGCCGAAGACTGACGAGCACGAGAAACGCAGCAAGGATCGCGAGACTTCGAACGAAGGTGTGCATGGCTTGCCTCCCGACGTGGTCCTGGAAGGGTCAGGTCGCCGCGCCGGGGAGGCGCAGCGTGAATACCGACCCCTTGCCCGGCTCGCTCGCGACCGTCACGTCCCCGCCCATCATGCGCGCGAGCCTGCGGCTGATGGCAAGGCCGAGCCCGGTCCCGCCGAACTGCCGCGCGGTCAGCGAATCGGCCTGGGTGAACTCCTCGAACAGCTTCGCCTGCTGCTCCGTGCTCATGCCGATGCCGCTGTCGCAGACGGCAAGCTCGATCCAGCTCCTGCCGTTGCCGGTGCTTCGGGCCTTGAGCCTGACCTCGCCCGCCTTGGTGAACTTGCAGGCGTTGCTCAACAGGTTGAGCAGGATCTGCCGCAGCCGCATCGGATCGACGGTCAGCATGCCGAGGCTCTCCTCCGCCTCCAGCACGAGACGGTTGTCGTTGCGTGCCGCGAGCTGGCCGGCGGTGCCGATCACCTCGTCGATCAGCGGGCCCAGGTTCACCGTCTCGGGATTGAGCTCGAGCTTGCCGGCCTCGATCTTGGAGAGATCGAGCACCTGGTTGATGAGCCCGAGCAGGTGGGTGCCGGCCGCATGCACGCGCCGGAGCGGCTCCTGCGCCTTCTCGGTGCCGAAATGGGCGGGGTTGCTCACCATCATCTCGGTCAGCCCGATGACGGCGTTGAGCGGCGTGCGCAGCTCGTGGCTCATGCTGGCGACGAACTGCGACTTGTTCTGGCTCGCCAGCTCGAGCTGCCGGTTCTTGTCCTGGATCTCGTCGAACAGCCGCACGTTCTCGATCGCGATCACCGCCTGGTCGGCGAAGGTGGTGACGAGCGCGATCTGCTGATCGGTGAAGGCGCGCACGGTCTTGCGGAACAGGAACAGCACCCCGATGGGGCTGCCTTCGCGCAGGAGCGGCACCCCGAGGCCGGTGCGATAGCCGCCTTTCCTCTGCGCCTCGGCGAGGCCGTATTCCGGATCGGCCAGGACATCGACGATGTGCGCCGGCTGCCGATCGAGCAGAACCCGGCCGCCGAGGGAGCCGCGTCCCGGCTGCAGCGGCACCGTTTCCATGTATTCGGCAAAGCCCGGCGGGAAGCCGTGGCTCGCCACCACGTGGTAGTTCGAGTCTCTCTGGCGGGCGATCGCCGCCGCATCCGCCTCGCACAGCCGGGCCACCGATTCGACGAGCGTCCCGAGCACGACCCCGAGATCGAAGGTCGAGCGGCTGATCACCTTGAGAACGTCGGCAGTGGCAGTCTGCTGCTGCAGAGAGTCGCGCAGCTCGTTGAGCAGCCGGGCGTTCTCGATAGCGATCACGGCCTGGGCGGCAAAGCTCGCGAGCAGCCCGATCTGCTTCTCGCCGAACGGCCGCCGCTCGGTCCGATAGATGACGATGGCCCCGACCAGCTCCTCGTCGCGCAGCATCGGCACGCCCACCGCCGAGCGTGCGCCGGCGACCTTGACCAGCGCCGAGCCGGCGTGCGGCGCCTCGGCGGCGAGGTCGGCGATGTGAACCACCTGCTTGGTCTGCACGATCCGTCCCATCACCGATTGGGTGGGAATGACCGGATCGTTCCGGCGCAGCGCCTCGAATGCGCGGGGCGCGTTGTGCATGGCGGCCATCCGCATCTGCCGCCCGTCGAACAGCGCCAGGTTGCCGAACCGGGCCTCGCAGATGCGCACCGCGTTCTCCAGCATCGCCTGGAACACGGAGCCGAGCTCGCCGGGCGAGCCGGAGATGACCTTGAGCACCTCGGCCGTGGCGGTCTGCTGTTCCAGCGATTCACGAAGCTCGTTGAGCAGCCGCACGTTCTCGATGGCGATCACCGCCTGCGCGGCGAAATTCGAGACCAGCGCGATCTGCTTCTCGGTGAAGGGCTGCACCTCCTGCCGATAGATCACGATCGCGCCGACGAGCTCGTTCTCCTTCAGCATCGGCACGAGCATTTGTGAACGCGCGCCGGCCAGGGTGGCGAGCTGCCCGCGCGCCGGGTCCTGCATGAGGTCGAGGACGTGCACCACCTGCCTGGCCCGGGCGAGGCGGTCGAGCGGCGCACCGGCAAGGGGCCGGATCGACGGCTCGCGGCGCCGCAGCTCGACATAGGCTTCGGGCAGACCGTGTCCGGCGACGTAACGGAAGCCGTCCTGCTCCCGCAGCACCAGAATGCCGAGCTTGGCCCCGCAGATCCGTACCGCGTTCGCCAGCATGGTCTCGAACACAGGCGCCAGCTGGCCTGGCGAGCTGGAGATGACGCCGAGCACCTCGGAAGTCGCGGTCTGCTGCTCCAGCGCCTCGGCGAGATCGTCGGTGCGCCGTCGCAGCTCGTTGAGCAGCCGCGCGTTCTCGATGGCGATCACCGCCTGGGCGGCGAAATTCCTGAGCAGCTCGATCTGCTTGGCGGTGAACGGCCGCACTTCCTGGCGATAGATGGTGATGGTGCCGACCAGGACATCGTCCTTGAGCATCGGCACGCAGACATTGGATCGCGCCCCGCCCAGGATCGCCGCCCGGCCGAGGGATTCGGTGGTGTTGTCCGCGGCGTGGCTGATCTGCCTGGTCCGGATCACCCGGTCGAGCAGGCTGCCCGATGTCGGCCGGTAGCCGTCACGCCGCGCTTCGAGGAATTCGGCAAAGGCAGGGGGCACGTTGTGCATCGCGCCCATGCGCATCAAGCCGTTTTCATGCAGGTTCAGGACGCCGAAATTGGCTGCGCAGATGCGGGTGGCGTTCGCCAGCATGGCTTCAAATACCGGCTGCAAGTCGGCGGGCGAGCGGGAAATGACCTGCAGCACCTCGGAGGTGGCGGTCTGCTGCTCCAGCGCCTCCTTCGTTTCATTGAAAAGTCGCACGTTCTCGACGGCGATCGCCGCTTGATCGGCGAAGGTCGCCACCAGCTCGATCTGCCTTTGTGAGAATGGGCGGACTTCCATTCGGCGAATGAGAATGGCGCCGATCGGGACGCCTTCGCGAAGCATCGGCGTCGCCAGCGTCGTCCGATGACCGTCGAGCTTCGCGTGCCTGCTGCCTTCCGGGTATTCGCTACCGGCAGCGGCGAGATCGCGGACATGGATCGTCCGGCGCTCGAACACAGCCCGTCCGGTCACGGTCTCCCGATTGACCGGCAGACCCGCTGTTGGATGGCTCGAGGTGGGGATGTGACCATATGCTGCCACCTGCCGAAGGAGCTCGCCGTCAAGGAGAAAGATCACCGCATTGTTTGCTTCGCACAGGCGCGCCGCATTCTCGGCAACGGCGTCCAGCACAGGCTGAATATCGGTAGGCGAGCTCGAGATGACGCGGAGGACCCCGGAGGTCGCGGTCTGCTGCTCGAGAGCCTCGGCAAGCTCGCCAGTACGCTTGCGCAGCTCGTCCAGCAGCCGCGCGTTCTCAATGGCGATGACCGCCTGGGCGGCGAAATGCTTCAGCAGCTCGATCTGCTTCTCGGTGAAGGGCCGAACCTCCTGGTGGTAGATCGAGATTGCGCCGATCAGCTTTCCCTCCCTCAGCATCGGCACCAGCAGATGGGTGCGCGCGCCCGCGCCCTCCACCAGCGCGACGAAGCGGGGATCGCGCTCGCGGTAGGCCGGCTCCGCCGCCAGGTCGACGATGTTCACGACAGTCCTGCTCTTGACGAGGCGGGCGAGCGGATTGTGCGGATTGTCGTCGACGACGAGCACCGGGTTCTGCCGCCAGCGCTCGGCATAGGCGGGCGGAGCATTGCGCTGCACCGCGAGACGGAACACGCCTGCCTCATGGAGAAACAGGTTGCCGAACCTGGCGCCGCAGATCCGCACGGCGCTCGCCAGCATGGCCTCGAACACAGGCTTGAGCTCGCCCGCGGAGTCGGCGATGACCTGCAGCACCTCCGCGGCCGCGTCCTGCTGCTCCAGCACCTCGGCGAGATGCTCCTGCGCTTCGGCGAGCTCGCGAGCCGGCCCCGCGAGCTTTTTCTCGAGATCGCGCGGATGGGCGGTGAGCTTCTTCACCAGCGCCGCCTGCGGCCGGCGCGGCGGGCCGACGCGCGCGCCCGTTCTCGCTGCGGCCGACTGAGGCTTGCGACCGCGCGTCCGGCTCTTCCCGGTCTTCCTAGGCAAGCTCACCCCGTTGCCGCTCTGGGCTCGCGCACAAGAGTAGCACGCCTGGGCGACGGGCGTGAGACCGTTCACCGGGCCGAGGATGCGGCCTGGGCGGGGAAGCCAGCACCGCACGGGCACGGCGAGACGCGACCGGTGCGACGACACTTCTCGGCCGGAGGCGTGGGATCGGATGTCGCGAGATATGGCTTGTTCCGCCACCGGGACCGTGTTTCGATCCGACATCTGCGTTGGAGGCTGGCGATGGGTGGAGCACGGGTCGGGCGCTTGATCGGGATCGCGGGAATCGCCTTCGCTCTGGCGGGCGCAGGCTCGACCCGGGCGAAGGCGGACGTGATCGACGGCGACTGGTGCAATGCCGAGGGCAAGCAGATGAGCATCCGTGGTCCCGAGATCGTCACTCCGGGCGGCAAGCAGACCCGCGGCGACTACACCCGCCACAGCTTCTCCTATGTCGTCCCGGCGGGCGAGCCGGGCGCCGGCGAGATCGTGTCGATCATTCTGCTCAACGAGCTTCTTGCCCATGCGCGCCAGGGCAGCGCCGACGGCCCCTGGCAGGAATGGAGACGCTGCACGGCCAAGGTCAGCTGAACGGGGTCAAGCGAGGCACACTCAAGGAGGTTCGCAATGAGGAGGAGCTCAATCGCGTTGTCGGCGGCAGGCGTGGCGCTCGCGGCTCTGGCGGCGCCGCCGCAATCGGCTGCCGCGGACAAGCCGATCCGCATCGGCGTCAACACCGCCATCCAGCTGCAGGTCGGGCGGGACGCCATCGACGCGGTCCGCATGGCGGTCGACGAGGTCAACGAGCGCGGCCGCGTGCTCGGCGGCAAGCTCGAGGTGGTCGTCGCCGACGAGGGTGAGGCTGCGACCGAAGGGCCGAAGGTCGGCATCGCCGCCGTCAACAAGCTCACCGGCGAGGACCGGGTGAACGTGCTGATCGGCGGCTATGATTCCGGGGTGACGCTCGGCGAGCTGCCGCACATCTCGCGGGCGAAGACGATCTTCCTCGGCATCGGCTCGGCCTCTCCCGCCATCCAGCAGAAGGTCAAGGACGACTACGAGCACTACAAGTACATCTTCCGCGTCAATCCGATCAATTCGGCCAAGCAGGCCAATGCGCTGCTCGATTTCATCACCGGCAAGCTCAAGGGCGAGCTCGGGCTCAGCAAGGTCGCGATCCTCGGCGAGAACGCGAAATGGGTGCAGGACATGGTGCCGTCGCTCAGGAAGGGCGCCGAGGCGGCCGGCCTGGAAGTCCCGCTCGCCGAGTTCTTCGACGTGCAGACCGCCGATTTCTCGCCGATCTTCGCCAAGCTCAAGAGCAGCGGCTCGCAGTATCTGATCCTCATCATCTCGCACGGGGCTTCCGACGTTTTCGTCAAGCAGTGGTACGACGCCAAGGTCCCCGTGCCGGTCGGCGGCATCGACGTCAAGAGCATGGACGCGAACTTCTTCGACCGGGTCGGCGGCAAATCGATCGCCGAAGTGTCGGCGAACTTCGTGGTGCGCGCGCCGCTCACCCCGAGCACCGTGGCGTGGTGGGACAAGTTCGTGAGGCTCTACAACCGGCCGCCGGTCTACACCGCGCCCGGCGCCTACGACGCCGTCCACATCTACGCCGAGGCGGTGGCCCGCGCCGGCAGCGCCGACACCGACAAGGTGATCAAGGAGCTCGAGAAGACCGACTACGTCGGGGTGCGCGGCCGCGTGCAGTTCGACGCCACTCACGACGTCAAGGACGGACCCGGCTTCGTCAACCTGCTGTTCGTGCAGTGGCAGGACAAGGGCGAGCGCGTCGTCGTCTGGCCGAAAGAGCTGACCACCGGCGCCATGGTCAGCCCGCCCTGGCTCGCCCGCAACTGACCGCGCCGGCGGATGCCTCCTCCCTCGGCGAGGACATGTCCTGGCGGTTCACTGTCGGGCGCGTGCCGCCTGCTCGACCTCCCGTCACCTGCGGGGAAAGGTCGGCGGCCGAGGTTGAGCTTGCGAAGCCGAGGATGCCGGGTGAGACGCGCTTTCCACACCCGACCCGGTGAAGAGCCCCCCTCACCCGCTCGCGACGAAGACGTCGCGAGCGACCTCTCCCCGCGAGCAAGGAGAGGTGCGCCCGCGGCACGATTGCGCACCACCTGGTCCAAGCTGCGGTCATGATCCAGATCGCCATCTATGGGGCGGTGATCAGCTCGATCTACGCGCTGCTGGCGGTCGGGTTCACGCTCATCTTCGGGGTGGCGCGCATTCTCAACCTGGCGCATGGCGCCTTCTATGCCCTCGGCGCCTATGGCGTGTACACGCTCACCGCCAATGTCCGGCTGCCGCTCTGGCTCGCGGCGATCATCTCGGTGCTGCTGGTAGCCCTGCTCGGAGTCCTGGTCGAGCGCGTCCTGGTGCGTCCGCTGCGCCGTTCGATGCTCGCGGTGCTGCTCATCACCCTTGCGGTCGCGCTCATGGTCGAGCAGGTATTGCTGCTCGTCTTCGGATCGGAGGCGCGCAATGTGCCGTCGATGCTTGACGTCACCTACCAATTTCTCGGCGTCGACATCAGCGGCCAGCGGCTGCTGGCGCTGGCCAGCAGCATCGCCGTCCTGCTCGGCCTGTGGATGTTCCTGCAGCTCACCCGCCTCGGCTCGGCCATCCTCGCGATCTCGCAGGACGCGCTTGCGGCGCAGTACATGGGCATTCCCTCCGACCGGATCTATTCGATCGTGATGGGGCTGTCCGCCGGCATTGCGGCGGTGGCGGGGGTGCTCGTTGCGCCGTTCCAGACGGTGATCCCGAGCATGGGCCTGTTGCCGCTGGTGAAGGCTTTCGCCATCGTGGTGGTCGGCGGGCTGGGATCGATCGCCGGCAGCATCATCGGCGCCCTGCTGCTCGGCTATTCGGAAACGATCATCGCCTTCAACGTGTCGATCGAATGGTCGCAGATGGTCTCGGTCGCCGCGGTGCTGATCACGCTGATCATTCGTCCCGCCGGGTTTCTCGGCCGGCGTGCCGCGTTCTGAGAGCATGTCGGGATAATCTCGGATGAGGGCATAACCTGTGCATGGACGAGTGTGAGCGGACCTGGTTGCTCGCGAATTGATGCACATCGGTGCGACGCGACGGATCTACTCCCTCCCCCGCAGGCGGACCGCTTGCGGGGGAGGGGTGGGGTGGGGGCACTCTTCTCCGATGTCCTTTCTTGCGCCCCCTCCCTGTCCCTCCCCCGGCATAAGCGCGTTTACGCGCGTCTTCGACGCGCTATGCGGGGGAGGGGACGCTGTGGCGCCCCTGCGCGTCAGTTCCACCGGAAAGTTCTGACGAGGTTATTTGACTGAGCGTAAGGCAGGACGCGGCATGAGCGTTGTCAGCATCGACTGGCTCGGCGCACTGCTCGCTTTCGCAGTGCTGGTGGCGGCGCCGCTCGTCTTCGGCTCGAGCTATACGCTCGGGGTTCTCACGGTCGCGCTCTGCTACGGGATCTGGGCGGCGAGCTGGGATTTCATGTCCGGCCTGACCGGGCGGGAGAATTTCGGCCACTCGCTGTTCATCGGCGCCGGCGCCTATACCGCAGGCTTCCTCAACGTCAATCTCGGCGCCGACCCGTGGTGGAGCCTCCTCGCCGCGCCGGTCGTCGCGGTGCTGTTCAGCCTGATCATGGGCTTCCCGACCCTGCGGCTGCGCGGCCCCTATTTCGCGCTGGCGATGCTTTCGGCCGCGGCGCTGATGCAGAATCTCACCATCATCTTCTCCGTCTATACCGGCGGCCAGGACGGGCTCAACGGCCTCTCGCCCATCCTCGATTCGACTCTGGCCTACTACTATCTGACGCTCGCCTTTCTCGCCGCGAGCGCGGTCCTGCTCAGGCTTCTCGCCAATTCCTCCTGGGGCGTCATCCTGCGCGCCATCCGCGGCGACGAGGCCACCTGCGAGGCCGCCGGCATCAACGTCACCTGGTACAAGATCGTGTCGCTCATGATCAGCGCGGCGGTCGCGGGCCTGGGCGGGGCGCTCTATGCCCATTACCAGCTGCAGGTCGGACCCGACCTGTTCGCCGTGCTCCTGTCGATCAACATCATCATCATGGTCTATGTCGGCGGGATGGGATCGATCTACGGCCCGATCGGTGGCGCGATCCTGCTCAACGTGCTGACCGAGACGCTGCGCGGACTGAGCGAATACCGGTTGTGGGTCTACACGCTGGTGCTGATGGCGATCCTGTTCTTCCTGCCGCAGGGCATCATTGCGCCGCTGTGGCGGCGCGTCCGCTCCGTGCTCGCATGAGCCCGCTGCTGCAGGTGAAAGGGCTGAACAAGCGTTTCAGCGGGCTCCACGCCGTCAAGGACGTCTCCTTCTCCCTGCAGGCGGGGTCGATCACCGGGGTGCTGGGACCGAACGGCGCCGGCAAGACGACGATGTTCAACCTGCTCACCGGCTTCATCGCCGCCGACAGCGGCACCATCCTGCTCGATGACCACTCGCTCGCCGGCCTCGCACCGCATCGGATCGTCAATCGCGGGGTCGCCCGGACCTTTCAGCTGGCGCGTCCATTCGCCGGCATGAGCGTGGTGGAGAACGTGGAGGTGGCCTGCCTCGCCCCGCGTGCCCGCGGCTCCGGCAAGCCGCGCGAGCGCGCGGAGGCGCTCCTCGAGCAGGTCGGCCTCGGCGGGCGGGCCGAGCTCGAGGTCGAGACGCTCCCCTACGGCGATCTGCGCCGGCTGGAGATCGCGCGCGCGCTTGCGACGAGACCGAGGCTGCTGCTGCTGGACGAGCCGTTCGCCGGGCTCGGCGAGCGCGAGGTGGGGCCGCTCGCCGGGCTCATCCGCTCGCTGCACCGAAGCGAAGGGCTCGCCATCCTGATAATCGAGCACAAGCTGCGCGAGTTCATGCAGCTGGTGCACGAGATCATCGCGATGGACTTCGGCGAGGTGATCGCGGTCGGCGCCCCCGCCGACATCGTCCGCCATCCGCGGGTGATCGAAGCCTATCTGGGAACCGCGCAGAACGAGCTTGCGCTGCAACGGGAGGAAGGCGCCGCGCGTGCTTGAGATCGAGCACCTCGTCGTCCGCTATGGCCGCGCGCTCGCGCTCGACGGCCTCTCGCTGCGGGTCGGGCCGGGCGAGCTCGTCGGCGTGCTGGGGCCGAACGGCGCCGGCAAGACGACGCTGCTCAAGGCAATCTCGCGGACGGCACCGATCGCCTCCGGGGAGGTCCGGTTCAACGCAAGCGCCATCGACCGGCTGCCGGCGCACGCGGTGGTCGCACGCGGCATCTGCCATTGTCCCGAGGGGCGCCGCCTCTTTCCCGAGCTCAGCGTGCGCAAGAACCTGATGCTCGGCGCCTATCTGCGGCGCGACCGCGACGGGATCGGCCGCGATCTCGACCGGGTGCATGCGCTCTTCCCCGTTCTGCGGGAGCGCGGCCGCCAGCAGGCGAGCACGCTTTCGGGCGGCGAGCAGCAGATGCTCGCCATCGGCCGCGCGCTGATGGGCAGGCCTCTGCTGCTGCTGCTCGACGAGCCGTCGGTGGGCATCGCGCAGCGGCTGAAGGTCGAGATCTTCCAGGCGATCCGCGCCATTCAGCAGGCCGGCACCGCCGTGCTGCTGGTCGAGCAGGACGCGCGCTCGGCGCTCGCTATCGCCGGACGCGCCTACGTGCTCGAGCACGGGCGCATCGTGCGCGAGGGCACCCCGGCCGAGCTTTCTTGCGACGACGCCATCCGCCGGGTCTATCTCGGCCTGTGATGATCACGATCATCCATCGGCGCCGGCGAGCGCCACCTCCTGCGGCTTGCCCGCCTGGCGCTTTTGCCAGGCATCGTTGAGCGCCATCCCCGCGAGCATGGCGAGGACGAACACCACGACCCGCGGCGAGGCGCTCGCGAGATTCGCCAATGCCGGGCCGGGGCACAAGCCGACCAGCCCCCATCCGGCACCGAAGAGCACCGAGCCGACCACCAGCGGGCGGTCGATGTCGCTCTTCGTCGGCCACAGGCTCTGCGCCGCAAGGAGCGGCTGCTGCCGCCTTCTCGCCAGGACGTAGCCGAGGCCGGAGACGACGAGCGCCGCCACCATGACCACCGCCAGGCTCGGGTCCCATGCGCCGAGGATATCGAGGAAGGCGAGGACCTTCGCCGGCTGGATCATGCCGGAAATCAACAGGCCCCAGCCGAACACAAACCCGCACAACAGTGCCGCGGCGATCAGCATGGCTCATCCTCCGAGCAAGTGGCGCGACAGCGCGACCACGGCGATCGCGGTCGCCATGAAGATGGCAGTGGCCGCGAGCGAGCGCGGCGACAGCCGGGCGATGCCGCAGACGCCGTGGCCGGAGGTGCAGCCGCCGCCGAGCCGGGCGCCGAAGCCGACGAGGACGCCGGCGGCAACGATGACGGCCCAGCTCGCCGGCATCTCCGGGAAGGGGACCGGCAGGCCGACGAGGATGCCGCTGAGCGGCGCCAGGATCAGCCCGGCGACGAAGGCGATGCGCCAGCCCCGGTCGCTCGCACCGGGGATGAGGCAGCCGCCGAGCATGCCGCTGACGCCCGCGACGCGGCCGGTCAACAACATCAGCAGTGCAGCGGCCAGCCCGATGAGCGCGCCGCCTATTGCCGCGGATATGGGAGTGAAATTCGCCATGGGACCACCCAGCACATCAGTCATGATGTAATGGCACGCAGGGTGCTCTCATAGGGGAGGAACGCAATCAGCTCAACTGCCGGCAACGCCTCGCTTTAGGAGCGCCTCGCCGGAGTTCTACTCGACTGCCGCGGTGGTGGACTTCTTCATCGACCGAGTGATGCGCAACCCGGTCCTGAGGTCGCTATTTCATCCGGCGGTCGAAAAACGAAATCGCTGCCGCGACCGCGCTGCGCTGGATCGCATCGGGCGCGTAGTCGCCGCGGGCATTGCGGGCTACATAGACGAACCCGTGCTCGTCATGAGCATAGGTTTCCCACTCGGCATCCTTGCCCGCCTCCCTGAGCAGGTCGTAGCAGACCCGGAAGATCCCCTGCAGCTCGTCATCGTCGCGGCCCTGCACCAGGATGGGAGTCCTGATCGTGCGAATGCGCTCGCGCGCGATCTCCTCGGTGATGCGCCCTCGCACCTTGGCCGGCTCCCGCATCAGCATCTTCTCGACGTTGAGCAGGCCGGTCTTCGGGTCGAGGTGAGCGGTCTCATCCGGTCGCAGGCGGAGAAACTCGTGCGCGGCCGGCTCGCTCGCCACCATGGCGCGCAGGCCGTGGTACTCGGAGGCGATCTTGAACGCCATCTCGCCTCCGTGGCTCATTCCCATATAGCCGATCCGGTCCGGGTCGATGAACGGCAGTTTCTTCGTGTGCCGGACGATCGAGATCACGTCCTCGTACTCGAGCGGGCCGCGATTGAGCAGCTGCCGCCGCTGCCGGCGGTCTTCGACGAGCTTGCCGATCCGGTCGTAGGCGTAATCGACCTCGGCGCGATAGCGCATCCATGCCACCGCATAACCGGCGTCGAGGAACCACTCCTGGGTCCAGCTCCGGTTCTGCGTGAAGTCACGCACCACCGCCATGCCGCCGCCGCCGTTGCCGGCGGCGAACAGGACCAGCGGGAAAGGCCCCTCCCCGTGCGGCTTGCGCAGGCCGATCGGCGCGTACACCCCGTCGATCATCTCCACATAGATCAGGTGCACGGGGATGTCCGAGCCCCGAACCCGCTCGACGATCTCGACATGCTCGGGATCCAGCGCGGCTTGCAGCACGTTCGCCACGGTCGCATTCATGGGCGCATCTCTCTCACTCGATCACCGCACGGCCGGGCGCACGAACGCCGGCACCTCGATGTCGAGCCCAGGCCAAGCCATCGGCGCAAACCTACACGCCGGCGGCGATGACGGCCATGGATCGATCTGCGACTGCCCTCGAAAACTCGCCGCTCGAGCGGGCGTGAGGACTTTCCTCCCCTCGGTCCGATAGGATTGCGCGAGCGGCAGAGCGGAAATCGTGAGCGACATTCGACGCGTTCTGGTGGTGGGCGGCGGCGTCGGCGGGCTGACCGCTGCGGTGCTATTCGCACGACAGGGCGTGGAAGTCGTGCTGGTCGAGCGACGGCCGGCATTCGACATTGCCGGAATCGGCCTCGGCCAGCCCGCGAATGCGTTGCGTGTCTACGACAGTCTCGGCGTTCTCGATGAGATGCTCGCAACCGGCTTCAGCTATGACCGCATCTCCCTCTTCGACCCGGCGCGGCGGCTGATCGTCGAGCACAAGTTCCTGCTCGGGGACGACCGGGTGCCGGCCGTTTGCGCGCTCTCCCGATTGCAGCTGCATCAGATACTGCTGGGGGCTGCGGAGCGCGCCGGGGTGGAGGTTCGGCTCGGCGTCTCGGTCGGCGACATCCACGAGGAGAAGGACCGCGTCCACGTCCGGTTCTCGACCGGTCGCCACGATTGGTTCGATCTCCTGGCCGGCTTCGACGGCATACGTTCGACGACGCGGCTCCATCTGGTGGGGACCTCGTTTGCCCCGCGTCCCTCGGGCTACGGCGCCTGGCGGGTGCAGGCGCCCCGCCCGGATTACGTACGCGGAATAGAGTTCCTGCAGGGAATCGGCAGCAAGACCGGCGCGATGCCCCTCGGCAACGACATCATGTATCTGTTCCACATTCGCGCGGAACCGGTCGATGCCGACTTTGCCGGCCAGGACCATGCGTCCCTGTTCAAGGAACGATTGGCACAGTACGGCAGCTATGTCGCCGAAATCGCGGCCTCGCTGGGTCGCAGCTCGGAAATCGTCTACAGCCCGATCGAGCCCTTGCTGCTGCCGTGGCCCTGGTTCCGCGGCAGGGTGGTGATCGGCGGCGACGCGGCGCACACCTTTGCGCCGCACCTCACCCAGGGCGCGGCCATGGCTGCCGAGGATGCCTTCGTCCTTGCGCGCGAGGTGCTCGACGACGACGTTCCGCTCGAGAGCCGGCTGATGCGCTATTCGATGAAGCGGTATCCGCGATGCGCGTTCGTCTACACGTTCTCCGGACAGTGGCTGCACGACGAGCAATCCGTCCGTTCGGCCCGGGACCTGGAGGCGGCGCGGGCCGAGCTGGCGCGCAACGCGTCGGCTCGCATCGGCGCCAGTGACCGCATCCTCAACGGCCCGATCTAGTGTAGCGAGTCTGACGCTTGTATGCGTGTGTCCCGGGCGCGGCGCAGCACGAAGTGTTGCGCTGCAGACCCGGGACCGCCCGAAACTCAGTCTTTGTGGCGGTCCCGGATCAGCGGTGCACCACGAGCGCACTATCGTCCGGATCAATCCGATTGCCTTTGGAGCGCTCATGCTGCACCGCATCCGGGACACGCATCTGAGAGAACCGACAAAGACACCCGCTTGCGGGGAGCCTGCGGGGGAGGGACGCTGTGGCGCCCTCACAGGGCAGCAGCATGATGGCCCGACAAGGACAGCTGGCGCAGTGAATCGCTCTGTAGACCCACCACCGGCAATCCAATACCCTCCTCTCCAGGGCTCATGTTGATCGGATGCGATTCGATCGATTGAAACGCCGCGAATTCATCACGCTGCTCGGCGGCGCGGCGGCCTGGCCGATGGCGGTGCCTGCACAACAGCCCGTCCTGCCGGTGGTCGGCTTCCTTCACATCCTGTCGCCTGAGCGAGGCGCGGCCGCCTTCGTGACCCGGTTTCAGCAAGGTCTCAAGGAAGCCGGCTTTGTCGAGGGGCAGAACGTTGCGGTCGACTACCGCTGGGCGCAAGGCCATTACGACCGGTTGCCGGGGCTGGCAGCCGATCTGGTGCGCCGGAAGGTCGACGTGATTGCCGCAGCCGGAGGCGAGCCGTCACCACAGATAGCCAAAGCAGCCACGCAAACGATTCCCATCGTGTTCACCAGCAACGGAGACCCCGTCGGGGAAGGCCTGGTAGCGAGCCTCAACCGGCCGGGTGGCAACGCCACCGGCGTGACCATATTCGGCGCGAGCGCGGTCACCAAGCGGCTGCAGCTGCTGCACGACCTGGTGCCGCGGGCCGGCATCGTCGGCTTCCTCATGAATCCCAGCCATCCGAACAGTGTCGCCGAGATGAACGTCGCGCAAGCGGCGGCCCGCTCCATCGGACGGACGATGCTCGTCTTCGACGCCAGCAGCCAAGGCGAGCTCGACGCTGCATTTGCAAGCATGGCGCAACGGCAGGTTGGCGCACTTCTCTGCGGCTCCGACACCTTCTTGTTCGAGCGGCGTGAGCAGATCGTCTCTCTGGCAGCGCATTATCGGATGCCGGCGATCTACTACGTGCGCGCGTTCGCCCAGGTTGGCGGTCTGATGACTTACGGCAACAACATCGCCGATATGTATCTTCTCGTCGGTAGCTATGTTGGCCGGATTCTCAAAGGCGAGAAGCCGGCCGACCTGCCTGTTCAGGAATCGACCAAATTCGAGCTGGTGATCAACCTCAGAACCGCCAAGGCGCTCGACGTCGAGATCCCGATCTCGATGCAGTTGCTGGCCGACGAGATAATCGAGTGAAACGCCGCGAGCTCATCGCGCTGGTCGGCGGTGCGGCCGGCTTATGCGCTATTCGATGAAACGGTACGCGTGACTGCAAGTGAGCGGAAGCACTCCATGGTGTCTTCCGGTCGCGCTGCCCCATGGATGGCCGGGCCGGCCGGCCCGGCTCGTGGGCGATTGGTCTAAGCCTCACTCGTCGCCCAGGTCGCGCCTCGACTTTCCCGTCGCCTGCTCGAGGAAGCTGTAGTCGAACACCCGGTCCACGGCCGGCGTCGCATCGATGCTCGTGATGCCGGCATCGTGAATCATTTGCATCAGCGCTTTCGCCTCCTTGCGCCGGAGCCGGTAGTCGAGCTTCCCGTGCGGCAGCGATTCCCGCACCACCTCGGGCGAGGCGCCGGTCCCGCGTTGCGCTACCTGCGCGAAGAGCGCGGTATCGGCGTTCAGCGCGTCGGTGGCTTCCACGAGTGCCTTGACCACGGCGGCCACCGCTGCGTGGTTCTTCGCCGCGAACTCGGCATTCACGGCAAGCGCACCATTGATGTGGCCCGTGGGATTGGCGCCGATGTCCAGGCTGCTGTAGCTGCCGATGCCGCGCAGCGCCGCCTCGGCGTTGTTCGGCTCCCAGAACACGAACCCGTCGATGTCGCCCGCGCTGAGCGCAACGAAGACCGGCGTGCCGCCGGGCGGCGCAAAGCTCACGAGATTGATCTTCGCCAGATCGGCGCCGCCGAGCCTGGCCGAGGACTTGAAGAGCAGGTCGGCATAGCTGTTGGGCGCAGTGCCGATCTTCCTGCCTTCCAGATCCTTCCAGGTCTTGGCGATCACGCCGTTGCGCAGGGTCAGGCTCTGCGCGCCCGAGAATACGCCGGCGATCACCTTGCTGCCGCGAAATCCCTTTTCCTCCATCAGGCCGATGTTCACGAAGCCGAGCACGGCCATGTCGAGCTCGTTCGTGGTCAGTGCCAGCTGGATGTTCGGATAGCCGCGCATGACGGTGGCGTCGAGATCGATGCCGCTCGTCTTCATCCGATCCCGCAGCAGCATGACGTTGGCGGTGTGGACCTGCACCGGAAAGCCGAGGCGCACCTTCACGTCGGCCCGGACATCGCCGGCGAAGAGACCAACCCCGCAAGCGAGCGCGGTCAGGGTCATGAGCAATCGCAGCATCGTTTCCTCCCGATCTTGCAGACCACAAATCTCGCCGCGCCGGCTCACCCCGACCGCCTGCCGCCGCGCCGGCGTCTGCGCGCGGTGCCCTCGGTCATCACCGCCTTCAGGCGCTTCATGGCGAACAGCCCCCTCGGCTGCCCGACGTAATACATGACCTGGAAGATGAGCTCCCTGATCTGATCGTACGTGATTCCGAGCTTGGGGGCATTGCGAAGGTGGATGTCCATGCCTTCGGTGCCGAACGCGATCAGGACGGCGAGGACGGCGATCTCGCGCTCGCGCAGGCTCAAGCCGGGTCGGGACCAGACCTCCCCGAACACGAAATCGGTCGTGAGTGCCCACAGGTCCTCGTCCAGGTCGCGCAGGTCCGGGTTGGTGCCCCATCCCATCTTCCGGTAGACCTCGAGGCCGCGTTTTCGGCGACCAGTCTGAGCCAGCATCACGGCTAGTTCTCCCTCGGCTGCCACATCGGACGACTCGTGCTGCGGACCAGTGCGCGTTGCGATGGGACTGGATCCGCGGCAGGCTCGGATTGCTCCCTCGCCCCCGCTCGCCTTGTGATCCCGCGCATCGGCATGCGGTCTCTAGCAGGGACGCAGACGGCGATAGAACATCGCGAAGATGATCTCCCAGTCCCGATTGGCGCTCGCCTTGTCGTAGACGTCGCGGTCGGGCAGCGCGTATCCGTGGTCGGCGCCCCTGTGCACTTCATAACGATAGCTCACGCCGCTGGCCGGCAGGGTGCGGGCCAGCGTGTCCACCGTTGCCGGCGGCGTGTGCCGGTCCTTCTCGCCAAATCCGCAATAGAGCTCGCCGCTGCCTTTCGTCACGCTCAGGTGCGGGGAATCGGCCGCCGCGACCAGATCGGTGCCGTGCAGGCTCGCCGAAGCCAGGAACCGGTCGGGGAAACGGCCGGTGACGCGCAACACGTGGCGCCCGCCCATGCAGTAGCCGATGCAGCCGAGGGCAGCGCGATGCCGGGCGGCTGGATCCGCGTCGATGAACTCCAGGATGGCCGCCGTATCCTCGATCACCATGGCGTCGCTCAGCTGCCGCAGGGGAGCGAGAACCCGACTGCGGGTCTGCTCGTCCAGGCGGTCGAGCGTGATCATCCGGTGGTCGGCATCGCGATATTCGTGCCGGATCCTGCCCTGCCGGTAATAGAAGTTCGGCACCGCGCAGTAGTAGCCCACGGTGGCGATGCGGCGGGCGATGTCGAACAGCTCCTCGCGCAGCCCCCACACGTCCATGTAGATGATGACGGCGGGATAGGTTCCGGCGTCGCTGGGGTGGGCGATGAACGTGTCCATCGCACCCCTCGCCATCGGAATATCGATCAGGCGCTCTCTCACGGCTGTTGCGCCGCGGCAGCAACGCAGCGGCGATTCATCCGACGGCTTCGGCACCGAGCTCGCGCCCGGGTCTCCCGGCTGGGGGGGCCGGATGGCGTCGCGGCGGCAAGCATTTTTGGCATCAAAGCACTCTCCCGCCCCACGCTTATCCGGGAACGTCGCGGATTGGTCTGCAGCCATGTTGGTATACAATAAGCATCGTATTTTATACAATCGCGTGCGTCAACGAGCGCAAAGCCTGTTCACCCCCGGGAAGAGGTCATGCCAGCGCACACCCCCCGCTTGTTCGGGCGTCGAACGCAACTAACCGAGCTTTGCGTCATGGTATTTCACGGTGTCCAGAACCTGCCGGTGATTGCTGCCCGCGAACTCGGCTTGTTCGGCACGCACCACTTGAAGGTAGAGATCGCAGTCGCCCCCAGCTCGGACGAAATGCGTACTGGTCTGGCCGATGGCCGATACCAGATCGTGCACGGGGCGGTCGACAACGCGGTCGCAATGGCTGAGGCCGAGAACGTCGACATCGCTGTCGTAATGGGCGGGGATAATGGCTTCTGCGATCTTTTCGTTCGCCCGGAAATTCAATCGTACGAAGATCTACGAGGAAAGAACATTGTAGTGGACGCGGCGCATACCGCGTTTGCGCTCGTGCTCTACAAGGTCCTCGCCCGGAACGGGCTCAATCGCGGCGATTATCTGGTGAATCCTTTAGGAGCGGGCCCGCTTCGGCTCGCCGGGCTGCAAGCCGATCCAAATAACGGGGCGGCGATACTTAACCTGCCGTTTTCGATCCTCGCGCGTCGGGGAGGCCTCAGGAGCATGGGCGCGGTGGTCGATCAGATCGGCCCATACCTTTCGACCTGCGCGTTCGTGCGGCGCGAATGGTTGACGGAGCACGGCGACGCCGTGCTGCGCTATATCCGCGCCTACGTCGAGGGTTTGCGCTGGGCGCTCAACCGAGCAAACGAGGCGAGGGCGATAGACCTGCTCGAGCGCTGGCTCCGACAACCCCGCGATATCGCGCGTGCGTGCTACGACATCGCCGTGGGTGCGAAGGATGGGTTCGCGCCCGACGCTGCCGTCGACCTGAGCGGGTTCGCGAACGTCCTGAGCCTGCGCGCCGATATCGAGAAGCAATGGGCCGGAGTGCCGCCATCGCCCCACAAGTACCTGGACCTTTCTTGGCGCGAACAGGCCATGGCAGCGCTTTGACCCGCAAAGCCAGACCTGCGAGGTTGCTAGCCGTTGTTGTGCGGTCGCAAGGGAGGAGACAGATGCGCCGACCCAATTTGTCCACCGTCGTCTTTGTTGCTGTTGCATCGGTTTGCCTCGCCGTCCAGCCCGCCCGCGCCCAGAAGCTTGATGAGGTCACCTTGCGTCTGG
>DASXAP010000070.1:0-34718 GCA_036406655.1 Xanthobacteraceae bacterium | reverse complement strand
CACCGAGGTCCTGCGGGAGAGCATTCCCGACGGCCTGCCCGGCCGCAAACGCGCCCTCGAGCAGGTCGAGGAGATCGCCGCGGTGCTGCATCAGCGCAAGGAGCAGTATCGCCGGCGGCAGCCGGCGATCGTCAACCTCATATCGGCAATGGAGATGCAGCACTTCTTGCAGAACGGCCTGGTCGGTCGGCCGAACCTGCCGGAGAGGGTGCGCCGCGGGCGGCGCGCGCTGGCGCGGGCCGAGGCCGAGCATTTCGCGGCCTTGATGGCCGACGAGCCGATCGGCGTGCAGATCGGCATCGTGCCCGACACCTTGCCGCATGCGAGCTTTCAGCTGTTTCGGCAGCCGGACCGGCAGGTGCTGGCGTTGAGCCCGTTCCGGCTCGGCGAGCAGCCCAATGTCCGGGTCGGCGTGGCCATGATCACCTCCGCGCCGGAGGCCCTGGCGCTGCACGAGCGGATGGCCAAGGAGCTGTGGCAGCGGGCGCTCAAGGGCCCCGCCGCCGCGCGGCTCATGCGCTCGCTCCTGGAGCGGTAGCATGGTAGCGACTGTTCAAAATTTGGAAAAAATCTTGATTGTGGGACGCGGCGCGCCTAGGTGAAAGGCGCCCGGCCAGGAGTGATGGAGCCACAGTTGGCGCAGCCCGCCTTCGCCTCGTCCCCCCACGTCGTCGGCCGGAGCGCGCCGGTCGCGAGCGAGCTGCGTATTCCCGCCGAGGAAGCGCTCTGCCCGGTCCGCTCCCATCGCTGGGTCAATTCCGAGTACAAGCATCTCGTGGTCGATGCCGCGCCCAAGGCGCTGGCGGTGAAGCCGGGCCAGTTCTTCAACCTGCTCTGCCCCTCGCCCGACGAGGGGGAGCTGTGGCTGCGGCGGCCGCAGAGCGTCTACCGGATCGACCGCGCCCACGGCCGGATCGAGTTTCTCTATAAATGTGTCGGCCGCGGCACCTTCGGGCTTGCCACGCTCGAGCCGGGCGAGGCGCTCAACATGGTGGGTCCGCTCGGGGTCGGCTTCAGCGTCGATCCAGCCTGGAAGCACGTCGTCGTGCTCGGCCGCGGGGTCGGGCTCGCCACGCTGGCGCCCATCTCCCAGCTCGCCTCCGCGCACGGCATCGGCGTGACTGCGATCCTCAGCGCGCGCAGCGCGGAATTCGTCATGGCCGACGACCTGTTCGCCCGGGCAGGCGAGGTGATCCGGGTGCTCGATTCCGACAGCACCAGCGCGGTCGAGAACGTCGAGCGGATCCTCGCCGACCTGATCGGCCGGCAGCGCGCCGATGCCTTCTTCACCTGCGGCTCGAACCGGCTGCTGCAGCTGATGAAGCGCCTCGGCGGGGCGCACGGCATTCCCGGCCAGGTGGCGATGGAGCAGGTCATGGCCTGCGGGCTCGGCCCCTGCTACGTCTGCGTGCGCACCTTCGAAGTCGACGGCAGGAAGGAGCTGCGGCGCGTCTGCATCGAGGGTCCGGTATTCGATCTGCAGGAGGCGGTCGGATGGTAGACATGCGCGTGAAGATCGGGAACGTGACGCTCGCGAACCCGATCATGCCGGCCTCGGGCTGCTTCTCGACCGATCTGGAGCAGGTCATCGATCTCAACCGGCTGGGCGCGCTCGTCGCCAAGACCGTCTCGCGCGAGTTCCGCGCCGGCAACCCGCCGCCGCGGGTCGCCGAGGTGGAAGGCGGGATGATCAACTCGATCGGCCTGCCGACCAGGGGAATCGAATACTTTCTCCAGCATCAGGTGCCGGACTACAAGCGTTTCACCCCGCCGCTGGTCGGCTCGATCTCGGCGACCACGATCGAGGATTTCGCGGCCATGGCCCGCGATGTGGCGAAGTCCGCAATCGACGTGCTCGAGGTCAACATCTCCTGCCCGACACGCGACCCCAAGGGCGGCAACTTCGCCCTGCACGAGGAGCATACCTACAACGTGATGAGCCTGATCCGCAGGACCACCGACAAGCCGATCTGGTGCAAGCTCTCGCCCAATGCCGGCGACGTGGTGGCTATCGCCAGGGCCGCCGAGGCCGCCGGAGCGGATGCGCTGGTCGTGTCGAACACCATTCTCGGTCTCAAGATCAATCTCGACACGTTCCGGCCGGCGATCGGCAACAAGTTCGGAGGCCTGTCGGGACCCGGCATCAAGCCGATCATCGTGCGCATGGTCCATCAATGCTCGAAGGTGGTGAAGATCCCGATCATCGGCTGCGGCGGCATCGTCAAGGTCGAGGACGTGGTCGAATACATGCTGGCGGGTGCGAGCGCGGTGATGATCGGCTATCTGATCTTCCGCAACCCCTCGGGGCTGATCGCCATCATCGAGGGCCTCGAACAGTGGTGTGCCAGGCGCGGCTTTTCGCGCGTGGCCGACCTCACCGGCGCCATGATCGACGAGGCGCCGCGCGAAACCTACGCGGCCGCCGCCGCCCCGATCGGATGAACCGTCCCCGGCCGCCCGCGAAGCGACGTGCGGGCCGACTGCAGCGTCTCGGACCTGTCGCGCCATGACCACCGGTCTCGCCTTCCCCGACAAGCAGGTGATCTCCGAGCTCACGGCCAGGATGCTGCTCGAGGTCGAAGCCGTCCGCTTCATGGCGGACAAGCCGTTCATCTTCACCTCCGGCTGGGCGAGCCCGGTTTATACCGATTGCCGCCGGCTGATCTCGTTCCCGCGCGTGCGGGCGACGCTCATCGATTTTGCCGCCGCCACGCTGATGCGCGACGCCGGCTTCGAGCAGTTCGACGCGGTGGCGGGCGGCGAGACCGCGGGCATCCCGTTCGCCGCCTGGATGGCCGATCGGCTGGCGCTGCCGATGCTGTACGTGCGCAAGAAGCCCAAGGGCTTCGGGCGCAACGCGCAGATCGAGGGCCACGTGGTCGAAGGCCAACGCGTCCTTCTGGTCGAGGACATGACCACCGACGGCCGCAGCAAGGTGAACTTCTGCAACGCGCTCCGCGACGCGGGAACGCAGGTTGCGCATTGCCTCGTATTCTTCTTCTACGACATTTTTCCCGAAGGCCGGAAAATCCTCGCCGATCTCGGCGTCACCCTGCATGCGCTGGCCACCTGGTGGGACGTGCTCGCCGTCGCCAAGGCAAGCGGCAGGTTCGAGGCCGGCAGGCTCGCCGAGGTGGAGAAATTCATGCACGACCCGGGCGCCTGGTCGAAGGCGCATGGCGGGGTGTCGGCAATCGCCGCGGAGTAGTCTCCGAGCGGAGAATCCCGCTCTTGGAGCCCGTGTCGGATACCCCACTTTTACTTGACACTCGCCGCCAGAGCCGCAGGATTGCGGGCCGCACCATAGCTCTCGCCGGCGGAAGGCCCGATGGACCGGTTCATTCGACGAAAGAACATCGAGCATTTCCAACGCCTGCTCGAGACCGTCACCGACGAGGCCGAGCGGGACAGGATCCTCAAGCTGCTCGCGGAAGAGCGCGAGAAGCAGCACGAAGCGGGCGACAGCGGGGACTAAGGAGATTCCCTGAGTTGCCAGCCCCGGCGCGCGGCTTAACTTGCGACGATGCCTGCCGACAGCCCCCCTCCCCTATCCTGCCCGCATTGCAGCGAGCGGATGAAGGTCGTCCGCGCCATTCCCGGGATGGGGGCTTTCCCGCCGCTTCTGGTCTACCGCTGCGCGGGCTGCAATCACGTCGAAACCAAGGAGCAGGAGCGGCGCTGAGCCGGCTGCGGAGCCGAACGCCGCCGCGGCTCGAAAAGCCCGCTGCTTCAGCTCGTCTGCGCCGAGATCAGCCGGAACCGGACGAGCGCCGCCAGCAGGAACAATCCGCCGATCGCGCCCACTGCCAGAAATTGCCGCCAGACCACGTCGAAGCCGGCCCCACGGTACAGGATCGCCTGGGCGAACGAGACGAAGTGGGTCGAGGGCGAGGCCTGCATCGTCGTCGCCAGCCACGCCGGCATGCTCTCGAGCGGGGTATTGGTGCCGGACAATATGTTCATCGGCATTGCGATCAGCATGTAGAGCAGCCCGAGCTGCGGCATCGACCGCGCGACGGTTGCGAGAAAGATGCCGATCGCCGTCGCGAAGAACAGGTAGAGCGCGGTCCCCGACAGGAACAGCGGCACCGAGCCGGCGATGGGAATTCCAAGCAGCCCGCGCACCACCAGCGACAGCGACAATGCGACCGCCGCCGTGACGATGAGCCCGTTCGCCCATATCTTCGACATGGCGATCTCGAACGGGGACACCGGCATCGCCAAGAGGTGATCCATGGTCCCATGCTCGCGCTCGCGCACGACCGCAGCGCCGGCCATGATGATGGCCAGCATGGTCACGTTGTTGATGATCGCCATCACGCTGGTGAACCAGGATGTCGTGGCGTTCGGGTTGAACAGGATCCGGGTGGCGAGGTTCACCGCGGGCAGCGGCGAGCCCTCGACGCGGGACACAAAGTCGTTGACCTCGGCGGTGATGATCTGCTCGGCATGGGCCGAGCCGAGCCCCGCCTGCACCATCGCGGTGGCGTCGACCTCGAGCTGGATGGCAGGCCGACGCCCGGCGATGACGTCGCGCTGGAAGCCCGGCGGAATGTCGACGATGAAAGTGAACCGACCGGTGTTCACCAGATGATCCACGTCGGGCAGCTCGACCAGCTGCGGCGGCTTGAAGTAGGGCGGCAGGAACGCATGGATGATGCGCCTGGACAGCTCCGAATTGTCCTCGTCGACGAAGCCGATCGAGGCATTGTGCAGCTCCTGGGAGCTGCTTTGCCCCTGCACGAATACCGCGAACGAGAACGAATAGACGACGAGCGCGAGCAGCACCCAGTCGCGCGCGAAGCTTCGCAGCTCCTTCAGCCCCAGCCACCATATGTTGCCGGCGGTCCGCATGGCGGCGATGCGCCCTAGCGCTCCTGCTTGCGCAGCAGAAGTAAGCTCAGCGCGATGAGAATCGGAATGAAGACCGCGAGCGCCGCAAGATAGCCGCCGAGATCGGCGAAGCCGAGGCCCTTCGTGAACGTGCCGACGCTGACCGGCAGGAAATAGCTCATCGGAAAAGCGCGCCCCATGAGCGCCGCCCCGCCGGTAAGCGAGGAGACCGGGGTCATCATTCCCGAGAACTGGGTCGCCGGCAGGACGGTGAGGATGGCGGTTCCAAACAGCGCCGCGATCTGGGTCCGCGTGAACGCCGAGATCAGCATGCCGTAGGCGGTCGTCGTGGTGACGTAGAGCAATGCCCCGAGCCCCAGGACGGGGAAGCTTCCCCTGAGCGGCACCCGGAAGATGAGCAGTGCCATCAGCAGCATCAGAATGAAGTTCACCATCGACACCGCGATGTAGGGCATCTGCTTGCCGAGCAGGAACTCGATGCGGGTGACCGGGGTGACGTAGAGATTGGTGATCGATCCGAGCTCCTTCTCGCGTACGATCGCCAAGGCCATCAGGATTGCCGGGATCAACGCGAGCAGGAGCGATATCGTGGCGGGGACCATCGCGTAGATGCTCTCGAAATCCTGATTGTAGAGGAAGCGAGTCTCGACCTTGGCCGTCGGCAGCGGCACCGACTTCAGCTGGCCGGCGGCTTCCAGCTCGGAGACGAACTGGCGGTGCGTCCCCTCGATGTAGCCGCGGATGGTTTCCGCGCGGAACGGCATCGCGCCGTCGATCCAGGCACCTACCGATACCGGACGCCCGCGCTTGAGGTCGCTGCCGAAGCGGGGCGGCAGCTCGATCGCCGCCTTGATGCTCCCGTCGCGCATCCGCCGGTCGATGTCGTCATGACTGGCGAGCGGCGCCTTTTCCGTGAAGTAACGCGAGCCCGTGAACTGCCGCACATAGGCGCGGCTTTCCGGGCTTTGATCGTGATCGAGCACCGCGAACGAGAGGTTGTCGACGTCGGTGGATATCCCGAACCCGAAGATCACCATCAGCAGCGCCGAGCCGGCGAGCGCAAACGACAGGCGAATGGGGTCGCGCAGCAGCTCGAGAGCCTCGCGAATGGCATAGGCGAGAAGCCTGCCGATGCTGAACGGGGTCGCCCGGACCGGCGCGCCGGCGCTCGAGCTTTCCGGATGCATGCCTTGCTGCCCCGCCACCTGCTCGCTGCCGTGTTGCTCCTCCAGATAGCTGATGAAAGCCTGCTCCAGGGTGGCAACCCCTCGCTTGGCGACGAGGGCGGCCGGGGAATCCGTCACCAGGACCCGCCCGCTGTCCATCAGCGAGACCCGGTCGCAGCGCGCGGCCTCGTTCATGAAGTGGGTCGACACGAAGATCGTGACGCCCTCGTTGCGCGCCAGGCCGACCAGCAACTCCCAGAACCGGTCGCGAGCGAGCGGATCGACCCCCGACGTCGGCTCGTCGAGGATGAGCATCTCCGGCTCGTGGACAACGGCGACGGCGAGCGACAGCCTCTGGCGAATGCCCAGCGGCAGGATCTGCGCCCGCTGCTCGAGGTGGGGAGCGAGACCGAACTGCTCGACCAGCCGGCCGATCCGGCGCGCCGCCTTGTCGCGCGGCAGCTGGAACAGCCGCGCATGCAATTCAAGATTCTGCCGCACCGTGAGCTCGGTGTAGAGCGAGAACGACTGCGACATGTAGCCGACGCGGAAGCGCGAGCGCATATCGCGCGCATCGACCTGCCGCCCGAACAGCAGCGCCTCGCCCGCGGTTGCCGGCAGCAGCCCGGTGAGCATCTTCATCGTCGTGGTCTTGCCGCTGCCGTTCGAGCCGACGAATCCGAAGATCTCGCCACGCTCGATCGCGAAGCTGGCATGATCCACGGCGGTGAAATCTCCGAACCGGCGGGTCAGCCCGCGAGCGACGATGACCGGCTCGCGGGCGACGTCGGGTCGCGGCGGCACGTGCGGAGCCCGGCGTCTGCGGCGGTGGCCTCCCGGCAGAAGCGCCACGAAGGCGTCCTCGATGGTCTCGGCTTGCGTCCGCGCCTTCAGATCGGCCGGCGCCCCGGCGGCGATCACGCGTCCGGCATTCATGGCAATCAGCCAGTCGAAGCTCTCCGCCTCCTCCATATAGGCGGTGGCCACCAGCACGCTCATGCCGGGATGGCGAGCGCGCATTCGCCCGATCAGGTCCCAGAACTGGCGGCGCGACAGGGGATCCACCCCGGTGGTCGGCTCGTCGAGGATCAGCAGATCCGGGTCGTGAACCAGCGCGCAGCAAAGCCCGAGCTTCTGCCGCATTCCCCCGGACAGCTTCCCTGCCGGCCGATCCGGGAACGGCGCCAATCCGGTGCTGTCGAGAAGCTCCTCGATTCGACGCTCCCGCTCGGCGCGCCGCTGACCGAACAGGCGGCCGAAGAACTCGATGTTCTCGCGGACGCTGAGATCGGGATAGAGATTGCGTCCGAGCCCCTGCGGCATGAAGGCGATGCGGTGGCACGCACGATCGCGATGGGCCGCATCCGCCATGTCGCCCCCGAGCACCCGCACCGTGCCGGCCTGGAGGCGGCGCGCTCCGGCGATGATGCCGAGCAGGGACGACTTGCCGACACCGTCGGGCCCGATCAGGCCGACCATCGATGCGGCCGGGATGCCGACGGTGACCCGGTCGAGCGCCAGCACCGCGCCGTAGCGCTGGGTCAGCCCCTGAGCCCGGGCGACCGCTGCGTCGATCGCGCTCATCCCGAGCGCGGTCCGCGCAGCCGTTCCGGCCACCCCGCTTCCCGGTCGAGCTTGACGTAGGCAACTCCCGGAAGCCCGCTCTTCACCGCGTCGGCGTGCGCGCGCAGGACCTCGGGATTGACGCGGACCCTCACCCGGAACATGAGCTTCTCGCGCTCGCTCCTCGTCTCGACCGCCTTGGGCGTGAACTGCGCCTTGGCGGCGATGAAGCTCACCCTGGCGGGGATCGCCAGCTCCGGCCTGGCGTCGAGCACGATCCGCGCGTCATCGCCGATCCTGGCCTTGCCGGTCTCGGCGGCGGGCAGGTAGATGTCCATGTAGACGTTGGACAGATCCAGCATCGTGAACAGCTTGCCGCCGGCCGGCAGCACTTCACCCACATTGGCGATCCGGTACTGAATGCGACCGTCGCGCGGAGCCCGCAGTGTGTTGTCGGCGATGTTGATCTGGTAGAGCTCGACATCGTGCCTGGCGGCCTCGAGCGCCCGCTCGCTCTGCAGAACCCGAAGATTGGCCGCCCGCAACGCCGCCGTCGCCGCGTCGAGCTGCTGCTGGCGCTGATCGAGCAGCTCCTTGGTCGCAATCCCGCGCTGCGCCAGCGACTGGGTGCGGTCCAGCTCCTGACGGGCGAACAACACCTGGCTCTCCTGCTGCGTCACGATCGCACGCGCTTCATCGCGCGCATGCGCGGCGAGCTCGACCTGCGCCTGCGATTTCTTGAGCGATGCCTCGAGGTCGCGCGTATCCATTCGGGCGACGACATCGTCCGCCTTGACCGCATCGCCCTCGTCCGCAAACAGCTGCGCAATTCGCCCGGCAAACTTGGTCGCGATGTCGAGCTCATCGGCTTCCAGCCTGCCGTTGCCCGAGGCAATCCAGGATGGAAGCAGCGGCTGGGAATACTTCAGCCAATAAAATGCGCCGCCGCCTCCGGCGACAATGAGCGCGAGCAGCGCGATCGCGAGCCGCCGCCAGCGCGGGCGAGGCGGCAGCGGAGGGGGCGGCAGCGGGACGGGAAGCCGCGAGCCCTCGGAGGGAACGACTTCATGTCGATGCGGCACGACCGCCGCGGCGGCGTCGTCGATGATCTGCTCGCCAGTCTCCCCTCCCGGACCCGGTTGGATTGGTGGTGCCGTCATCGCCGAGCTCACCGGAAGGACCGAGCTGTCCCGCCGGATCGCCGCGAGGTGGACAGCCTCGAGCGACCTCCGCGCCAGGCCGGTTGCGGGCGATCGCTCCGCGGACTTAGCTAATCGGTGCCATCGGGCCGTTCAAGCGCGGGCGCGGAAAGCCGCGCGCCCGCCAGAATTGAAAAGCCGGGACCGGACGTGATACTGCAGCTTTCCTCGCATGAGCGCAGGTGCAGCCGCGTCCGCCAGCTCGATTGCTCGATCGCGACTCGGTGAACGCTCCGCGAGAGCCGATGCGGGGCGCTTGGCTCTGCCGCGATCGCCCCGAGCTCGGGGTCGGTGGTCGAGAATTGAGAGGCAAGGATGGCCGAAGCAGACGTCGATGTCATCGTGGTCGGCGGCGGCAATGCGGCATTCTGCGCGGCGCTGGCGGCGCAGGAGCAGGGCGCCTCGGTGCTGATGCTGGAAGCGGCGCCGGAAGAGGAAGCCGGCGGCAACAGCCGGTTCACCGCCGGGTCGGTGCGGGTCGTCTACAACGGGATCGACGACATCAAGGCGCTGGTGCCCGATCTCACCGCACAGGAAATGGCCGAGACCGACTTCGGCACCTACACCGCCGAGCAGTTCTTCGACGACATGGCGCGGGTGACGCAGAGCCGCGCCAACCCGGATCTGGTCGAGCTCCTGGTCACCCGTAGCTTCGACACCTTCTGCTGGATGCGCGACAAGGGCGTGCGCTTCATCCCGATCTACGGCCGCCAGGCGTTCAAGCTCGAGGGCAAGTTCAAGTTCTGGGGCGGCCTCACCGTCGAAGCGGTGGGCGGCGGTCCGGGCCTGATCAAGATGCTCACCGACTCCGCCGGCAAGCGCGGCATCGCCATCCGCTATCGGACCCGGGCGCTGAGCCTCATCTGCGACGGCGTGCGGGTCGAGGGCGTGCGGGTACGTCACGACGGCGCCGAAAGCGAGCTGCACGCCCGCTCGGTGGTGCTCGCCTGCGGCGGCTTCGAGTCCAATGCCGAGTGGCGCACCCGCTATCTCGGCCCCGGCTGGGACCTCGCCAAGGTGCGCGGCACCCGGTTCAACAACGGCGACGGCATCCGCATGGCGATGGAGATCGGGGCGAGCCCGTGCGGCAACTGGTCGGGCTGCCATGCCGTGCAGTGGGAGATGAACGCCCCCGAGTTCGGCGACCTCGCGGTCGGCGACCAGTTCCAGAAGCATTCCTATCCGTTCGCGATCCTGGTCAACGCCACGGGCCGGCGCTTCGTCGACGAGGGGGCCGACTTCCGCAACTACACCTACGCGAAATACGGCCGGGTGGTGCTGGAACAGCCGGGCCAGTTCGCCTGGCAGGTGTTCGACCAGAAGGTGAAGCACCTGCAGCGCGACGAATACCGGATCAGGCAGATCACCAAGGTGAGCGCCGGCAGCATCGAGGAGCTGGCGCAGCGGCTCGACGGGGTGAACGCCGCCCAATTCGTCAAGACCATCGCCGAGTACAACAGGGCGGTGCGCACCGACGTGCCGTTCAACCCCAATGTCAAGGACGGTCGGCGCACCGAGGGGCTGGCGATCGACAAGAGCAACTGGGCGAACACGATCGATACGCCCCCCTTCGAGGCCTATGCGGTGACCTGCGGGATAACCTTCACCTTCGGCGGGCTGCGCATCACCAACGATGCCGAGGTCGTGAACACCGACTATCGGCCGATCGGCGGGCTCTATGCCGCGGGCGAGCTGGTCGGCGGCCTGTTCTACTTCAACTATCCCGGCGGCTCCGGGCTCACCTCCGGCGCCGTCTTCGGCCGCATCGCCGGCGGCGCCGCCGCCCGCGCCGGCAGGAGCTGAGGCTCAAAGCTTTCAGGGAAAAGCCATGTTGGCGTGCTCGATCGGCGGCGGCGGGCGGCCTCGAACGAGCTCTCGGCAATTCGTCCGCGCCGCATGCAGTCGCGCGGTGAGAGGCGGGCCGACGCGCTAATGTCCGCGGCCGGGGCACGGGGGTGGAGGTCAGACCATGGAATTCGACAACTCATTCGAGGTGCCGCTGCCGCCCGCCGAAGCCTGGAAGGTGCTGCTCGACATCGAGGGCATCGTGCCTTGCATGCCCGGAGCGGAGCTGACCGAGGTGCTCGGCGACAATCGCTACAAGGGCAGGATCGCCGTGCGGCTCGGACCGGTGGCCTTGACCTTTGCCGGCACGGTCAAGCTCGAGGAGATCGACGAGAGCAGCCGTACCGCGCGGGTCTCGGCCCAGGGCACCGATGCCAAGGGGCGCGGCGGCGCCAACGCCAGCTCGGTGTTCCGGCTCGAGCCGGCCGGGGTCGGCTCTAAGGTTCTGGTGCACAGCAACCTCACGCTCTCCGGGGCCGTGGCGCAATACGGCCGCGGGGTGGGCATCATCCAGGCGACCGCCGCGCAGCTGATGAATCAATTCGCCGCCTGCCTCAAGCACAGGCTCGCGCAGGAGCGCGCGGCCGGCCCCGCAGCCGCCGCGCCTGCCACGGCATCGACGGCAGCGACGGCATCGGTGCCCTCGGTAGCCCCCGGCGGCCCGCGCGAGCCGGCGACGCCGATTTCCGGATTTTCGCTCATCGCCAGGGCGATCTGGAGCTGGATCGCCGGACTGTTCCGGCGAGGCTAGCGGCCGCGTCTCACTCCTGCAGCGCCTCGTCGCGGGTGCGGCGAATGGCGGGAAGAGCGAGCACGATCAGCAACCCGGCCGCGGCGAGCAGGAAGCCGAGGCTGATCGGCTCGGCGAGGAGCACCATCGGATCGCCGCGCGAGATCAAGAGCGCACGGCGCAGATTCTCCTCCATCATCGGTCCGAGCACGAAGCCGAGAATGAGCGGCGCCGGCTCGCAATCGAGCTTGAACGCGACGTAGCCGAACAGGGCAAAGAACGCCATCACTGCGAGGTCGAACGGCTTGCTGTTGATCGTATAGGCGCCAATGCAGCAGAACACGATGATCGCCGGATAGAGCAGCCGGTACGGCACCCGCAGCAGGCGCACCCATATTCCGACCATCGGCAGGTTGAGGATCACCAGCATCAGGTTGCCGATCCACATGCTGGCGATCACGCCCCAGAACAGCCCCGGGTGGGCGCTCATCACCCGCGGGCCCGGGGAGATGCCGTGGATCATCAGCGCCCCGATCATCATCGCCATGGTCGGGTTGCCGGGAATGCCGAGGGTCAGCATCGGGATGAACGAGGTCTGGGCGCCGGCATTGTTGGCGGATTCGGGGGCGGCGACGCCGCGGATGTCGCCCTTGCCGAACATGCGCGGCGGCCTTGCCACGTGCTTCTCCACGGTATAGGCGGCGAACGACGCAAGCAGCGCGCCTCCCCCCGGCAGCACGCCGAGGACGGCGCCGAGCGAGGTGCCGCGCAGGATCGCACCGGCGGACTGCCGGAGATCGGCGAGGCCCGGCCACACCCGGCCAACCGCGCCGGACACGATGCCGGGTGTCTGCTGCGTCTCCAGGTTGCAGGCGATCTCGGCGAGACCGTAGATCGCCATCGACAGCGCCACGAACTCGATGCCGTCGGCGAGCCCCGTCAGCCCGAAGGTGAACCGCCGCGAGCCCGAGTTGACGTCGGTGCCGACGAGACCGAGCAGCAGCCCGAGCACCACCATGGCGACAGCCTTGAGCAGCGAGCCGCGCGCCAGCACCACCGCCGCGATCAGGCCGCACACCATGAGCGAGAAGTATTCCGCCGGGCCGAACTGCAGCGCAACCGCCGCAAGCGGCGGCGCCGCCAGCGCGATCAGCAGGGTTGCGACGCATCCGGCGAAGAACGAGCCGATCGCGGCGATGCCCAGTGCGGGACCGGCGCGCCCCTGGCGCGCCATCTGGTGGCCGTCGAGCGTGGTCACGACCGAGGACGCTTCGCCGGGGATGTTGACCAGGATGGCGGTGGTCGAGCCGCCGTACTGGGCGCCGTAATAGATCCCGGCGAGCAGGATCAGCGCCGATTCGGGCTGCAGCGTGAACGAGATCGGCAGCAACATCGCCACCGTCGTCACCGGGCCGATGCCGGGCAGGACGCCGATGACGGTGCCGAGCAGCACGCCGATGAAGCAGTAAAGGAGGTTCTGCAGCGTGAGCGCGACCGCGAACCCGAGCTCGAGATTGGCAATCACGCTCATTCGCTCAAGAGGCTCGGCCAGATGTTGAGCGGCAGCCCGAGCGCATAGGCGAAGACGCCGAGGGAGAAGCCGATCAGCACGAGCGCGAGCGCCACCGTCTCGAGCAACCGGAATTGCCGGCCTGCCCACGCCGAAAGCAGGGTCAGCACCGCGAGCGCGATCACGAGCCCGAACGGCTCGATGAGAGCCCCGAACAGGCAGACTGCGACGGCGATGATCAGCAGCGGCACGAGACGGAACGGCGGCAGCGGCTCTCCTTCCATCACGATCGAGCGTCCGATCAGGACGGCCGCAAGCGCGGCGAGCACGAGAGCCAGCAGCACGGGAAAATAGCCGGGCCCCATGCGGCCGGCGCTCCCCAGCGAATAGCCGTGCGCGGCGATGAGGGCGACGGCAGCAAAGCCACCGAACATCACTCCCGACCAGAAATCCTTGGGCGCGCGGATGCGCATGGAGCCTGCGAGAACGGCGAGCAGGGGACAGGGGCGACCACGAACGAGGGGCCAAGATAGCCGAGCAGCGAGCTCCGATCATCCCTCGCCGGACGCGAGCGCCGGGCCTGCCATCAGTCATTGATGCGCAGCCGCCCGCAGCGCGAGCGGGCTCGAGGGGAAGGACACGAAACTTTCCTAGGCAGAATTGGAGCTTTCGGCTATCGCTCCTGCGTCCTCTTCGCCCGTCTTCCGCGTCCGGAATTTTGCCCGTGAAGAAGCAGGTCGGATTCATCGAGCGCCACGGCCTGTGGAGCGACGAGCAGCGTCGTCACGCCGAGGAGATCACCCGGCGGATCGAGGCCGATGGAATCCGGCTGATCCGGCTTTGCTGGGCCGATCCGCACGGCGCCACGCGTGCCAAGGCGCTCACCGTGCCCGCGTTCCTCGCCGCGCTCGGCGACGGCTACAACATCAATGTTGCGACGACGACCCTCGATTCCGCCAATGCCCGCATCTTCGCCTCGTTCACGCGCGGGGGAGGAATGGGGCTTGCGGAGATGACCGGCTCGCCCAACCTCGTCGTCGTTCCCGATCTGTCGACCTTTCGCGTGCTGCCGTGGGCCGAGCGCGTCGCTTGGGTGCTGTGCGACGAATATTTCGGCAGCGGCGTGCCGTTCCATTTCTCGTCGCGCCGGCTGCTGCGCCGGCAGCTCGACCGGCTGGCGAGCAGGGGGCTCTGCGCGATGGTCGGGCTCGAGATCGAGTGGTATCTCCTGCGCGTCACCGAGGACCCTCTCGACGCGGGCTGCACCGGGTTGCCGGGGCTCCGCCCGCGCCCGGTCCGAACCGCTCCGGTCGAGCCCGGGTTCTCCTACCACTCCGAATCCAACATGGACCTGATGCAGCCGGTCATCTCCGCGCTCGCCGGTGCCTTCGCCGAGCTCGGATTGCCCCTGCGCTCGATGGAGAACGAGTGGGGGCCGGGGCAGCTCGAGTGCACCTTCGCCGCCCAGGAGGCATTGCAGGCGGCCGATTCCGCGCTCCTGTTTCGCTCGGCCACGCGGCAGATATGCCGCCGCATGGGGTATCTCGCGACGTTCATGTGCCGTCCGGCCCTGCCGAGCTACTATTCGAGCGGCTGGCATCTGCATCAGTCGCTGGCCGATGCCGCGAGCGGGCGCAACCTGTTCACCCCGGAGCAGGCCGGCGAATGCCTGTCGCCGCTCGGCCGCGCCTTCCTCGGCGGACTGTTGAAGCATGCGACGGCGGCGACCGCTTTCGCCACGCCCACGGTCAACGGCTATCGGCGCTACCGGCCGAATTCGCTGGCGCCCGATCGTCCGACCTGGTGCTACGACCATCGCGGGGTGATGCTGCGGGTGCTGGGCGGAGCGGGCGATCCCGCCACCCGGATCGAGAACCGCATCGGCGAGCCCGCCGCCAACCCGTATCTCTATGTCGCCTCGCAGATCGTCGCCGGCATCGACGGCATCGACGGGAAGCTCGATCCGGGGCCGCCGGACGAGGACCCCTACAATGCCGCTCGCCCGCTGCTGCCGCAAAGCCTCCTGGGGGCGCTGGACGCGCTCGAGCGCGCCCCGCTGTTCCGCGCCGAGCTCGGCGAGCTGTTCGTCGACTATTTCCTGCGGCTCAAGCGCAACGAGGCCGGCCGCTTCGCGCAGTGGCGCAAGGAGACAGGCGCGCCGGACGACGACGCGCCGACCGAATGGGAGCAGAACGAGTACTTCGATTTTTTCTGAAAGCTCGGCGGCCCGTTCTTCGGCCGTGGTGCGCGGCCGCTCTCCTGCGCATGCTCGTCCGCCCGAGGCGGAACGAACGGCATGCCGGACCCGCTCAGCGCGGGGCCGATGCTCTGCTCTTCCTCCTCTCGCGCGCCCCCATTAATCAAGCCAATGAAGGAAGCACGCGCCCGACATACCGGTGAATGCAGACGCAACGTCCGCCGTCGCCGCGGGTTCGTTTTCCCGACCGGATGCGATATCATTTCTCAGGTGAACGCAGGGCGCCGGCCCCGAGGACAAGGCAATGCTCGAGAAACTTCATCCGTCGCGGACCCCGCACCCGCAACCTGCCGACCTCTACGACTGGGACGAGCTCGTGCAGGAGGACCGCGTGCATCGGCTCATCTATACCGATCCGGCGATATTTGCCGCCGAGATGACCAACGTCTTCGGCGCCGTCTGGGTCTATCTCGGGCACGAAAGCCAGATTCCGCGCAACGACGATTTCATCACCGTGCGGCTCGGGCTGCGGCCGCTCATCCTGCTGCGCGACGGCAACGGCAAGATACGCGCGCTGTTCAACCGCTGCACCCATCGCGGCACCACGCTCTGCCGCAAGGACAAGGGCTCGGCGCGCATCTTCACCTGTCCCTATCACGGCTGGAGCTTCCTCAACACCGGAAAGCTGCGGGCGGTCCCGTGGCCGGACGGCTATGCCTGCGACTTCAAGGACGCGCGGTTCAACGTCGCGCAGGTGCCGCGGGTCGACAGCTATCGCGGCTTCATCTTCGCCACGCTCAATCCCGACGCCCCGTCGCTGCGCGATTACCTCGGCCCCATCACCCGGCCGATCGACGAATGGCTCGATCGCCAGCCCAAGGGGCAAATCCGGGTCTGCGAGGCGAACCGGCTGCGCTACAAGGGCAACTGGAAGCTCGCCTACGACAATTCCGGCGACGGCTACCACGTCGTCTTCTCGCACCGCTCGCTGCTGGAGATGGAGAACCGCCAGGCCGACGTGGCCAACAAGGGGATGTCCTACTATCGAAGCTCGCCCGACGCATCGCCGATGTACATGGCCTATATGGGCAACGGGCACCACTTCAAGGACAAGCGGCCGGCGATCGAGAAGCGCGCCGGCGGCCTGTGGGCGGTCGAAGGGCCCGCGCCCGGCAGCGAGCATTACCAGGAGGAGCTGCGCCGCCGCTACGGCAGCAGGGCCGAGGCGATCCTCGACCTCGCCTCCTCCGAGCCGGTCAATATCAACGTGTTCCCGAACTTCTCCCTTCTCGGCAACCACATCCAGGTGTTCGAGCCGCTCGCCGTCGACGAGACCAACGTCACCTGGTACGGCACGGCGGTGGTCGATCCCGACGGCGTGCTCGGGGAGGCGCTGGACGAGGTCAACGCGCTGCGCATGCGCACGCAGGAGCAGTTCCCGAATTTCGGCGAGGTCGACGATCTCGCCAACTTCGAGGAGATCCAGCGCGGGCTTGCCGCCCAGGAGGACGAATGGGTGTACATGCATCGCGGGCTCGGCATCCCCGGCCGGGTGAAGACCGACGGCAACGGCGTCATCACCGCGCCCGCGACCGACGAGGCGTTCATGCGCGAATACATCAAGGAGTGGAAACGACTGATGCAGGCCGCGCCGCGGCTCGTGGTGCAGCGGGAGGTTTGACTCGGAGCGCACCGACATCCGTCATCCGTCATGCGCGATCCCTCGCTCAGCTCCCACTACGTCACCGACGAGCTCTATCGCGCGCTGATCGCTCAGTTCGCCGATTGGCAGCGTCCCGAGCTGGCCGTCGCCGATCCGGCCGAGCGCGACCGTTTCCGCATGCTGGTCGAGACCGAAGCGCGGCTGCTCGACGGGCTGCGCTTCGACGAATGGCTCGCGATGTATGCGCCGGAATGCATCTACTGGGTGCCGGGGACGCCGGAGGCAGGCGACCCGCGGCGCGAGATCGCCATCTCCTTCGATGACCGCCGGCGCATGGAGGACCGCATCTACCGCCTGCGCACCGGCTATGCCTGGTCGCAGGCCCCGAAATCGCGCACGGTGCGGATGATCTCCAACGTGGAGGTGTTTGCCGCTGCCGATGCGGGCGCGCGGATGGTGCGCTCGAACTTCCTGATCAGCGAATTCCGCGTCGACGGCACGCGCTTTCTCTCCGGCTGGTGCGGCCATCGTTTCGTCGAGCGCGCCGGCCGCTGGCAGATCGAGGTCCGCCAGGTCAATCTGATCGACTGCGACCAGAATCTGCGCAACCCGAGCATCGTCATCTGAGGAGCACGCGATGGAGCGCGATTTCGAGGATCATTGCTGGAAGGACCTGATCGATCCCGAGACGATCCGGATCTACCGGGCCTATCGCCGGCGCATCCGCGTCGGCGACGATCCGGCGGTGCTCGCGATCGATCTCTACAACAAGGCCTATCGCGGCGGCGACCGCCCGGTCGGCGCGGTGGACCGCGAGTTCCCGGGGTCCTGCGGCGAATACGCCTGGCGGGCGATGCCTCCCACCCAGAAGCTCCTCGCCGCCGCCCGGCGCGCCGGCATCCCGATCATCTACACCACCCAGCATCCGAGCAGCGCCGGCGTGCACGCGACCAAGCGCAATCTCGGCACCGAGGCCGACGACACCTACGCGATCAAGGCAGAGCTCGGGCCCGCGTCGGGCGATCTCGTGATCTGCAAGGAACGCGCCTCGGCGTTCTTCGGCACGCCGCTCGTCGCCCACCTGCAGCAGCGGCGTATCGGCAGCCTGATCATCTGCGGCGAGACCACCTCCGGCTGCGTGCGCGCCTCGACCGTCGATGCCTATTCGTACGGCTTTCATGCCGTCGTGGTCGAGGAATGCACCTACGACCGCTCGCTGCTCAGCCACAAGGTCAATCTGTTCGACCTGCACCACAAGTACGCTGACGTCATGCATGTCGAGGAGGTGCTCGCGCATCTCGACGGGCTCGCCGCCGGACGCAAGGTCGCGTGAGCGCAATTCCGCAACTGCGGGCCGGCATCGCCGGACCCTCCAGGCTCGTCGCGGCCGTCTGCGGCCCGGCAGCCCGCTGAGCGCCGACGTTGATGCGCGGCCCGAGGCGGCACGGGGCCGGGCATGACCGCGTGAAGGGAGCAGCAAATGACCGCCACCGCGCTCGACTCGGCGATCTTCCGCGACATCTTCAGCACCCCGGAGATGCGGCAGGTCTTCTCCGACGAGGGGAGGACCGCGCGTTATCTCGAGATCGAGGCGGCGCTGGCGCGCGTCCAGGCGCGGCTCGGCATCATCCCGGAGGAGGCCGCCCGCGAGATCGAGCGCCAGTGCCGGATCGAGAACATCGACCTCGCTCGGCTCAAGCAGCAGACCGAGCGCATCGGCTACCCGATTCTCGGGGTGGTGCAGCAGATCGTCGGCTTGTGCAGCGACGGGCTCGGCGAATGGTGCCATTGGGGCGCGACCACCCAGGACATCACCGACACCGCCGCGGTGCTGCAGATCCGCGCCGCGCTCGCGCTGGTCGAGAATGAGATGGAGGCGGTCGCCGCCGCGCTCGCCGAGCTGTCGCGCCGCCACCGTGACACGCCGATGGCCGGCCGCAGCAACCTGCAGCAGGCGGTGCCGCTCACCTTCGGCTTCAAGACCGCGGCGCTGCTCGCCGCCATGCAGCGGCACCGCGAGCGGCTGCAGCAGCTGCGGCCGCGGGTGCTGGTGGGGGAATTCGGCGGCGCGGTGGGCACGCTTGCCTCGCTCGGCAGCGACGGGCTGAAAGTGCAGGCCGCCTTGATGGACGAGCTCGGCCTCGGCCATCCCGAGATCGCCTGGCACACGGTGCGCGATCGCATCGGCGAGGTCGCCTGCTTTCTCGGCCTGCTCAGCGGCACGCTCGGCAAGATCTCCATGGACGTGAAGCTGCTGATGCAGACCGAGGTGGCGGAAGTCCACGAGCCGTTCCACGAGGCGCGCGGGTCGTCGAGCACCATGCCGCAGAAGCGCAACCCGATCTCGTGCCTCTACATCCACTCGACTGCCGCGCTCATTCGCCAACACGTGGCCGCGCTGCTCGAAGCCGCCGTCGCCGATCACGAGCGCTCGACCGGTCCCTGGGAGATCGAGTGGCTCGCGCTGCCGGAGATATTCCTGCTCGCATCCGGCGCACTGGCGCAGACCAGGCTGCTGCTGGAGGGGCTCGAGGTCGACGCCGCGCGCATGCGCGCCAATCTCGATCTGACCAGGGGCATGATCGTGTCGGAGGCGGTCATGATGGGGCTTGCGCCGCATCTCGGCCGCCAGCGCGCGCACGACCTCGTCTACGACATCTGCCGCAAGGTGGCGGCGAGCGGCGAGCCGCTGCTCGGCCTGCTCGCGCAGGACGCCGAGATCGGCAAGCATCTCTCGCGCGCCGAGCTCGGCCGGATGTGCGACCCGGCGCGCTATCTCGGGCTTGCCGGCGAGATGGTCGACCGCGTGCTGGCGCGGGAAGCCGCGGCCGGGCTCGGCGGCCGCCAGCCTCTCGGGGCGCAGCCGCCCAGGCCGGTTGCGGGCCGCACGGCCCTTGATTGACCCGCTTTGCCGGTTACGACTAGTCTCGGTGGCGGCGGATGCCGCCGGCGGGTTGTGGGTGATGTCCTTGTTTTCGCGCAGGAATTGCTGCACGGCGACGGTTGTGCTCGCGACCGCGGCGCTCGCGGCGTCGCTGGCCGCCGCCCGCGAGTTCCGCGCCGCCGATACCCAGAAGGAGGGCTACCCGACCGTCGCGGCCCTGCACTACATGGCGCGGCTTGTCGAGGAGCGCACCGGCGGGCGCCATACCATTCGCGTGTTCCATTCGAGCCAGCTCGGGGAGGAGAACGACACGATCGAGCAGACCCGGGTGGGCGCAATCGACCTCAACCGCACCAATGTGGGACCGCTCGGCTCGTTCGTGCCTGCCGCCAAGGTGCTCTCGCTGCCGTTTCTCTTCCGCTCCACCGAGCATCTGCACAAGGTGCTTGACCATGCATTGGGCGAGGAGATTCTCGCCTCCTTCGACCGCCGCGGCTTCATCGGCCTTGGTTTCTACGACTCCGGATCGCGCTCGATCTACAACAGCGTGCGGCCGATTCGCTCGCTCGCCGACATGAAGGGACTGCGGATCCGGGTTCAGCAGTCGGCACTGATGGCGGCGCTGATCCAGGCGCTCGGCGCCGAGCCGGTCGAGCTGCCCTATGGGCAGGTCCTCACCGGGCTGACCACGCGCCTGATCGACGGTGCCGAGAACAACTGGCCGTCCTACGTCACCACCGGCCACTACAAGCTCGCTCCCTACTACACCCTGACGGAGCATACGATGGGACCCGAGGTGCTCGTCATGTCGCTGCGGGCGTGGGACAGCCTCTCGGCCGCGGACAGGCAGATCTTCCGCGCTGCGGCGAGGGAGTCGGGCCTCTACATGCGCAGCCTGTGGAGCGAGCTGGAGGAGAACTCGCGGCAGCAGGCGCGCGCCGCCGGCAGCACCATCATTGCCGACTTCGACCGCGCGCCGTTCGCGAACGCCATGACTGCGATCAACGCCACCGCCGTCAGCGACCCGGACCTGCTCTCCCTGGTCGAGCGGATTCGACAGGTTCAATGACCATCGATCTCCTCGCTCTGGCCCGCGAGCCGAAGGCCGCCTCTCCGGCACGGCTGCGCCGCAGGCTCGGCCGCGAGACGGAAAGCGCCGTGCGGGTGCTGCCGATCCGCTGGCGCCTGGCCTCGATCGCCGCGCTCAACGTCATCGTCGCCTGCGTGTTGGCGGCGCTGATCTGGCACGGCGCCAACACGCTGAGCCGCGCCTGGGAGGAGGTGCGCAAGGTGCGCGAGTCGGACCGGCTGCTGGTGCTTCTGGAAAGCGAGGCGAGCCGGCTGCAGAACCTGATCCACCGCTACATCAACCAGCCCAGCCAGGAGGCGCTCGCCGAGATTCTCGGGCTGCACGGCGAGGTGCTGAGCACGCTGCGCAACCGCGCCGCGGTGGATCCGATCCTGTCGGGCTCGGCCGACGAGCTGCGCACCGTGACCGAGCGCTTCCTCCAGGGGTTCGGCGATGTGCGCGAGATTCAGGCGACGATCACGCAGACCTACGAGGACGACGTGTTCAAGCCGGCGCGGGACATGGCCGGTCTGTACGCGATCATCGAGGGCGCGGTGGTCCGCCGCGACGCCCTGCTGCTGCCGTCGCTGGCCAAATCGCGCGAGGCCTTCACCGCGAGCCTGCTCGCCGCCAACGTCTTCTATCTCTCGCTCGATCCCACCGCCGCCGACGAGGCGCGCCGGAACATCGCCGCGGTCGAGCAGGCGATCCCGGTCATGATCGATCTCGCCGACACCGATCTGCAGCGCTCGGCGCTGGGCGTGCTCGCCCAGCGCACCGCCTCGTTCCGCGAAGGGCTCAAGGCGTTGTCCGATCGCTTCGCGGCGCGGACCAGCCTCATGAAGACCGCCATCGACGACAACCAGGCGGCCATGATCGAGGTGATCAACAAGGTCTCGGCGCAGATGACGCTGCGCGAGCTCAAGGCGCAGGGCAGCTTCGACCACACGCTGGCCAACATCTATCAGGACGTGGCGCTGGTCGCCGTCATCTTCCTGGCCCTGATCGTGGTCGTCGGGGCGCTGATCGCCCGCAGCATCATCCGCCCGCTGAAGGAGATCATGGCGGCAATGAGCGCGGTCGTCTCGGAGAGGTACGACCACCCGATTCACGGCACCCAGGCGCAGGACGAGATCGGGGAGATGGCGCGCGCGCTCGCGGTGTTCCGCGAGAACGCGCTCGCCCGGCGCAAGGCCGAGAACGAGCTACGCGCCGCCAAGGAGCGGGCGGAGAAGGCGTTCGACGACCTGCGCGCGGCGCAGCACAATCTCATCGAGGCCGAGAAGCTCGCCGCCCTTGGCGGGCTCGTGGCAGGCGTCGCCCATGAGGTCAACAATCCGATCGGCATCAGCCTCACCGTGGCATCGACCTTCGCCCGAAGGTTCGACGACCTCGCCAGGGAGGTGCGCGCCGGGCAGCTGCGGCGCTCGCGGCTCGAGGAGTTCGTCGATCAGGGCCGAGACGCCGCCAACCAGCTGGTGGCCAACCTGCAGCGGGCGGGCGAGCTGGTGCAGTCGTTCAAGCAGGTCGCCGTCGATCGCAGCCACGCCGAGCGGCGCCAGTTCGACCTCAAGGAATCGACCGAGCAGATCGTCGCCAGCCTGCGGCCGGTGCTCAAGAAATCGCAGATCGCGCTCAGCCTCGACGTGCCGGCGGGCATCGTCATGGACAGCTATCCCGGCTCCTACGGGCAGGTCCTCACCAACCTGTTCCTCAACAGCGTGGTCCACGCCTTTCCCGACGGCGGCCACGGCCGCATCGTCGTCGAGGCGCGCCCGCTGCGCGACGACGTCGACATCCTGGTCGCCGACGACGGCGCCGGCATGAGCGACGAGACCCAGCGGCACGCGCTCGACCCCTTCTTCACCACCCGCCGCAGCGAAGGCGGAACCGGGCTCGGCCTGCATATCATTTTCAACCTCGTGACCCAGCAGCTGGGCGGGCGGATGAGCTTCGAATCCCGCCTCGGCTGGGGCACCCGCTTCCGCATCACCATCCCGCGGGTCGCGCCCGCCGAGCCGGCGGCGGCGGCGCCGGCCGGGAGCATCATGGACCGCGCGCATGGCTGACGAGGATCTCCTCCAGCTGATCGAGGACCGCCACGGGGAGCCGCCGGCGGAGGAGCTCCGGCGCTGGAAGGTCGCCGTGATCGACGACGAGCCGGCGGTGCACGACGGCACCCGGTTCGCGCTCAGCGACTACAAGCTCAACGGCCAGGGGATCGAGATCCTGTCGGCCTATTCGGCCGCCGAGGGACGCGAGCTCATGCGCAGGCACGCGGATATCGCGGTGGTGCTGCTCGACGTCATCATGGAGAGCGATACGGCCGGCCTCGAGCTCGTCGAGTACATCCGCAAGGAGCTCAAGAACGAGACGGTGCGCATCATACTGCGCACCGGGCAGCCGGGGCAGGCGCCGGAGCGACAGATCATCGTCGATTACGACATCAACGACTACAAGGCCAAGACCGAGCTCACCGCCGACAAGCTCTTCACCGCCATGACCGCCGCGCTGCGCAGCTATCAGCAGCTGCAGCGGATGGTCGAGACCCGCCGCGGGCTCGAGATCATCATCGAGGCGGCGTCCGAGCTGTTCGACTTCAGGTCGATGCAGCGGCTCGGCGAAGGCGTGCTGACCCAGATCGCCTCGCTGCTCAACGTCGACTGCGCCGGAATCCTGGTGCTGCGCGAGGCGCAGAGCGCGCGCGAGACGTTCTCGGTGCTGGCGGGATCGGGATGCTACAGCCGCTTCACCGGCACCGAGGTCTCGCAGCTCATCGAGCACGACCTGCGGCGGCTGGTCGAGGAGGCGTTCGCCCGCCGGCGCCACGAATTCTCGGCGCGCCGCTCGGTCCTCTACATCCGCACCCTGAGCGGTCGCGAGGTCGTCGTCGTCCTCGAGGCGGCCCGGCAGCTCTCCGACACCGATCGGGCGCTGGTGGAGATATTCTGCAGCCGGCTGTCCATCGCCTTCGACAACGTCATCCTCTACGAGCAGCTGCAGCAGGCCAATGCCCGGCTCGAGGAGCGCGTGGCCGAGCGAACCCGCGACCTGACCACCGCCAATCGCCGGCTCGCCGCGCAGTGGGCGCGGCTGCGGCAGGCGAACGCCTTCAAGAGCGAGATTCTCGGCACCGTCGCCCACGATCTGAAGAATCCGCTGGGAGTGATCCTCGGCCGGACCGAGATTCTCAAGGAGCTGATCGGCGCAGCCGGTGCGCTCGAAGGCAACGTGCAGGCACAGCTCGCCAACATCCGCGACGCCGCCGATCGGCTCACCGAGATGGTGGACGACCTCGTTGCCGACGCGATGGCCGATGCCCTCGACATCAGCATCCGCCGCGAGCCGGTCGACATCTCCGGCCTGGTGCAGGAGGTCGCCGAGGCGAACCGGCCGCTGGCAGCGCGCAAGGAGCAGACGATCACCGTGCTCGCGCCGCCAAACCAGGTCGCCACCTGCGACGCCGACCGCATCCGCGAGGCGATCGACAATCTCGTCAGCAATGCGGTCAAGTACAGCCCGCTCGGCGGAGCGATCGACCTCTTGGTCGCTCCCGAGGACGGCAGTATAATGGTCGAAGTGAGGGACCGCGGGGCGGGGCTTTCACCGGAAGACATTTCCCGGCTGTTCGGGCGTTTCCAGCGGCTCTCGGCCAAGCCGACCGCCGGCGAATCGTCGACCGGGCTCGGCCTTTCGATCGTCAAGCGCATCGTCGACCTGCACAGCGGGCGGGTCACGGTCGAGAGCGCGGGACCGGGAAAGGGCGCCGCCTTCAGGCTCTCATTGCCGGTGACGTGAGCCCATAGGATGACCCAGGCGCAGCATATCGTCGTCGTCGATGACGAGCAGCCGGCCCGCGAGATGGTCGGCGATTATCTGCGCATGCACGGCTTTGCCGTCAGCCTGTGCGACGGCGGCGCGAGCCTGCGCAAGACCATCGCCCGGCAGGTGCCGGATCTCATCGTGCTCGATCTGAACATGCCGCAGGAGGACGGGCTCTCGATCATCCGCGACCTCAAGCAGCGCTCGAGCGTGCCGATCATCATGCTCACCGCGACGGCGAGCGCGATCGATCGGGTGGTCGGGCTCGAGCTCGGTGCCGACGACTATCTGGCCAAGCCGTGCGAGCTGCGCGAGCTGCTGGCGCGGATTCGCGTCGTGCTCCGCCGCAGCCAGCCGGTCCCGGCTCCGGCGGCGGCGAGCGCCGCCCCGGCCGCTGCCGCGGCGGAGCGGAAGAACCGGGTGCGGTTCGGGACCAAGTGGCTCGATCACGACATCCAGGGGCTGCGCGACGACCAGGGCAACGAGCATCCGCTCACCGCCTCCGAATACGGGCTGCTCAAGGTCTTTGCCGCCAACCCGCGGCGGGTGCTCTCCCGCGACCGGCTGCTCGAGCTCGCCAATGCCCGCGACGCCGAGGCCTTCGACCGGGCCATCGACCTGCGGATCATGCGGATCCGACGCAAGATCGAGCCTGATCCCGCCCACCCGTCGGTCATCCGCACCGTTCGCGGCGGCGGCTATCTTTTTTCACCGCTCGGAGAGAATCCGCTGGACTGATGCATTATTGCAACATTGACGAAGCGATTTGCGGCAAGCTCCTACCGTTTGTGTCGTCGGCCGTACGGCCACGAAATAAATCGCACGGACGACGAAACCATTTTCCCCTTGCGACGTAACACCCGTGCAACAGCCCTTTGCTAGGGATTAACCAAGGGCCAAGGGCTGATTTACAGGGGATCGCCATGCAAACCGGGTTTGTGCTGCGCGACGTCGCGTCGCCGCATCTCCGCGCACCTGTCCAGGAAAGCTCGGACGAAGCGCTGATCAACCGCATCGCTGCCGGCGACAAGCGCGCCATGCAGGTGCTCTACGGGCGCCACAGCGTACGGGTCTACCGCTTCATTCTCCGCCTGACCGGCAACCAGTCGCTCGCCGAGGACCTTCTGAGCGAGGTGTTCCTCGACGTGTGGCGGCAGGCCGAGGGGTTCGAGGCGAAGTCGCAGGTCTCCACCTGGCTGTTGGCGATCGCCCGCTACAAGGCGCTCTCCGCGTTGCGGCGGCGCGTCGACGAGCCGCTCGACGAGCAGATGGCGGCAACCATCGAGGACACCGCCGAGAGCCCGGAAACCGCGGTCTACATGAAGGACCGCAACACCATCGTGCAGAAATGCCTGCGGCAGCTCTCCCCCGCCCATCGCGAGGTGATCGACCTCGTCTACTATCACGAGAAGTCGGTCGACGAGGTCGCCAGGATCGTCGGCGTGCCGCCGGCGACGGTGAAGACCCGGATGTTCTATGCGCGCAGCAAGATGGCCGATCTTCTTCGGCAGTCCGGCGTGAGCGCGCCCTAGCCACCGGTCGCGTTCGCGCCCCCCGGGCGACCCGCGCCCGAGCCTGAAAATTCATGATCGAGGCCCGAGGGGCCGGCACCTGGTGCCGGCCCCTCGCAATTTGCGAGTGTCCTCGGCCGTGGGCGAGCCTGTTCCGGCAGCCATGTCGTGCTCGTCGAGCAGAGCGCCGCGTGCGGGGGCCTCCCGGGGGCGGGCGGCGATCCCCGAGGATGATTGCCGGCCCGCCGGGCGGCCGCTCGACGGCAGCTTTCTTGAACAACCCCGACGCTCTTGCCATGACTGGCGCTAGTGTAGCGACTCTGACGCTTGTATTCGTGTGTCCCGGGCGCAGCGCAGCACGAAGTGCTGCGCTGCAGACCCGGGACCGCCCGAAACTCGATCTTTATGGCGGTCCCGGATCAGCGATGCACCACGAGCGCTATCGGTCCGGATGAATTCGACAGCCCTCGAGCGCTCGTGCTGCACCGCATCCGGGACACGCATCTGAGACAATCGTCAAAGACGGAACACTAGCCCCGAACCCGCCTGCCCGCCCCTTGGTTGCCTGCGCGAAGTCACCGTCCGCCATGGCTGAACATCCGCCCCGGAGAAACCCGTTTGCCGTGATCCGCGGCGAAGACCGTGCTCCATCGGGCGCGGTCGTGGCGATCGGCAACTTCGACGGCGTGCATCGCGGGCATCGCGCGGTGATCGCAGCGGCGCTCGCGCGCGCCAAGGCGCTCGGCCGGCCGGCTGCGGCGCTGACTTTCGAGCCGCACCCGCGCAGCTTCTTCAACCCGCACCAGCCGCTGTTCCGCCTGACCGACCAGCGTGCCAAGCTGCGCCTGCTCGCTGCGACCGGTCTCGATGCCGCGATCGTGCTGCATTTCGATGCGGCGCTGGCGCAGCTTTCCGCCGAGGATTTCATCGCCCGCATCCTGGTCGAGAGATTTCACGTGGCCGGAGTCGCCATCGGTTTCGACTTCCATTTCGGGCTCAACCGCGGAGGCTCGCCGGATTATCTCGCCGCCGCCGGCGCGAGATCGGGCTTCGCCGTCGACATCGTGCCGCGGTTCGAGGATGCCGGCCGGCCGGTGAGCTCGGGCCCGATCCGCGCCGCCCTCGCCGCCGGACTCGTGGCCGAGGCAAACGAGCTGCTCGGCTACCCCTGGTTCGTCAGCGCCCAGGTGATCCACGGCGACAGGCGCGGCCGGGAGCTCGGCTATCCGACCGCGAACCTCCGGCTCGACCCGCAGTGCGGGCTCAAGCACGGCATCTACGCGGTGCGCGTCGCGGTCGGCGGCCGCCGCTACGACGGCGTCGCGAGCTTCGGGCGGCGGCCGATGTTCGACCAGGGCACGGTGGTGCTCGAGGCATTCCTGTTCGACTTCACCGGCGACCTCTATGGGGAATGCCTCGACGTCGCCTTCATCGAATGGATCAGGCCCGAGCACAAGTTCGAGAGCGTAGCGGCGCTGGTCCGCCGCATGGACGAGGATGCGCGGATCGCGCGCGCAGCGCTCGCGCGTTGCCCGGGCGCCTTCCCGCGCCTGGCGCCGATCTCGTAGCTCGGCAAGCTCGCCGCGTGATCATGCCGGGCGCGGACCATGCCGGCGCTCCTGCCCGCGAGCCGCGATGATGGGCAACGGCGGACCCGGCTTGCACTTGGTGCGTCGACCCCGCTGCCCGCTCTACGGCTACGCCTGGCTTTCCGGCGGCGCGGCGCCGTCCTCCCGCTGCGCCTCGGCACGGCCGCCCCACTCCTTTGCCACTCCGGCGGCCAGCAGCGCGGCAGCTGCAAGCCACACGATCCGCCGCCAGCCGATCGTCTGCCCGACCTGCATCCCGACCGCCAGAAGCTTGGGATCGAGCCAGCTCGCGGCATTGCTGCGGGTGGCGAGCTCCTTCCGCGCCCGCTCGATATTGCGGCGTCGCGCCGCGAGACAGGCGGCGAGCGCGATCACGGCGACGAGCACGAAAAAGCCGAACAGCACCAGGGCGGCGATGATGGGATCGTAGCGGCGCGCGAGCCAGACGAAGGCGGCGATGCAGAGAAAGATCAGCGCTGCCGCCGCAGCCGCTGCCGCCACGAGCACCCAGATCAGGATTTGCGGACTGTAGCCGGTGCGCGCACGAGCGTTGACGGCGAGATAACGCAGCCAGCCGCTCATGGGATCAGCTTACCGGAACATCGGGTCCCGGCGTCAACGCCGCCACAGCGAGCCGAACAGGAATCCGATGCCGAGCGCCACGGCCAGGGTCGTGTAGGGCCGCTTCTTCAGCGATTCGTCGAGCGCCCCGATCGCGTGGTCGCCCATCTCGCTGACCGCCTCGATCGCGTCCTGCCCTCGCGCGCCGACGTCGGAGACGACGCCTTCGACATTGGATCGGGCGCGCTTCCAGGCGGCATTGCCCTTGGCGGCGAAGATGTCGGCGATCTGCGCGGCGAGGCGCGCGATATCGTTGCGCAGCGCCTCGAGATCTCGCTGGATGTCGCCGCTCACTGCAGTCGCAGCCTGGCTGCTCTCACGGATCGCTTCCTGGGCGTCGCGGATCGTCTCGCGCCCGCTTTCCCGCATCGTGCTCGCCATCTGTCCACTCCATCGGCCGGCGCGATTCTCGCTTCGCGGGCAACCGGGCGCAAGCGAAAAAGTTCCTCCGGTCCTGCGATCCCCGGCGAGGCTCCCTTTTCGACTGCCGGGCAATCTGCTACCAACCGCGGCATGATGGCGCACGATTCATCTGGCGTTTCTCGGTTGATTGCCCGGCAAATTACCGGCCCGGTTTCCGCCTGACCCGAAAGGGCGGCGGAACCCGGGGATTGCATCGCTCGGCACCTTGTGCTGTCGCCACCGACCCGCTTGCACGCCAGGCCCTTTGCCATGACCGACGCCGCCCGCGACTACAGCGAGACTCTGTTCCTGCCCAAGACCGATTTCCCGATGCGCGCGGGGCTGCCGCAAAGGGAGCCGGAGATTCTCGCGCGCTGGCAGAGCCTCGGGCTTTACCAACGGCTGCGGGCAGCCGCGCGTGGCCGGCCGAAATTCATCCTGCACGACGGCCCGCCCTACGCTAATGGTCACATCCACGTCGGCACCGCGCTCGGCAAGATCCTCAAGGACATCGTCGTGCGGTCGCAGCAGATGCTCGGCTACGACGCCAACTTTGTTCCCGGCTGGGATTGCCACGGCCTGCCGATCGAATGGAAGGTCGAGGAAGAGTATCGGGCCAAGGGCAAGAACAAGGACCAGGTGCCCGTCATCGAATTCCGCGGCGAATGCCGCGCATTCGCCGCGCACTGGCTCGACGTGCAGCGCGCCGAGTTCATGCGGCTGGGCGGGGTGGGCGACTGGGAGAATTACTACAGCACGATGAGCTATGCCGCGGAGGCGCAGATTGCGCGCGAGCTGATGAAGTTCGCGCGCAACGGGACGCTCTACCGCGGCTCGAAGCCGGTGATGTGGTCGGTGGTGGAGAAGACCGCGCTCGCCGAGGCCGAGGTCGAGTATGAAGATCATGTCTCCGACCAGGTGTGGGTGCGGTTTCCCGTCAGGGGCTTCGCTCCCGAACCTGTCGGACCGGACCGGGAGAAGCCGCCGATGCGGCCGAGCCTGCCCGGGGGCCTGTCGGTGATCATCTGGACCACCACGCCGTGGACGCTGCCGGGCAACCGCGCCATCAGCTTCAACCCCAGGATATCCTACGGCATCTATCGGGTGACCGAGGCACCCGCTGCGAACTGGGCCAAGCCCGGTGACCGCTTCCTGCTCGCGGATTCGCTGGCCGCCGAGGTGATGAAGGACGCGCGGGTGTCGGCGTTCGCCCGGGAGGGCGGCTTCGAAGCCGAGCATCTGGCCGCCCTCGACTGCGAGCATCCGCTGCGCCGGACAATCAGCGGATACGGATTGCGGGTGCCGCTGCTCGCCGGCGATCACGTCACCGACGAATCCGGCACCGGCTTCGTGCACACCGCGCCCGGGCATGGCCGCGAGGACTTCGACATCTGGACCGCGAATACGCGCAAGCTGCAGGCGCGGGACATCGATACGGCGATCCCCTACACGGTCGACGCCGAGGGCCGCTTCACGGGTGAGGCGCCCGGCTTCACCGGCAGGCGCGTGCTCACGGAGCAGGGCGAGAAGGGGGACGCCAACGACGCCGTGATCAAGGCGCTCATCGAGGCCGGCATGCTCATCGGCCGCGGCCGGCTCACCCATCAATACCCTCACTCCTGGCGCTCGAAGAAGCCGGTGATCTTCCGCAACACGCCGCAGTGGTTCATCGCGATGGACAAGGACATCGAGGGACCCGACGGCGCGATCACGCCGGGCGACACCCTGCGCCGCCGCGCGCTTTCCGCGATCAACGCCACTCGCTGGGTTCCTCCGGAGGGCGAGAACCGCATCACCGGCATGGTCGAGAGCCGGCCCGACTGGGTGATCTCGCGCCAGCGCGCCTGGGGGGTGCCGATCACGGTGTTCGTGCGCGAGAGGAGCGACGGCTCGGTGCAGATCCTCGACGACCCGCGCGTGGATCGGCGCATCGCCGACGCCTTCGAGCGGGAAGGCGCCGATGCCTGGTACGCGGCCGGCGCAGCCGCCCGGTTCCTCGCGCCCGATCACGATCCCGATCAGTGGCACAAGGTCGACGATACCCTCGATGTCTGGTTCGACTCGGGCAGCACCCACTCGTTCACTTTGGAAGCCCGCGACGACCTGAAGGTCCGCCGCCGGAAGGACGGCGGCGCAGATATCGTGATGTACCTGGAAGGCTCGGACCAGCATCGCGGCTGGTTCCAGTCGTCGCTGCTCGAATCGTGCGGAACGCGCGGCGTCGCGCCCTACGACGTGGTGCTGACGCACGGTTTCCTCCTCGACGAGAAGGGCGTCGACAAGATGTCGAAATCGAGGGGCAACGTGATTTCGCCGATGGACGTGTTCCGGAGCAACGGCGCCGACATATTGCGGCTTTGGGCCGCCGCCTCGGATTACGCCGACGACGTCCGTTTCGGTCCGGAAATCCTCAAGAACTTCGCCGAGACCTACCGCAAGCTGCGCAACACCATCCGCTGGATGCTGGGCTCGCTCGCCCATTTCCGCGAGGAGGACCGCATCGCGCTCGCCAGCATGCCCGAGCTCGAGCGGCTGATGCTGCATCGGCTGAGCGAGCTCGACGCGCTGGTGCGGCGACAGTACGCCGAGTTCGACTTCAAGCGCATCTTCGCCCAGCTCAACGCGTTCATGACCACGGATCTCTCGGCATTCTATTTCGACATCCGCAAGGACGTGCTCTACTGCGATCCGATCTCCTCGATTGCCCGCCTCGCCTGCCTCACCGTGCTCGAGCATCTGTTCCGTGCGACCGTCTGCTGGCTCGCGCCGATGCTGGCGTTCACCGCCGAGGAGGCGTGGCTCGCCCGCTATCCGTCGGAGGCGGGCTCGGTGCATCTCGAGCTCTTTCCCGAGCTGCCCGCGGAGTGGCGCGACGATGCGCTCGCCGAGAAATGGCGCAAGGTGCGCGCGGTGCGGCGCGTCGTGACCGGTGCGCTCGAGATCGAGCGCGCGCGCAAGCGGCTGGGCTCCTCGCTCGAAGCTGCTCCCGTCGTCCATGTGTCCGACCTCGACCTGTTCGCCGCGGTGGTCGATGTCGATCTCGCCGAGGTGTCGATCACCTCGGCCGCCACCCTGGTCGAGGGCGATGGCCCGCCCGACGCCTTCCGGCTCGACGAGGTGAAGGGGGTGGCGGTCGAGGTGCGGCTCGCCGAAGGCAGGAAATGCGCCCGCTCCTGGAAGATCCTGCCGAGCGTCGGCGCCGATCCCGCCTTCCCCGACGTGTCGCCGCGCGACGCGCGGGCGCTGCGGGAATGGAACGCGATGCGCAAGGCGGCGGAGTGAGCGTGGCGAGCGTCGGCACCGATGCCGAGCGGCCGGCCTCCCTCCTCTGGGGCCGGCTGAGCGGCTTCGGCCTTGCGGTTGCTCTGCTGACCGCGGCCGTCGACCAGGCCTGCAAGCTCTGGCTGCTGTTCGGCTTCGATCTCGGCGGCCGCGGCATCGTGACGCTGACGCCCTTCCTCGACCTGGTGCTGACCTGGAACACCGGCATCAGCTACGGCCTGTTTCCGCAGCAGGGGCCGGTCGGGCAATGGGCGTTGCTGGCGGTCAAGGCGGTGGCGGTGCTGCTGCTGTGGTTCTGGCTGTCGCGGGCGGCGGCGCGGCTTACCGCGCTGTCGCTCGGTCTCATCATCGGCGGGGCGATCGGCAACGCCATCGACCGCCTGGCCTACGGCGCAGTCGCCGATTTCGTGCTGCTCCACGTCAGGAGCGGCGACTTCAGCTTCAAATGGTACGTGTTCAATCTCGCCGACGCGGCGATTGTCGCCGGGGTGGCCGGACTGCTCTACGAGAGCCTGATCGGCAGCGGTGCCGCAAAAGCGCCCTGATCGCAACCAAGATGATCGCGGGGTTGCGGCGCACTTGCCGTTGCTTGAGGGGATCGGCCACCATGTCGAAACGGATGATCGGGCGGCGGGGCAGCCGGCTCCCGGCCGCGCTTGCGCTGGCCTTGGCATTGGCGAGCGGCAGCGCGCTTGCCCAGAGCGCCGACGAGGAGGACCTGCCGCTCGACACCCGGCTCATGCGTCAGCTTTTCAAGGATCTCGGGCTGCGGCGCGACGCCGATCCGGGCATCGAGTATCGCGACCGGCCGCCGCTGGTGGTGCCGCCGAGCCGGGCCTTGCCGCCGCCGCAGAGCGAGAGCGCAGTCACCAGCAACCCGGCCTGGCCGCATGACCCCGATGCCGCCCGCCGCAAGGCCGATGCCGAGCGCAAGCTCAAGCAGGCGAGGTCGGCGGCCGAGGCCGAGATCGCCGCCGGGCGGGCGCTGTCGCCCGCCGAGCTCAAGCGCGGACAGCTCCCCGCCGGCGCAACCGACAGCGCCGCCCCCGCCAAGTCGCCGGAGGAAGGAGCGCGGCCGATGCGGCCAGCGGAGCTCGGCTCGAAGAGCCTGTTCAGCGGCATGTTCTCCTCCTTCGGCAACAAGCCGGAAACCGCCGAGTTCCCCGGCGAGCCGCCGCGGCAGGACCTGACGGCGCCGCCGCCCGGATACCAGACGCCGTCGCCGGATCAGCCCTATGGGGTGACGCCGGGCAAGGAGCCGTCGAAGCCGGTGAAGCTGGAAGACCGGGTGACCGGCCCGCCCCGCTGACCCCGCAGGCTTGATCGCCGGTCCCTGATCACGTCAACGGCGGGTGCATTGACGATTGCGCCTGCAAGGTGCAAGGGTCGTTTCGACCCGGGAAATGGTGATTTGCTGCAACGACTGACCACCCTCGCCGCGCTGGCCGGCATCACCGCCGTGCTGGCGGGCGGCCTCGTCCCTGCGGCGGCCAACGGACCCCACATCGCCGATTTCGTGCTGGTGAACGGCCTCGAGGTCGTGGTGATCCCCGATCATCGCGCCCCCGTGGTCACTCACATGGTCTGGTACCGGGTCGGCTCAGCCGACGAGACGCCGGGCAAATCCGGGCTTGCCCATTTCCTCGAGCACCTGATGTTCAAGGGAACGGCGAAAAACCCGGCGGGCCGCTTCTCACAGGTGGTCGCCGGCATCGGCGGCCAGGAGAACGCCTTCACCGCCGCCGACTACACCGGCTACTTCCAGCGCGTGCCGCGCAACGAGCTCAAGACCGTGATGCAGCTCGAGGCCGACCGGATGACCGGGCTCGTGCTCACCGACGACGTCGTCGTGCCGGAGCTCAAAGTGGTGCTCGAGGAGCAGAACATGCGGGTGGCCAACAATCCGGCCGCCCGGCTCGGCGAGCAGATGGATGCCGCCCTCTTCCTCAATCATCCCTATGGCCGGCCGGTGATCGGCTGGCGGCACGAGATCGAGCAGCTCAAGCGCGAGGACGCGCTCGCCTTCTATCGCCGCTTTTATACCCCCAACAACGCGATTCTTGTCGTCGCCGGCGACGTGACCGCCGAGGAGGTCAGAGCGCTGGCGCAGGAGACCTACGCCCAGGTGCCGCGCATCACCGAGAGCAAGCCGCGCCTGCGGCCGCAGGAGCCGACCCAGGAGGCGGCGCGCACGGTGACGCTCGCCGATCCGCGCGTCACCCAGCCGAGCTTGAGCCGCTATTATCTGGTTCCCTCGAGCACCACGGCGAAACCCGGTGAAAGCGAGGCACTCGACGTGCTCGCGCATATTCTCGGCCGCGGCTCCAACTGCCGTCTCTACCAGACCCTGGTCGTCGACAAGCGGATCGCCGTGAATGCCGGCGCGAGCTACGACGGCACCGCGCTCGACACCACGCGGATGACGCTGTTTGCCTCGCCCAAGCCGGGCACCAGCCTGGACGAGCTCGAGGCGGCAGTCGATGCGGTGCTCGCTCAACTCGTCGACAACGGAGTGGCGGGCGAGGAGCTCGATCGCGCCAAGAGCCGGATGATCGCCGACGCCATCTACGCCAACGACAATCAACGGACGATGGCGCAGTGGTACGGCGCCGCGCTGACCTCGGGAGCGACGGTCGACGACATCCGCGCCTGGCCCGACCGCATCCGCCAGGTGACGGCCGATGCCGTGCAGGACGCCGCCCGCCGCTGGCTCGACAAGCGACGCTCCGTCACCGGCTATCTGATCAAGGACACGCGCCCGGAGGAGAAGCGCTCGTGAGGCTAATGCCGTGGATCTCCGCCCGCCCGCCG
>DASXAP010000069.1:0-25853 GCA_036406655.1 Xanthobacteraceae bacterium | reverse complement strand
CTCCACATTGTTGGTCTGGATCGCGGTCTTGCAGCGCTCCTGGCCTTCGACCTTGATGCAACGCTTGTCGGTCGCCTCGGTGATCGCGGGAATGAAATAGCCGATCTCCTTCGGCCGGTAGGGATTGCGCACGTCGACCGCGCGCACGCCCGCATTGAAGTAGGCTATGAACGCCACCTTCTTGTAGAACACCAGCGCCATGCTCTCGTTCGACGAATGGGCGCCGAAGCGGCCGCCGCGCTGACAGAAATTCCCGCTCGCCTCCGGCACCGAGAAGTTGGAGACCACCATCGGCTTGCTCTCGATGGTGACGTCGGCGAACCAGACCATCTGCTGCTGCTCCTGGCACTCGTTGAGGATCTGCTCGTCGACGATCATCACGATGTCGCGCAGCTTGCCCTCCTTGTTCCTGGCGAAGTCCGGGATCGCCAACTGCGACATCGGAAACACCGTGTGCGCGCCCAGGAACGGCAGCATCTCGAGCCGGCCGACCTCGGGATAGCGCAGATTGTCGGGGCTCGGCTCCTTCGGGCCGTTGAGCAGCTTGCCGCGGTCGACGATCTGCAGGATGCCGCCCTTGTTGGTCCCGTAGCCGAAATAGACGCGGTTGCCCTGCGGACCGGTCGAGATCGGACCGTGCAGCTCGGTCGGCACCGCGCCGGTCGAGCCCGGCTCCTGCCCGACCAGTCCGAAATCGCGGATCTTGACCGGCTTGGTCGGGTCGCTGAGATCCCAGATCGAGGTCATCCGCCGCGTTCGCCAGCCCTCGACGCCGGAGACCAGATAGGCGATCCCGGTGTCGCACTCCCACCAGCTCTTGTGAGTGTCCTTGAGGCCTTCGACGATCCTGGTCAGCAGCGCGGGCTTGCCCGGATCGGTCACGTCCCAGATCTCGTGCGCGCGGCCGCCGAACACGCGCAGCAGGTAGACCTTGGCCGGGTCGCCCTTCGGCAGCGCCCTGCCGTCGCAGACCCGCACCATCTGCGCGCCGCCCTCCTCGTAATTGCCGGGCAGGCCGGGAATATGCGCGAGGTATCTCGGCTGCGCGGGGTCGGTCACGTCGAGGATCGAGGTGCCGTTGAACTCGGCTTGCCCGCTGAGCCGGTTCATCGGCTTCGGCACATCAGCGGTGCCGCCGTGGTGGCCGACATAGGCGATGTAGCGGTCGCCCTGATGATGGACAACCGGCTGATAGGCGCTGCGGCCCTGCAGATCGTTGTAGCCGACGAGCCGCATGTTGTTCGATTCCGGCGGGTCGCCGATCCTCGGCGCCTGTGCCGGCGCCGGAGAAGCCGGCAGCAGCATCGCCGTCGCGAGGCCGGCGGCTGCCGCCAGCGCACGCGGGTGCCGGATCCAATTATGCGATTGCATGAGACTCTCAGGACCGAGGAGGGAAAACAGGACAAGGGGAAGATGATCGAGCGGACGGCGATACTGCCGTCCGCTCCTGCGTCGCCTGCTCAGCCAAGCGCCTGCTTTACCCGGTCGGGGGTGAACGGCGTGTGGCGCAGCCGCACGCCCGTGAGGCCCGCCACCGCGCTCGCGATTGCCGGCGCGACGAGCGGTGTCGCCATCTGCCCGGCGCCGGTCGGATGGTTGTCGGTCACGAGGACCTCGACGTGCATCTGCGGAACCTCGTTCATGCGCGGCACGCGATAGTCATAGAAGTTGCTCTGCTCGACGGCGCCGTTCCTGATCGAGATCGTCTCGGTGAGTGCCAGTCCCAAGCCGTAGACGATGCTGCTCTCGCTCTGCGCGGCTACATTGTCGGGCTGCACCGCGACACCGCAATCGATCGTGCACCAGAAATCGTGCACCTTGATGCTCCCGCTGGCGCGATCCAGCGAGATCTCGGCAATGCCGGCGACCTGCGAGCCGGCATAGTCGATGAAAGCGAAGCCGAGCCCACGGCCGTCGCGCTTGCGTCCCCACTCCGCCATCTCCGCCACGCGCTGCACCGCCTTCACCGCCCGCGGCGTGTCTTTCAGCAGTTCGAGATGGTACGCAACCGGGTCGATGCTGCGCTTGCGCGCGATCTCATCGACAAACGACTCGGTGGCGAACTTGTTGGCGAGGAAGCTGATCCCGCGCAGCGGATTGGTGCGCACACCGGTGTCGCGGTAGAGCTGCTCGACCAGCTGGTGCGGAACATCGTAGCCCCGCAGATCGCTGCCCAGCATGGCGATGACGTCCCTGCCGCCGCTCGCCTGGTATCGCACCGGGTCCATGAAGGGTCCGACACGGTCCACGGCAATGCGGTGATGCCAGGCCGTGAGCTTGCCGGAGGCGTCAAACCCCGCTTTCAGCCAGTGGGCCGAGAGCGGACGGAAGCGCCCGTTGTGGACGTCGTCCTCGCGCGTCCACATCACCTTGACTGGGCGCCCTGCTTGCTGCGACAGCAGCACCGCGTCGATGATGAAATCAACGTCGCGATTGCCGCGCCGGCCGAAGCCACCGCCCATGAGCATGTCGTGGAGCTTCACCTTGTCGCGCGAAATCCCAAGGAGCTTGGCAGGAGCTTCGCAGGCCGTGGTCTGGCTCTGCGTTCCAGCCCAGATCTCGACCGCGTCGCCCGCCGGCGACACCGAGGCGATGGCGTTCAGCGGCTCCATCTGCGCGTGATAGGCATAGTCGCAGCGGTATTCCGCCTCCATGGTGGACGCAGCCTTGGGCATCGCGCCGCGAAGGTCGCCTACCCGGCTCCACTCGGTCGCTCCGCGGGCGGGATTCTTAGCGTCGGCCGCGAAGCGCTCGATCCCCTTGTCGCTGTCGAAGCCCCAGGCGGTTCCGGTCCTGGTCCAGGTCACGGCGTTGGTGAGCGCCTGGCGCGCCTCGAAAGCGGCCCACGGCGTCTCTGCCAACACGCCGACGCCATAGGGCAGGCGCACAATCTTGACCGCACCGGCAATGACCTTCGCCTTCTCGTCATTGATCTTGTCGGGCACGGATCCTTCCACCGGGGCGCGAAGCACGGCGCCGTAGAGCATGTTCGGCACCTGCACGTCGATGCTGTAGCGGGCGGTGCCGTTCACCTTGCCCGGCAGCTCGACCCGCGTCACGTCCTTGCCGATCAGCCTGAACTGGCTCTTCTTCTTGAGCTCGTCCGGCTTGATCTCGGGGGCCTTGGCGGGCACCTGCGCAAACGCGGCGATCTCGCCATAGCCGAGCCGCCGGCCGGACTTGGCGTGCACGACCGTGCTCGGCTCGGTCGTCAGCTCGTCGACGGGCACGCCGAGCTTGTGCGCTGCATTGTCGAGCAGCACGCGGCGCACCTGGGCGCCGAAAATGCGCAGCGGCTGATAATAGCTCGTCACCGCGTTCGAGCTGGCCGTGTACATCATGCCTTGGAAACCGGGATTGCCATAGATCGCCTCGACCGGCGGCGCCGGCACGACGCGCACCTTCGACCAGTCGGCGTCGAGCTCCTCCGCCAGCACCAGCGGCAGCGAGGTCATCGATCCCTGGCCCATCTCGGTGGCAGCGGACATGATGGTGATGGTGCCGTCCGGGGCGATCGACACCCAAGGGCTGAGCGCGTTCCCGCTCGCCTGCGTCGCGGTTGTGGCCGCGGATGCGGCCTTGCCAGAGAGCGCGACCGCGAAGGTGAGCCCGGCGGCGCCTACCATGACCTGCCGGCGGGACAGCGGTGCAGCAAGCTTGGACAGTTGCACGTGCTTGGTCATGGCTCAGGCCTCCCGGGCGGCGCGCTCGACCGCGCGCACGATGCGCTGATAGGTTCCGCAGCGGCAGATGTTCGTGCTCATATGCTCGACGATCTCTTCGCGCGTCGGCTTCGGATTTTGCTTGAGGAGATCGGCTGCGCTCATGATCTGGCCCGACTGGCAGTAGCCGCATTGCGGCACCTGCTCGGCCAGCCACGCCTTCTGCAGCGGATGCGACGAGTTGCCCGAGAGCCCCTCGATCGTGGTCACCGATCTTCCGGCAAGCTCCGATACCTGGGTCTGGCAGGAGAACGCGCGCTTGCCGTCGATATGCACCATGCAGGCGCCGCACAGCCCGGTGCCGCAGCCGAACTTGGTGCCGGTGAGCTTGAGGCCTTCCCGGATCACCCACAGCAACGGCGTTGCCGGCGGCGCATCGGTCGACACCGCCTTGCCGTTCACAGTGAAATCGGTAGCCATGCCTTCCTCCCTTGTGCAGCAAGGACGAGCAGCCGATGGCGAACGGATCCTTCGCCATGCGCCGGTCGCCGTCTCCTCCACTTGGCTGATTTCGCCCAGGCATTCTGCGCCGATGCCGGCGTGCCGTCGAGACCCTTGTCGGCGGCCTCGCCGTCACGATCGGGGCGGAAGGTCGCCGCGCGCCCAGCCTTCGCGCAGCTCCTCGAGCAACGCCGCGAAGCGCCCCGCCGCGATCGCCCGGCGAAGCGCGGCCATCAACTCCTGGTAATATGCAACGTTGATCGTCGTCAGCAGGATCGCGCCGAGCATCTCGTTGGCGCGCACGAGGTGGTGGAGATAGGCGCGAGAATAGTTGCGCGCCGCCGGGCACCTGCTCTGCGCGTCGAGCGGACGCGGGTCGTCGGCATGGCGCGCGTTTCTCAGATTGATCGGGCCGAAGCGGCTGAAGGCGAGCCCGTGCCGGCCGTTGCGGGTCGGCAGCACGCAATCGAACATGTCGATGCCGCGTGCCACCGCCTCCACGATGTCCGCCGGCGTCCCCACGCCCATGAGATAGCGCGGCCGTTCGGACGGCAGCGCGGGTGCGACCGCGTCGATCACCGAGAGCATGACCGGCTGCGGCTCGCCCACCGCCAGCCCGCCGATGGCATAGCCGTCGAAGCCGATATCGGTCAGCGCCCGGGCGCTCTCGAGCCGCAGGTCCGGATCGTCGCCGCCCTGGACGATGCCGAACAGCGCGCGGCCGGCCGGCAGGGGCTCGAAAGCGCGCCGGCTGCGCTCGGCCCAGAGCAGCGACAGCCGCATGGCGCGGCCGATCTCCGCCTGCGCTGCCGGCAGCTTGAGGCATTCGTCGAGCTGCATGACGATGTCGGAGCCCAGCATGTCCTGGACCTCGATCGCGCGCTCGGGCGTGAGCACGACGATGGCGCCGTCGATGTGGGAGCGGAAGGTGACGCCACACTCCTCCACCTTGCGGAGAGCGGCAAGCGACATGACCTGGAAACCGCCGGAATCCGTCAGGATCGCGTGCGGCCAGCACATGAACGCGTGCAGCCCGCCGAGCGCCGCAATCCGCTCGGCGCCGGGCCGCAGCATCAGGTGATAGGTGTTGGCGAGCACGATGTCGGCACCGCTCGCGCGCAGCGCTGCGGGGTCGAGCCCCTTGACCGTGGCGTGGGTCCCGATCGGCATGAAGCAAGGGGTCGCGACCGCGCCATGCGGCGTCTCGATGCAGCCATGACGGGCGGCACCGTCCCGGGCGAGCAGCCGGAAAGCGAAACAACCCGACATCGCGTCCCCGTATCAGGCCTGGCCGTGAGACGAAAAGCTCATCCGTGTGTCCGGGCGCGGCGCAGCACGAAGTGTTGCGCCGCAGACCCGGGACCGCCCGAAACGCGATCTTTATGGCGGTCCCGGATTGTGGTGCACCACGAGCGCTATCGGTCCGGATCAATTCGACTGCCCTCGAGCGCTCGTGCTGCACCGCATCCGGGACACGCCTCTGAGACAATCGTCAGAGACAGAACACTAGCCATGGCGCGTGCCGTCCCGCTCCTGCTCCCGAGCGCGAAACAGCAGGCAGGAATCGCCGTAGGAATAGAAGCGGTAGCCCTTGCCGATCGCATGGGCGTAGGCTCGCTTCATCAGGTCGAGGCCGCAAAACGCCGCCACCAGCATGAACAAGGTCGAACGCGGCAGGTGGAAGTTGGTCAGCATCGCGTCGACCGCGCGGAAGCGGTATCCGGGCGTGATGAACAGCGCGGTCTCCCCCGCGAAGGGTCGAATGACCCCCTCCTCGGTGCTCGCGCTCTCGATCAGCCGCAGCGAGGTCGAGCCGATGGCGACGACGCGTCCGCCTCCGCGGCGGCAGCGGTTGAGCGCGTCCGCGGTGGGCTCGCTCACGCTACCGTGCTCGGCATGCATCCGGTGCGCGGCGGTGTCGGCCGACTTGACCGGAAGGAAGGTGCCGGCGCCCACATGCAGCGTCACCTTGTGCAGGGTGATCCCGTGCTGGCGCAGCTGCCCGACCAGCGCTTCGGTGAAATGCAGGCCGGCGGTCGGGGCCGCCACCGATCCCTCCTCGCGGGCAAAGATCGTCTGATAATCGGTGCGGTCGCTGTCGTCGGGCGCGCGCCGCGCGGCAATATAGGGCGGCAACGGCATGCTGCCGCGCTCGTCCACCGCCTGGTCGAGCACCGGTCCGTGGAAGGCGAAAGCGAGCGTGACCTCGCCGTCATCGCCCTTCTCCTCGACGGTGGCGTCGAGCTGCCCGAGAAAGCAGACCCGGCCTTCGTCGCCGAAGCGCAGGACATCGCCCGGCAGCAGCCGCTTCGCAGGCCTGATGAACGCGCGCCAGCGGGCGCCATCGATGCGTCGATGCAGGGTTGCTTCGACGGCCGGCTCGGTTGCGCCCCGGCCGATGCGGCGACCCTCGAGCCGCGCCGGAATGACCTTGCTGTCGTTGACGACCAGGGCATCGCCGGGCCGCAGCAGATCCGGAAGGTCGCGCACGCCGCGGTCCTTAAGCGGCACCGTCGCCCCGGGCTCGACCACCAGCAGTCGGGCGGTGTCGCGCGGTGCGGCCGGACGCAGCGCGATCAGCTCCGGCGGCAGCTCGAATTCGAACAGGTCGGTCCGCATGCCCGCTCATCTCCGGGCGGACCGTATAGACCCTGTCTATGGAGGGCGAAAGCGAGCCGGCGATCTTGCGCTATGGCCCGGCTCGGGCTGGCAATGGATAGGGATCAACCCCGGAGGTCCATACCGGACTTGCCTTTCCGGCCTCGTCGAGGCGCAGCACCTGGGTGTCCGCGCCGTTCTCCCCGAGCTTATGTGCGGCATCGATCGCGAACAGCACGGCTTCCCGATCGCTGTTGTAGGGCCCAAACTCCTGTCCATCGAACGCGATGAACCAGACGTCCTCCCGACGCTTCACCAGATAGCTGGCACGCTCCCGCTCGTGAGTCGGAGCTGTGGGCGGCAGAGCATCGCTCATGAGAGGCCGAGGCATCGGTTTTCCCCATGACGTGAACCCAAGTCGCTGACAACGTCGCGCCCTCCCGGGTTGTTCCCGGGCTCGCTCAATATTTTTTTTCCGCTCCGGGCCAAAGCCGGATCGGCCGATAGGGTCGCGGGTTGCAGCCGCTCCCGTTGCCCCCGGCCCCGGGGGTCTATCGCATATGGAGGCCGTCACGTCTGAGGTGTTCGCCCGGCCCTTCGGCCGGGCGAGCCTCGAAGGGTGCCGCCGAGGCATTGCGCGGATAATCTAAGCCGCAGTTGCGGGCCGATCGTCCTTCGAGGCCCGCGCACTTTGTGCAAGTTGAAATAGCCGTCGAAACATGCGCGGGCACCTCAGGACGACGAGCCGCAGTCCCGGCCCGCCATATGCAATTGCCCTGCCCGGCCCCGGAGGGACCGGTTGCTCAGGCCTCGGCCGCGAGCTTGGCGGAGATGATCCGATCCGGATTTTGCACCGGCTCGCCGCGCTTGATCTTGTCGACGTTCTCCATGCCCCCGGTCACCTGCCCCCAGACCGTGTACTTTCCGTCCAGAAACCCCGCGTCGGCGAAGCAGATGAAGAACTGGCTGTCGCCGGAATCGGGCGATTGCGCGCGTGCCATGGATACGGTTCCGCGTCGGTGCGGCTCCCGGCTGAACTCGGCCTTGAGCTTCTGGCCCGAGCCGCCGGTTCCGGTGCCCTGCGGGCAGCCGGTCTGCGCCATGAAGCCGTCGATGACGCGGTGGAACGCGATGCCGTCGTAAAAGCCGTCACGCACCAGCTGCTTGATGCGCGCGACATGGCCCGGCGCCAGGTCAGGGCGCATGGCGATCGATACCTTCCCCTGCGTGGTCTCGAGAATGAGGGTGTCAGTCGCAGCACTCATCGATGGTGTCCTTCCAAAGGCCGGTTGTCGACGAAGCGGCTCGCGATCGGTCGGCCGGCAATCGCGCCGATATCATGGGGGCTCGGGTCAGGCGCACGGGCGCGAACCCGCTTGCGCCTGCAGGTGCCAACGACGGGTGGCGGAGCTCAGTTCTCGATGGCGGCTTTCTTTATGTAATCGAGATTGGGAAAACCGCGCATGAGATAGGCGTTCCCTTCCGTCTGGATCCGCCCCTGATCGGGGCCGCGGCCGTGGGGGGCGCCTTCGCCGTAGCCGCTGTAGAGCGCGTCGACCACGCCCATGCCGGTGCTGACCTCCCCGAACGGCGAGAAGCCCTGTGAATTAAGCCCGCTATTGTCGGCGAAATTGATGAATACCTGCGTCGTGCGCGAATTGGGACCGGAGGTTGCGAAGGTGATGCGGCCGCGGCCGTTGCTCTGCTTCACCGGGTCGTCCTTGATCGCCGCCGCCCGCCAGGAGGCGGCAATCTGCGGATCACCATTGATGCCGAACTGCACCATGAATCCGCTTATCACCCGGAAGAAGCGGTTGTCGTCGTAGAAGCCGTTCTTGACCAGGTTGTAGAAGCGGTCGGCCCCGTTCGGCGCCCAGTCGCGATGAACCTGGACGACGAATGCTCCCTTGCTGGTATCGAAGCGGGCCTTGTAGATCGGCGGCGCCTTCTCGGTGAGCGCGGCGGGATTGGCCCCCTTGCCCGCCTGCGCGAAGGCGGCAGCGGCGAGGGCGGCAGCGAATGCGAGGCCGAGCACGACGGGTCTGATTTGCATGGTGCCTTCTGTTGGTTGCTTGTCGGTTGTTGAATGGCGGTCCGGGGCTCAGGCGCTCAGCTGCACGATTGCTCGCCTTGCGCGGCCGACATCCGCGAGAGTCACCCGGCGCCGCCGCCGGCCGCGCCGGCGAATTTCTGCTTCAATCGGACAGCGACCGCCGGCGGCACGAAAGGCGCCACATCTCCACCCATCGATGCAATCTGGCGCACCAGTGTGGCGGTGATCGGGCGGACCGCGGGTGACGCCGGCAGAAACACCGTCTGCACCGCGGGCGCCATGGTCCCGTTCATGCCGGCCATCTCCATCTCGTAGTCGAAATCCGTGGAGCTGCGCAGCCCGCGGATGAGGAGTGTCGCGCCCTCGCGGCGGGCGGCGGCGACGACAAGATCGGCGAAGGTGACGCAGGCAAGCTCGCAGCTGCTCGCGCGTGCGAGCGGAGCGCATGTCTCCTCGATCATTGCCTGCCGCTCGTCGGCCGAAAACAGCGGTGTCTTGCCCGGATGCGTTCCGATTGCCAGCACCAGCCGATCGGCGAGCCCGGCGGCCTGCCTTACCAGATCGAGATGGCCGTTGGTGACCGGATCAAAGGAGCCGGGAAAAAGCGCGATGCGCGGCATGCGGCCGGTCTAGCGTGCCCTCTGAACCCCCGCAAGCGCCGGCGGAGGAGACGTGCAGACGGTCCATGGAGCGAAGGGCCGGCGGGGTCAGCACAGGCACGTGAACGGACCTCGGGCGCCCGCTGATCCTACGGCTTCTCGGAGATGCTTTCGCCGCGCTCGATCCGGCGCAGAAGCGCCTGCAGCCTCGCCGACGGCTTCTTGCGCAAGTCGGCATCGTACATCTTGCGCAACTCCTCCGCGATCGCAAGCAGCGTCTCGGTGCCCAGGCGAACCACGTTGTCGTCTTGCGGCGGATCATCGGGCGGTGACATCGGCGATCGCCTGCTGCTGTGCTTAATTATCGACGTCGGGCGCCGAACGCAATCAAGCTCGATGCGGCGCCGAGGTTCCAGCCCCGCGCTTCCACCTCATGCCGGCCGCCGCGCCAGCGATAGCCAGATGCCGCCGCCGATCAGCACGAGGCCTGAGAGCCGGCCGAGCAGCCGCGCGCGCCGCGATGCCATGAACCAGGCGCGGCCCAAGCCGGCCGCCGCTGCCCAGCCGGCATCGCACAGCGCCGCCAGCAGGAGGCTGACGACACACATGATCGCGAGCTGTCGCTCGACCGGAAGAGCGGGATCGATGAACTGCGGCAGGAAAGCCGAGAAGAATGCGATCGTCTTGGGGTTCAGCACTGCGACGAGGAAGCCGCGCCGCATGTCCGCATGGCCGCTCGGCGGCACGGCTGCGGCCCCCTCGCCGGCGCGCCGCCACGCCCGAACCCCGAGCCAGACGAGGTAGGCAGCGCCGAGCCAGCGCAGGCCTTCGAACAGCAGGAGCGCATTGCGCAGCACCCAGCTCAGGCCCGAGGCGATGGCGAACAGCAGGACCGCGTTGCCGAGAGTGGTGCCGGCGATGGTCACGAGCCCGGCGCGAAAGCCCCGAGTAGCCGCCGTGGCTATCACCAGCGTCACGATCGGGCCGGGCGTGATCACGAGAACGAGCGTGAGCGCCAGGAAGGCAGCGAACAGCTCCCAGTTCATGGCAGATAAGCGCGGCCTAGCCGCCGTTGTCCTCGCTCTCCTCGCTGATCCGCTCGACCGAGACCACGCGCTCGTCCTCGGCGGTGTCGAACACGATCACGCCCTGGGTCGAGCGGCCGGCGATGCGGATGCCTTCCACGCGGGTGCGGATCAATTGCCCGCCGTTGGTGACCAGCATGATCTGATCGCCTTCCTCGACCGGGAACGAGGCGATCAGCTTGCCGGTCTTGCGCCGGATCGTGCCGTCGCGCTCGCGCACATCCATGGCGACGATGCCTTTGCCGCCGCGGCCGGTGATCCGGTCTTCGAACGAGGATGAGCGCTTGCCGTAGCCGCGCTCGGAAACGGTGAGGACGAACTGCTCGGCCGCCGACATCCCGACGTAACGCTGCTCGCCGAGCTCGATGGCACCGGTAGCACCGGTTTCCGCCGCCTCCTCGGCGGCGTCGGCGGCCGCTTCCTCCGTCTCCCCGGCAAGCCCGCGCCGCACCGCGCTCGCCCGCTTGAGATAGGCGACGCGCTCGTCGGCGGTCGCATCGACGTGGCGCAGGATCGAGAGCGAGATCAACCGATCGCCTTCGGCCAGCGCGATGCCGCGCACGCCCATCGAGGTGCGCCCCTGGAACACGCGCACGTCGGTCACCGGGAACCGGATGCACTGGCCGCCCGACGACGTGAGCAGCACGTCGTCGCGCTCGGTGCAGATCTGCACGTCGACGATCGCCTCGCCCTCGTCGAGCTTCATGGCGATGATCCCGGAGCGGCGGACGTCGACGAAATCGGAGAGCTTGTTGCGCCGGACGCTGCCCCGGGTGGTGGCGAACATCACGTCGAGCTGGCCCCAGCTCGCCTCGTCCTCCGGCAGCGGCATCACCGTGGTGATGCGCTCGCCCTGCTCCAGCGGCAGGATGTTGATCAGCGCCTTGCCGCGCGCCTGCGGCGCCGCCTGCGGCAAGCGCCAGACCTTCTCCTTGTAGACCCGCCCGTAAGAGGAGAAGAACAGCACCGGGGTATGGGTGGAGGCGACGAACAGGCGCGAGACGAAGTCCTCCTCGCGCGTCTGCATGCCGGCGCGACCCTTGCCGCCGCGCCGCTGCGCCCGGTAGGCCGACAGCGGCACCCGCTTGACGTAGCCGAGGTGGGAAACGGTGACCACCATGTCCTCGCGATGGATGAGGTCCTCCTCCTCGACCTCGCCCTCCTGATCGAGGATCACGGTGCGGCGCGGGGTGGCGAACTTCTCGCGCACGGCCTTGAGCTCGTCCTTGACGATCGCCTGCACCCGGGCGCGAGAGCGGAGGATGTCGAGATAATCGGCGATCTCGGTCGCGAGCTTGTCGAGCTCGGCCTTGATCTCGTCGCGACCGAGCGCAGTGAGCCGCTGCAGGCGCAGATCGAGGATGGCCCGCGCCTGCTCGGCCGAGAGCCTGTAGGTGCCGGTCTCCGTGACCTTGTAACGGGGATCGTCGATCAGGGTGACCATCGCCTCGACCTCGCGCGCCTGCCAATCGCGCGCCATCAGCGCCTCGCGCGCGGCGTTGGCGTCGCTCGAGGCGCGAATGAGCCGGATCACCTCGTCGATATTGGCGACGGCAATGGCGAGCCCGACCAGCACGTGGGCGCGATCGCGCGCCCTGCCGAGAAGATACTTGGTCCTGCGCGAGACCACGTCCTCGCGGAAAAGGACGAACGACGTGAGCAGGTCCTTCAGGTTCATCACCTGTGGCCGGCCGCTCTCGAGCGCCACCACATTGGCGCCGAAACTCGTCTGCAGCGGGGTGTAGCGATAGAGCTGATTGAGGACGACATCGAGCATGGCATCGCGCTTGATCTCGATGACGACGCGGTAGCCGGTGCGGTCGGACTCGTCCCGCAGGGCGGCGATGCCGTCGATCTTCTTCTCGCGCCAGAGCTCGCCGATGCGCTCGACCATCGCCGCCTTGTTCACCTGGTAGGGAATCTCGGAGACGATGATCGCCTCGCGGTCGCCGCGCAGGGTTTCGACCTCGACCTTGCCGCGCATGACGATCGAGCCGCGGCCGCCATGGTAGGCCGCGCGAATGCCCGACCGCCCGAGAATGATGCCGCCGGTGGGGAAGTCGGGTCCGGGAATGATGTCGATCAGCTCGTCGAAGCCGAGGCCGGGATTGTCGATCATCGCGATGCAGGCATCGATCACCTCGCCGAGATTGTGCGGGGGGATGTTGGTCGCCATTCCCACCGCGATCCCGCCGGCGCCGTTGACCAGCAGATTGGGGAAGCGCGCCGGCAGAACCACCGGCTCCTTCTCGTTGCCGTCGTAGTTCGGCTGGAAATCAACCGTCTCCTTGTCGATGTCGTCGAGCAGCTCCATCGCCGAGCGTGCCAGTCGGCACTCGGTGTAGCGCATGGCTGCCGGCGGATCGTCGTCGACCGAGCCGAAATTTCCCTGCCCGTCGATCAGCGGCAGGCGCATGGAGAAGTCCTGCGCCATGCGCACCAGCGCGTCGTAGATGGCCTGGTCGCCATGCGGGTGATACTTGCCCATGACGTCGCCGACCACGCGCGCCGATTTGACGTATTTCTTGTCGGGCGTGTGCCCGTTCTCGTGCATGGAGAACAGGATGCGCCGGTGCACCGGCTTGAGGCCGTCGCGCGCGTCCGGCAGCGCCCGCGCCACGATCACGCTCATGGCGTAATCGAGGTAGCTGCGCTTCATCTCCTCGGTGATGGAGACCGGGCGAATGTCGGAGGGGCCGGGGTCTTCCGGCTGCTGCTCGTTGCGGTCGGCCAATGCGGAATCCGTGCGGGCGAGAGTGCCACCTGCCTAGCTGATTCAGCCCCGGCGCGCCACTGAAAACGCGCCACGGCTCGACAGCAATTTAGATGGTAGCTCAATGGCTTGCAGTCAAGGCGGCAGGGCTCCCGAGCACCCGCCGAGAACCAGCCCCCGAGCGTCCTCCGAGCGGCGCTCGGGCGGCTCACGACCCCGGGAAAGAGCCGTAGCCGGAAGAGCCTCTCAGCCCGCCATCGCGATGCATTCGATCTCGCAGCCGTTGCCGAAGCGCAACTGCATCGACCAGACGGTGCGGGCGGGCGGATCGACCGGAAAGAACTCGCCCCAGACGCGGTCCATGTCAGGCAGGTGCGCAATGTCCGCCAGTATCACGTGCACGCGGACGACGCGCTCGAGCGAGGAGCCGGCGGATTCGAGCATGTGCCGCATGTTGGAAAGAGTGGTGCGGACCTGCTCGGCGATGGGCCCGTGACGGCGCTCGCCGGTGTCGGGGTCGACCGGCACCATTCCGGAAAGGAAGATGTAATCGCCCGCCCGGATGCCCGGAACGTGCGGCAGGTTGGCCTTGCGGGAGGCGTTGAGGTGCGGATTTTTCGGCTCGATCGCCGAGCGCGCGAGCTTGTCGGGCATCGGATCACGCCAATGCCGTGCATTCGATGACGACCTTGGCGCCGTCGGGCAGGCGAGCGCCGCAGACGGTGCGCGCCGGCGGCGACACGGGAAAGAAGCGGCCATACACCTCGTTCATGTTGGGCGCCTCCAGCATGCTGTGCAGCAGCACGTTCACCTTGACGACCTTGTCCAGCGAGGACCCCGCCGCTTCCAGCATCAGCTTGAGATGCTCGAGGATGTGGCGGGTCTCGTTCGCCGTCGTATTGCGGATGCGGGCGCCCGAGCGCGGGTCGGCCGCGGTCAGGCCCGATACGAACAGGAAATCTCCGCCCCGAACCACGGTCGAAGCGGATTGACCGGCGGCAGGTGCCGCATCCCGCGCCATTAGCCCGCGGGCAACCACTTCCCGTCGCGCGACCATCGCGCCTTCCTCGGGCCGCTCAGGCGGCCGCCACCGCGTCGAGCTGGACCTTGAACCCGGCCTCGATCTGCGCCGCCCACACGGTGCGCGCGGGCGGGCCGTTCGCCACATATTGCCGATACACATGGTTGAGCACGTCGTACTCGATGCTGTCGTAGATCAGCGCGTGCACCTGCACGAGACGATCCAGCGATGAGCCCGCCGATTCCAGCAGAAGCCTGAGGTTCCCGAAGATGACATGCGTCTCGCTGGTGAGGGTTCCGTGCTGCCGCTCGCCGGTTTCCGCGTCGACCGGCAGCATCCCCGAGCAGAAGATCAGCCCGCCGGCGCGGATCGCCGGCGATTGGTGGTGCCCATAGTGCCGGTGCAGATCGAGCCCCGGCCGAGGCGCCGAGATGACTTCGCGCATCTCATCTCCGGTTGCGCTTTCTGGACAGCCGAAATTGCGTCGCGTGGCGCGTGGCGAAATTCCGTCGGTCAAAACGGGATGTCGTCATCCATATCGCCGCGCTTGCCGGCTCCGGCCAACGCCGGCTGCTTGTCGTGCCCGACCGGGCCCGGCGATCCGAAGTCGCTGCCGCTGTCGGGAGCGGCGAGCTCGGGTCCGCCACGCTCACCGGCGCGATCGAGCATGGTGAGCACGCCGCTGAAGGCCGGCAGCACCACCTCGGTGGTCTGCCGCTCCTGCCCGGACTGGTCCTGCCATTTGCGCGTCTGCAGCTGTCCCTCGAGATAGACCTTGGACCCCTTGCGCAGATATTGCTCGGCGATCCGGCACAGCGGCTCGCTGAAGATGACGATGCGGTGCCATTCGGTCCTCTCGCGCCGCTCGCCGGTGGCCTTGTCCCGCCAGTTGTCCGAGGTGGCCAGCGAGAAATTCACGATCGGCCGGCCGTCCTGAGTGCGCCTGACCTCCGGGTCCTTGCCGAGATTGCCGACCAGGATCACCTTGTTGACCGAACCTGCCATCTTGCTCTCCTGCTCCGATCGCCTTTACGCCGCCTGCTTCCAGACCCTAGGCACAAGCCGCGCCCGGGTCGCTCACCATCGTCGCGTCTTCCCGCTTATCCACACAATGTGGGGTAGCGGAACGGACTCGTGTTCCCTGTTTGTTCTAGCAGCTTCGCGAGCCATAGGCAAGTGCCGCCTGGGCGCCCGGCGCGCAGAGGCAGCACGAGCCGCGGCCTCACAGCTCGTCCTGCAGGAAGCGCAGCATCTGCGGCGCAACCTGTGCGACATGGCTGCCCGGCCCCTCGAGCGGGTCGCTCGCCCAGAAGTGCCCGGAGCCGGCAACGACGATGCTGCGGGCGAGGAAGCCTGCCTGCTCCAGCGCCGCCAGGAAGGCCTCCGACTGGGTCCGCGCGTCGACGATATCGTCATGGGTGCCGTGAATCAGCAGAAAGCGCGTGCCGGTCTTCCGGCTGCTCTCGAGCGTGGCGTAGCTCATCGGCGAGGCATCGAAATAGAGCCGGCGGCTCTCAATCGGCGACACGCCCAAAAACTTCTCGGTGATCTGATCGCGCGGCCGGGTGATCTGGTCATGCGTCCATTGCGCCTGCAGGTCGTAGACGCCATAGAACCCGATCACCGCCTTGACGCCGGACGAGATCGACGCATGCGGATCGTTGCCGTATTCGCCGGAGAATATCGGCTCCTCGCCGGCGAGGGCGACGAGCGAGGCGAGATGGGCGCCGGCGGAGTCGCCGATCGCCCCGATACGCACGGGATCGATCCCCAGCTCCGCGGCATTGGCGCGCACGAACTGCACGGCGGCCTTGACGTCGTGGACGGCACCCGGAAACGACTTCATCCCGGGCTTCGACAGCCGATAACGGATCGCGAGCACCGCGAAACCGTTGCTGGCGAGAAACGGCCCCCAGTGCTGATAGAACTCCGGCCCGCCGACTTGCCAGCCTCCGCCATGCACCGCGATCAGGGCCGGCGCGGCCTGAGCCGCTCTCGGCAGGTAGAGATCGCCGGCGAGCCTGACCCCGTCGTGCTCGGCGAACCCGAGGCTGCTGCGTGTGACGTCGTAAGGCTGGGCTCGAGCGTGCGGGCTCACGGCGCCCGATCAACCATGCCGGCGCAGCCAATCCCAGCAAAAAAATCGCCGTCCTCTCCCCGAAACATCCGGCTTTGCGGCACGGGCGCGGACGCGCGGATGCCGGATAGCTCCTCAGCCATTGTCCACAGGCCCGAGGGGCACGGGCGAGGCGCTTGCAACCGGGCTGGCGCAAGCTCGCCGTTCTCACTACGTTCCGAATGTCCCTCCGCGGCTTCCCCGCGTCCGGACTCCTCCACCACGGACTCATGAACGATCCCCTCGACCAGCGCCGTCTCCGCCGACCCGAAGCACGGGTGATCGCCATCCGCGGCGCCCGCGAGCACAACCTCAAGAACATCGACGTCGAGATCCCGCGCGATCAGCTGGTGGTGTTCACGGGCCTGTCGGGCTCGGGGAAATCCTCGCTCGCCTTCGACACCATCTACGCCGAAGGGCAGCGCCGCTACGTCGAGTCGCTGTCCGCCTACGCGCGGCAGTTCCTGGAAATGATGCAGAAGCCGGACGTCGACCAGATCGACGGCCTCTCGCCCGCCATCTCGATCGAGCAGAAGACCACCTCGCGCAATCCGCGCTCGACGGTGGGCACCGTCACCGAGATCTACGACTACATGCGGCTCCTCTGGGCGCGTGCGGGCGTGCCCTACTCGCCGGCCACCGGGCTTCCGATCGAGAGCCAGACCGTCTCGCAGATGGTGGACCGGATCATGGCGCTGCCCGGGGGCACCCGCCTCTATCTGCTGGCGCCGGTGGTGCGCGGCCGGAAGGGCGAGTACCGCAAGGAGCTCGCCGACTACCTCAAGCGCGGATTCCAGCGCGTCAAGATCGACGGCCGCTTCCACGAGATCGCCGACGCGCCGGCGCTCGACAAGAAGTACACGCACGACATCGACGTGGTGGTCGACCGCGTCGTGGTGCGGCCGGATCTGGCGACGCGGCTGGCGGACTCGCTCGAGACGGCGCTCAAGCTCGCCGAGGGACTGGCGGTGGCGGAGCTCGCCGACGCTCCCCTCACCGCTGCCGCCGGCGGGGAGAGGGAGCAGCCCGCGCCGGCCGCCAGGAAGACCGCGAAGATCCATGACCAGGGCGGGCCGGAGCGCCTCGTCTTCTCCGAGAGGTTCGCCTGCCCGGTCTCGGGCTTCACCATCCCGGAGATCGAGCCGCGGCTGTTCTCGTTCAACAACCCGTTCGGCGCCTGTCCGGCCTGCGGCGGACTGGGGGTCGAGCAGCACATCGATCCGGACCTCGTCATTCCCGACAGGGAGCGAACCTTGCGCGGGGGCGCGATTGCGCCGTGGGCCAGGTCGTCGAGCCCCTATTACACGCAGACCCTGCAGGCGCTCGGGAAGCACTACCGGTTCACCCTGGACACCAGGTGGAAGGACCTGCCGAAGCGGACCCAGGACGCGATCCTCACCGGCTCGGGCGACGACCCGATCAAGTTCGTCTACGACGACGGGATGCGCGCTTATCAGACCACCAAGCCGTTCGAAGGAGTCCTGACCAACCTCGAGCGGCGCTGGCGCGAGACCGAGAGCGACTGGGCGCGCGAGGAGCTGGCGAGATACTTCAGCGACGTCGCCTGCGCCGCCTGCAAGGGGTATCGGCTCAAGCCTGAGGCGCTCTGCGTCAAGGTCGGCGGCCGCCACATCGGCGAGGTGGCCGAGATGTCGGTCAAAGGCGCAGGAGAGTGGTTCGCCGAGCTGCCCGGGCGGCTTACTCCGAAGCAGAACGAGATCGCCGCACGCGTGCTCAAGGAAATCCGCGAGCGGCTCAACTTCCTGGTCGATGTCGGCCTCGATTATCTGACCCTGGCGCGCGCCTCCGGCACGCTTTCCGGCGGCGAGAGCCAGCGCATCCGCCTCGCCTCGCAGATCGGCTCCGGGCTGACCGGGGTCCTCTACGTGCTGGATGAGCCTTCGATCGGCCTGCACCAGCGCGACAATGCGCGGCTCCTGGAGACGCTGAAGCGGCTTCGCGACCTCGGCAACACGGTGATCGTCGTCGAGCACGACGAGGACGCGATCCGCACGGCGGACCACGTGCTCGACATCGGTCCGGGCGCCGGCATTCACGGCGGCCACATCGTCGCCCAGGGCAGGGTCGACGATCTCGTCGCCACGCCGGCCTCGCTGACCGGCAAATATCTGTCCGGCGAGATGTTCGTGCCGGTTCCGGCACGCCGGCCGCGCAATCCGGCCCGGCTGCTGCGGCTCGTTCACGCGCGCGGCAACAATCTCAAGAACGTCACCGCCGAGATCCCGCTCGGCCTGTTCACCTGCGTCACCGGCGTGTCCGGCGGCGGCAAGTCGACGCTCCTCATCGATACTCTCTACAAGGCGATCGCACGCAGGCTCAACGGCGCCAGCGAGGCCCCTGCCCCGCACGAGTGTATCGACGGGCTCGAGCATCTCGACAAGGTCATCGACATCGACCAGTCACCGATCGGCCGCACCCCGCGCAGCAATCCGGCGACCTATACCGGCGCTTTCACCCCGATCCGGGAATGGTTCGCCGGGCTGCCCGAGGCGCGGGCGCGCGGCTACGAGCCCGGTCGCTTCTCGTTCAACGTCAAGGGCGGCCGCTGCGAGGCCTGCCAGGGTGACGGCGTCATCAAGATCGAGATGCACTTCCTGCCCGACGTCTACGTCACCTGCGACGTCTGCAAGGGCAAGCGCTACAACCGCGAGACGCTCGAGGTGCTGTTCAAGAGCAAGTCGATCGCCGACGTGCTCGACATGACGGTCGAGGAGGCGCTCGAGTTCTTCAAGGCGGTGCCGCGGGTGCGCAATGTGCTCGAGCTCCTGCACCGGGTCGGCCTCGACTACATCCATGTCGGCCAGCAGGCCACCACCCTCTCCGGCGGCGAGGCACAGCGCGTGAAGCTCGCCAAGGAGCTCTCCCGGCGCGCCACCGGCCGCACCCTCTACATCCTCGACGAGCCGACCACGGGGCTGCACTTCCACGACGTCGCCAAGCTGCTCGACGTGCTGCACGAGCTGGTCGAGCAGGGCAACACCGTGGTGGTGATCGAGCACAACCTCGAGGTGATCAAGACCGCCGACTGGATCATCGACCTGGGTCCGGAAGGCGGCGACGGCGGCGGCGAGATCATTGCCGCCGGCACGCCCGAGGAGGTCGCGCGGAACCGGCGCAGCTATACCGGGGCGTTCCTTTCGCCGGTGCTCGCGCGCCGCCCGCGCAAGCCGCCCCGCACCGAGGCGGCGGAGTAGGAGGAGCAGCCTGCCGGACGGCGTGCTGCGGCGCTACTTGGGCGCGTCCGGTCGAATTGACGCACATCGGTGCAGGGTGGGGTGACCTCGCCGCAAAACATCCGATTCAGCTTTCACCCCACCCCGGCGCCGCGCAAGAGCGCGTCGCCGACCCTCCCCTTTCAGGCCCTTTCAGGGGAGGGTGACGCACGTCGAAAGCACTCCTGCCTCAATTCACCGAAACGGGCGCTATCCGTTCTCGGCCCTGATCTGCCGCCGGACGAACCCGGCCATGCGCTCGAACATGTCGCCGGTCTTCGTCAGATCCGGCGCATGGCCGGCATGCCGCTCCATGTCGAGATATTCCAGCGTGATCTCGCCGCCCGCCTTGCGGTAGGCCGCGACGAACCGCTGCGGCTCGTTGCCGGCGAAGGACGCTTCCGGGTCCTTGTAGTCGTGCAGCACGTCGCCGCGACCCTGGAACCAGACGGCCGGCGGGGTCGCGACCTTCTCGCCGCGCTCGAGCGCGAGCATCGGGTTGCCCTCCGCCATGTCGGCCTCGCTCGCCCAGTACGCGTCGTGCCGGGCGATGATCCCCTTCGCCCATTCCGACGGGCTGGGCTTCGCCTGCTCACGCCTGGCGAGACGGTAACGGCTGAGCGGGTTGATGACCGGCCACGACATCACGACGCAGCGCACGCTCGCATCGAGCCCGGGCCCGCCCGCCGGCAGCCGGATCGCGGCATAGCGCAGATCGTGCGGCCGCATCGCGACCAGCATGGCGAGATGCCCGCCGCTCGACTGGCCGGAGAGACCGACGAGGTCGGGACGCGTCTTCAGGGCGCGGGCGTTGTGCTTGGCCCAGCGCACCGCGTAATGGATGTCCTGCACCGAGGCTGGATAGCGAGCCTCGTTGCCGGAGCGGAAGTCGAGCGCAATCGAGACGATGCCCCGCGCGGCCATGGCCTCGTGCCTCGGCCGCTCCGTCAGCCGGTCGCTCAGGCACCAGGCCCCGCCGTGGCACTCGACCAGCGCCGGGAACGGCCCCTCGCCCTTCGGCCTGAACACGCGGGCGAGCAGCGGCCGCTCGCCGTGGCGAAGGTACTCGATGTCCTCCACATCGAATGCATGGGTCCTGGTTTCGAGGGTTGCGGTCGTCATCGCGGGCGCCTTTCACGATCGAATTTTCTCATCATCGCCCATGCCGTCGCAGCCGGCAAGGAGCTCTCGCCGCCGAGCTCTCGCCGCCGAGACCCGCGCGGCGCCGCAGAGATGGCGGAACGCCCGGCCTGTGCTAACGTGGCTCGGCAGGATCGGGGGCTCGGGGAGGATCGGGGATCTGCCGTACATGGCCGAATTCGTGAGCAAGGTGGAGTTGAGCGAGCTCGCCACGCGCGTGGACGTGCTCGAGCACGAGGTCGAAGGCGAGAAGCTGGTCACCCGGCATATTCTCGAGCACACCCGCCGCAACAGCGATGAGCTTGCCGCCATCAAGACGCGGCTCGACCGGGTGGAGGAAAAGGTGGACGGGCTCGACCGGAAGGTGGGCGGATTGGAGCGAAAGCTCGAGGGGCTCACCAGGAGCCTGCCCATCATCGTGAACAGCGTGATGCGCGAGGTGCTCGACGAGCGGGACCGCAAGCGCTGACGGAGGGTTGTGGCTGCGCCACCGTCACCGGCGGTCGCGGTGCCGCGCGGCGGAAGCCTTGACCGGCTTTGCCGGCTTCGGCGGGGCCGGCGCCGCGGCCGGCAATGGCGCAACCGGCGCCGGGGCCGCGGCGATGATCGGCAGCGACGTGGTGGTCGCCGAATGCCATCCACCCGCCGCAGCGCTTCCGGGCGACGCTCCGAGATAGGCATTCAAGGCTATCAGGCCGGCCGTCAGCGCCAATCCGACGGTGAAAAAATACTTCACAATGAGCATCGCACCCTCTGCAAGCGGCCGCGCGCCGCCGAGATCTCGGCGCCTCGACCTACTCTTCGCTCGCGGCAATCACCCCGGCGACCATGAGTATCGTGGTACAGGCGATCCAGATCGCTGCTACTGGTATGATGATCAGGCTCATAAGAATCCCTTACCAACCGAGCTGCAGTCATTGGTCGCGCAAGCTGCCGGCCAGGTTCATCGCGCCGAAACAGCAGCCGAGCCCTGTCACCCGTTTGCAACAGAAGAAAATGCTGGGGCGATCCAGCGGCTTTGCCCACCCCCTCGCCTTTGAGGTAAGTTTGCGCCCAGCGCACATGAGGAAACCGATCATGGCCGGCCAGACCATCAGGATAGGCTCGCGCGACGGCGGCGAGCTCGACTGCTATCTCGCCACCCCCGCAACCGAGGGCCGGGTGCCGGCAATCGTGCTCGCCTCCGCGGTGCACGGCGTCGATCAGGAAATTCGCGCCATCGCCGACGAGTTTGCCGGCCAGGGTTACATCGCCGCCGCGCCCGACCTCTTCTGGCGCTCGTTGCCGGGCCCGCTCGCAGGCGACGACAAGCGGGCGGCCGAGCGCTCCCAGCCGCGGCTCGAGAAGATCAAGGCCGGCGAACCCGACATGGCGGACACGCTGGCGCAGCTCCGAACCATGCCGCAGTTCAATGGACGCGCGACGGTGATGGGGTTCTGCTACGGCGGCCCCTACGCCATCCTCGGGCCCAAGCGGCTCGGCTACGCCGCCGGAATCTCCTGCCACGGCACCCGGCTTCTCGACTTCATCGACGAGCTCGCAGGAGTGACGGCCCCGGTCTGCATCATCTGGGGTGATCAGGACCATGCCGCGCCCGCCGAGGTGCTCGCCGCCTATCGCGCGGTGCCGGCGCGGATGCCCAATGTCGAGGTGCACATCTTCCCCGGCGTGCTGCACGGATACATGATGCGGTGGAACCGGAAGGCGTTCCATCAGCCGACCCGGGACTTCTCGATGCAGCGCGCGCTCGCCATCCTCGGCGGACTGCGCGAAGGGCATGCGCCGCAGGCGCTTCGCCAGGCATCCTGACCCGCCCGGGGCGGGCCTCACAGCTTCGGCAGCGGCCGTCTCGATCTGGCCGCCGAAGGCACCTTCACCCAGGCCTCCCCGTCGAGCACGATCTCGCCGGCAACCTTGCAGGTGCAGGCGAGCCGCGCGCGCTGGCGCGCCGGAATGAGCTCGACCACCTCGACGGTCACGTCCACCTGCTGGCCGATCTTCACCGGTGCGCGAAAATTGAGCGTCTGGGAAATGTAGACGGCGCCGGGACCGGGCAGGCGGGTGCCCAGCACCGCCGAGATCAGGCTCGCGGTATAGAGGCCGTGCGCGATGCGGTTGCCGAATTGGGTCTTGGCGGCAAAATGCTCGGAGAGATGGATCGGGTTGCGGTCGCCGGTCAGCTGCGCGAATCCCACCACGTCGGAGGATGCGATGGTCTTCGACAGCGTCTCGGCCATCCCGACCGAGAGGTCCTCGAAATGGAGGATGCGCAATTCCAGGGTCATGGCTGGACCTTAGCACCACCGGAACGTTTCACCTGTTCGGCGCCGGCCGCAGAGCTTGCACGAGGAGATGCTAGATGGTATGATGGCGCCATCATGCCTGTACGCACGCAGATCACGATGACCGCGGACCTGCAGCGTCGGGCGCAGGCGAAGGCGGCCGAGCTCGGGATTTCCTTCGCGGAATATGTGCGTCGCCTGGTCGCCGCCGACATCGGCGGAACAAGATCGAAGCCGGATATTTCCGTGCTGTTCGATCTGATCGACGAGGGGCCGCCGACCAATATCGCTCGCGACAAGGACACTATGATCGGCGAGGCGGTTTGGCAGAGCTATCTGCGCAAGACCGGTCGCAAGCAGCGCCCTCGCGCGCGAGCCAAGTCGAGGCATGCTTGACCGCCTTTGTGGACTCCTCGGTCTGGTTTGCCGCAATAGTGGCCAGAGATCGCGACAATGCGCGCGCCAAGACAATCCTCCTGAACATCCCGAACCACGTGACCAGTGACCATGTCCTCGTGGAGACATGGCTGTTGTTGAACAGTCGGTATCACTGGCGAGCGGCGGAGGGCTTTTGGGATCGCATTCGGCTCGGAGGCGTACGCGTGGAATACGCCACACCCGGTGATTTGGAGGCGGCTTGGGCCATCGGCGAGGCTTTTCCCGACCAGCCGTTCTCGATTGTGGATCGTACGAGCTTCGCGGTGATGGAGCGCCTCGGCATCACGCGGGTGGCCAGCTTCGATGACGATTTCGCCGTCTACCGCTATGGCCGCAACCGCGACCGGGCGTTCGAGCTGCTGCGGTGAGCACAAATCTCGGCCACATTGCCAGTCCGAAGGTTGCTCTCGATCTTCCGCCCCCGCAGGCTCCTTGTGCATGGGAGCTCCGCGGGACCACTGCACGGCATGAAACTGCCGCACAGTCATGTCGTTTCTACGAAAGGAGCACTCACGACATCCCTCCGGCAGTCGACATATGTCATGGCGGACCCCGATTTGGTTATTTGCCGGTGCGATTGTCGCAGCATCAATTTCGGCTGTGCCCGCTGATCCCGCCGAGCCCGGCGATCGGCAGCTCGAAGCGGTGGTTACCCGTCATGTCGCACCGATCGTGCCCGCCGACGGCGGCGGCGGCGCCGCCGCCGCGCTGCGCATCGGCGGCCGCACCCTGTTCTTCAACTACGGACTGGCCGAGCGGAGCAGCGGGCGTCCGATCGACGCCGACACGCTCTTCAATCTCGCCTCCCTGCGCAAGGTGTTCGAGGCGACGCTGCTGGCGCAAGCCGCCGGCACTGGAGAGGTGAAGCTCGAGGATCCGGTTGCCAAATACGTGGTCGAGCTGCGGCACGGCGGCGCCATTCGCCGGGTCACCTTGCTGCAGCTCGCGACCCACACATCCGGCCTGCTGCTGCCGCAGGATCATCCGCCGTGGCCGGATTGGGGCTACAGCCTGCCGCAGTTCATTGCGACGCTGAATGCCTGGCGGCCGGAGAGCGAGCCGGGGCATCGGCATCTTTACACCCATGCCGGCTATGTGCTGCTGCAGCTTGCGCTCGAGCGCCGGCTCGGCGCGCCGATGGACGAGCTTCTGCAGCGCCGAATTCTTCGGCCGCTCGGCCTCGGCTCCACCAGCCTGCCGCGCCGCGACGAGAGCCCGCGCGGACAGCTGTCGCCGGAGGACAGGCAGCGCGCGGTGCAGGGCTATGCCGACGACGGCACCCCGATCGGCGAGCCCGGCGACCAGCAGGGCTACTACCATTGGCCGGCAACGAGCCAGATGTACTCCTCGCCGCGCGACATGGCCGTCTTCCTCGCGGCCAATCTCGGCGAGCTACCGATCGAGCCGGCGCTGCGGCAGGCCATGGCGCTGGCGCAGCAGAGCGTGCTGACGATCGGACCGCACAACCGCCAGGCGCTCGCCTGGGAGATCATTTCCGGCGAGGGGCCGACGATCGTCGAGAAATACGGCGGGCTCGACAATGCGTCCGCCTATATCGGAATGCTCCCGGGCCGGGACCTCGGCGTCGTCATTCTCGGCAATCGCGGCAATCAGTATCCGAACGAGGTCGGCCGGCGGCTCCTCCTCGAGCTCGCTTCGCGATGAGCAGGCACGGCTCGCTGCCCTCGCCAAGGCCGCGGCCCGCGGCACGCGCGTCAGCCCCCGCAATCAGAATCCGGCCGTGCCCCTTCACGGTCGAGCACACGCAGCCGGCGAACGGTCAGCTCGTCCACTTCGAGGGCCTCAAGCCGGGCGCGCCGGATGCGCACTCGGCCGATCGCGAGCCGGCCGATGGCCAAAGCGCCGACCGCCACGGCTCCCGCGGCAGCTGCCCCGAGCGCCAGCGCAACGATACCGGCAGTGCGACCGATGCGCGGGCGAGCAAGGTGACGCAACATGGATGGCCTCCTGCAGGCGCGGGCTCGATAAGCGAGGCTGGGCCGTCACGATAAGCGGGAAGGCCCGATCCGCAAGGCTGATTTTCCTTCGCGGCAAGGCCGGAGCAGCTCGAGCCGGGAATATTTGCGGGCCCCTTCAAGTCTCAGCAGCGGCCCGTTAGATTCGCCCAAAGCTGCAGGAGGGGCCCACGAGGTCCCCTGCTCGTTCATCGAAGCAAGGCGGACGCATGGCATAGGCTCGCGGTGCCGTGCGGTTTGCCGCGCCGACCTGAAATCAGGAGGTACGACCATGGCGCACGTCCATGTCCTGATGGGGGCGAAAACCCAGCCCGGGCGCCCTGTCATCCGCCGCATCGGGGTGGGTGACCTGCGGCAGGCACTCTCGGCCGGGATCGCCGACTTTGCCGCCATCCCGACGCATGCGGTCTTCCTCTGCCTCATCTATCCGATCGTC
>DASXAP010000068.1:0-4988 GCA_036406655.1 Xanthobacteraceae bacterium | reverse complement strand
GGGCGACATGCTGCTGCTCTCGTTCCCGCCGGAGGGGCCGGGCGACCTCAAGGGCAAGATGGAGATCAAGGGACTCGGCATCATGAGCGTGCCGGTCGCGCCGCCGGAGATCCCGCTCGCCCTGGTGCTCGAGGCGACGCCACCGGACAAGGTCGAGCTGATTCCGGAAAGCCTGGAATCTGAATGGCTTGGCTTGCCGGTGACGACCCTGCGCATCCACCTTCTGGAGCCCTCGGCACCCGCCAAAGTCCGACTTGCTCTGGCGAAGCTGACGCGCTCTATAATCCCGCCCTCATGACCACCACGACCACAGCGGGCCGGGATCGCTCCACCCCCGGCTCCGCGCCAGCAAGTTCCGTATCGGGGGGGTCCGCTACGCAAGACCGTCGCCGCGTGCTGCTCATCTCCGGCCTCGCCGGTGCGGGGCGCACCACCGCTTTGCGCGCGCTCGAGGACCTGGGCTACGAGGCGGTCGACAACCTGCCGCTGGAGCTGCTGCCGCATCTGCTGACCGGCATCGCCAAAGGCGACGCGGCCGGGCCGATCGCCATCGGCATCGACAGCCGCTCGCGCGGCTTCACCGGGGCTGAGTTCCTGCGCCATGTCGAGAGCCTGCGCGCCGATCCGACGTTCGAGCCGGTGCTGGTTATCCTCGACTGCTCGGACGACGTGCTGATCCGCCGCTTCACCGAGACGCGCCGGCGCCACCCCCTGGCGCCCGACCGCAACCCGGCCGACGGCATCGCGCGCGAGCGCACGCTGATGTTCGGGGTCCGCGCGGTGGCCGACCTCGTGGTCGACACCTCCAACCGCTCGATGGCGGAGCTGAAGCGGCTGATGACGGAGCGCTTCGCCCTCGACCGGCAGCCGGGACTCGCGATCACGGTGATGTCGTTCTCGTTCCGCATCGGCATCCCGCGCGAGGCCGACCTGGTGCTCGACGTGCGGTTCCTTGCCAACCCGCACTATGTCGAGGCGCTGCAGCCGCTGGACGGCGAGGCGCCCGAGGTTGCGCGCTTCATCGAGGGCGATCCGGCGCTCGGCGGATTCATGCAGTCGCTCGACGCGCTCATCGCGCCCCTGCTGCCGAGCTACGAGCGCGAGGGCAAGAGCTATCTCACCATCGCCGTCGGGTGCACCGGCGGAAAGCATCGATCGGTCTACGTCGCGAAAAAACTGGCGGACGCACTGGGAGCAAGCGGCCGCTTGATCGCGCTCATTCATCGCGATCTGGCGCGCGACATTTCCGGCCGGTCGGAACAAGCCTGAGAAAACGGGGAAGCATCGATGATTGGCATGGTTCTGGTGACCCACGGCAAGCTCGCCGCCGAGTTCCTGGCGGCGCTGGAGCACGTGGTCGGCAAGCAGCAGAAGGTCGCGACCGTCTGCATCGGGGCGGAAGACGACATGGAGCAGCGCCGCAAGGAGATCCTGGAACGCGTCAAGGAGGTGGAGAGCGGCGACGGGGTGGTGCTGCTGACCGACATGTTCGGCGGCACGCCTTCCAACCTCGCCATCTCGGTGCTGGACCGCGCCAACGTCGAGGTGATCGCCGGCATCAACCTGCCGATGCTGATCAAGCTCGCCGGCATGCGCGAAGGCCACTCGCTGCAGAACGCGGTGACCGCGGCCCAGGAGGCGGGGCGCAAATACATCAACGTCGCCTCGCAACTGCTGGCGGCGCGGGGGTAGTGCTGCATGGATGGATGGCGATTGGTGAAGATGATGGGCGTCTCGCCAACTTCAGGAAAGTCCCCTTCCCCCCTTGTGGGGGAAGGTTGCGTAGCCTTAGCGAACGCAGTGAGCTTAGGCGGAGCTGGATGGGGGGTTGCGCGGCGTGAGCCGCGCGCGCTCGTGAGAGCGCCAACCATCGGGGCCGCAGCACTGCATCACCCCCCATCCCCGCCTTCCCCCACAAGGGGGGAAGGGACGCACCGAGTGGGCTCAGCTGTCGATCATCTTGCTTTCGATGGCTGCGGTGCATGACCACCGACGGGGCGATCGTGCGGACGGCGAGCATCCGGAACCAGCGCGGGCTGCATGCGCGGGCGGCGGCGAAGTTCGTGAAGCTGGCGAGCTCGTTCAACGCGCAGATCCGCGTCATCAAGGGCGACATGGACGTATCCGGCACCTCCATCATGGGCCTGATGATGCTGGCGGCCGGCATCGGCACCGATGTCGAGCTGCGCACGAGCGGCGCGCAATCGAACGAGGCGATGACGGCGCTGATGGACCTGATCGAGCGGAAATTCGATGAAGAGTGAGGAAAAACAGAAAGCGCGGCGCGCGCCGCGCCGCCGCGACCGCGACGCCGAACGTGTGTTCGAGGGCCTGGGCGTCGCGCCAGGCATCGGCATCGGCCAGGTGCACGTGGTGGAGAGCGGCGTCATCACCGTTTCCGAATACGAGATCGATGTGGACAAGGTCGAGGCGGAGCTCGAGCGCTTCCACGGTGCGGTGCAGAAATCCGAGCGCCAGCTGCGCAAGCTCTCCAGCAAGGCCGAGGAGCTGCACGGCGCGGCGGCGGAAGAGCTCGGCTTCCTGCTCGACGCACACAAGCAGATGCTGACCGGATCGCGCGTCACGCGCGGGGTGGAGGGCCGCATCCGCGAGCACCGGCAGAACGCCGAGGCGGCAGTGCAGTTCGTCATCAACAAGGTCGAGCACGACTTCGCCTCGCTCGACGATCCCTATCTTGCGGCGCGCGCCAGCGACGTGCGCGAGGTCGGCAACCGCATCCTGCGCAACCTGACCCAGACCGCGTACGAGGCGTTCAAGAACCTGCCGGCCGGATCGATCGTGGTGGCGGAGGAGCTGACGCCGGCCGACACCGCGCTGCTCGACCCCAAGACCATCGAAGGCTTCGCGACGGTGCTGGGCGGCAAGGAAGGCCACACCGCCATCATGGCGCGCTCGCTCGGCCTGCCCGCGGTGCTCGGCATCCCGGATCTGCTGGCGTTCGCGCACACCGGGCAGGCGATCGTCGTCGACGGGACCAACGGCCGCGTCATCCTCAATCCGACGGCGGCGACCGTGGCGGAGTACCAGCACCGGCTGGAGGAGCGGGAGCGCGACGAGCGCCAGCTCGGCCGCCTGCGCAAGCTGCCCTCGGTGACGCGCGACGGCCAGCGCATCGGCCTGCTCGCCAACGTCGAGCTGCCGCGCGAGGCGGAGATGGCAATGCATGCCGGCGCGGAGGGCGTCGGCCTCTTGCGCACCGAGTTCCTGTTCATGAATCGCGAGGACGTGCCCGACGAGGAGGAGCAGTACCAAGCGCTGCGGCAGATCGTCGAGACCATGGACGGCCAGCCGGTCACCATCCGCACCCTCGACGTCGGTGGCGAGAAGCTGGCGCCATCCTTGCGCGATCACCTGGGCGAAGCGGCCAACCCGGCGCTCGGCCTGCGCGCCATCCGCCTCAGCCTGAAGCAGCGCGACCTGCTGGACGACCAGCTGGGCGCGATCCTGCGCGCCGCGGTGCATGGGCCGGTGCGCATCCTGCTGCCGATGATCTCCTCGGTCTCGGAAGTGAAGCAGGTGAAGGAGGCGATGCTGCAGGTGGCGCGGCGGCTGAAGCGACGCGGCCAGAAGCTGCCCGATCCGCTGCCGCCGCTCGGCGTGATGATCGAGGTGCCGGGTGCCGCGCTCGCCGCCGACGCGCTGACCCAGGTCGCGGACTTCTTCGCCATCGGCTCCAACGACCTCACCATGTACACGCTCGCAATCGACCGCGGCGAGGAGCAGGTCGCGCATCTCTACAATCCGCTGCACCCGGCGGTGCTGCGCCTCGTCCAGTTCGCGACGGAAGCGGCGCTGCGCGCGCGCATCCCGGTCAGCGTGTGCGGCGAGATCGCCGGCGACCCGAGGTTCACGCCGCTGCTGCTCGGCCTCGGCATCCAGGACCTCAGCATGACCGCGAACGCCCTGCCGCGCGTCAAGCAGCGCATCCGCAACCTCGACTACCTCGCCGCCACAAGATTCGCGCGCACAGTGATGGACCAGTGGGACTCGGTCCGCATCGCGATGCTGCTCGACGACTTCAACGCGCTCGCGACGTGAGCGCGAAGCCGAACCTCTCGATTCGCGCGCTCGTCATACGATTCCTGCTTCGCGTCCCGGGGATGCTCCTGCGCATCCTGCTGGTCGCTCTCGTCGTGCCGCCCTTGCTCTACGTCGCTGCAGCATTCGGGGCATTGCTGTTACGGCCGGCGGCGACAGAGGCGGAGACGGGTGTCGAGATCTATGCCTGCGACAACGGCGTGCATGCGGACCTGGTCGTGCCGGTGCTTGCCGCGGGCGTGGACTGGCGCGGCGCTTTCTGGCCGGAGTCCTTCACTGGACCGGTCGATTCCTATGACTACATCGGCCTGGGCTGGGGCAGCCGCGACTTCTATATCAACACGCCGACCTGGTCGGACTTCGATATCGCCACGGCGGTCGAGGCAGTCCTGTGGGATGAAACCGTGATCCACGTCGCGTTCCGGCCACGGCCGACGGCAGCAGAGGACTGCCGGCGCTGGCGAGTGCGCCAGCCGGAGTACCAGCGGATCACCAGTTTCGTCCGGAACAGCCTGCGCCTGTCGCAGGGCATCCCCGTGAGGACCGGATCGGGCTACGGCGAGCGCGATGCCTTTTTCGTTGCCAACGGCGAATACACCATCATCGACACCTGCAACCAGTGGACCGGGCAGGCGCTCCGGGCCGGCGGGGCGCCGGTCGCGCCCTGGACCCCGTTCTCCTTTTTGGTTTTGTGGAATCTGCCAATGATTTCAAAGTAGGGACAGCGGCGAGCATGCCTTGCGGGAAGGGGGCGCGGCTGATAGAAGGCGGCGGACTTTTGGATAGCCTGTCAGGAGACCCGAATGGCGACCGCCTTCACCGATTACAAAGTCAAGGACATGAGCCTCGCCGAGTGGGGGCGCAAGGAGATCGACATCGCCGAGACCGAGATGCCGGGCCTGATGGCCCTGCGCGCCGAGTTCGGCAAG
>DASXAP010000067.1:0-2464 GCA_036406655.1 Xanthobacteraceae bacterium | reverse complement strand
TGCGGATAGTCGCCGCTGTCGAAGTGCTTGTCGGTGACGTTGTCGTACGGCATCTGCTCGGGGCGCACGAGATTGGCGAGGCGCACCTCGTGCGGCTCCTTGCCGATCTGCCGCGCGATCGCGTCGATCATCAGCTCCATGGCGTAGCAGACGTTGGGCCGGGCGACGCCGCGATAAGGGAGCTGCGGGCACTTGTTGGTCACGACAGCCGCGGTCTTGCAGCGGTAGGCCGGGATCACGTACGGACCCGGCAGGATGGCGCTCACCTGCGAGGGCTCGATCGCGGCCGTGAACGGGTAAGCGGAATAGGCGCCGGAATCGACCGCCGCCCTGGCCTCGAAGGCGAGAAACTTTCCCGCCTCGTCGGTGTAAGCCGATATGAGATAGTGATGCTCGCGGCAGTTCGCGTTCGCGGTCAATTGCTCGCGGCGGTCCTCGAGCCAGCGCACGGGATGGCCGCTGCGCATAGCGAGCCAGCACAGGCAAACCTCTTCCGAGGCCAGGATCGCCTTGTAGCCGAAGCCGCCGCCGACGTCGGGAGAGATGACCCGGATCTGGATCTCAGGGATCTGCAGCACCTGCGCCAGCCCTGTGCGCACCACGTGCGGGAACTGGGTCGCGCCATAGAGGATCAGCTGGTTCAACCGCGTGTCCCACTGCGCGACGAAGCCGCGGCATTCGATCGGCGACATGACCTGGCGGGAGGTGCGCAGCTCGCGAGTGACCTTGACCGGCGCCGCCTTCGCCGCCGCCTCGATCGGGCCGTCGAAGCCGACCTCGAGAAAGACGTTGCGCTTGACGGTGTCGTGCACCAGAACGGCGCCGGGCTCCTGCGCCTTGAGCATGTCGACGACCGCGGGCAGCTCCTCGTATTCCACCGCCACCTGGGCGGCGATGTCCTCCGCCTCCGCCCGCGTGTCGGCGACGCACATCGCGATCAACTCGCCGACATGGCGGATCCTGTCGGTCACCAGCACCGGCTGCTCGGAGGCTTGAAATCCGGGCAGCGGCGAAACCGCGCGGATCGGCAGCACGTCGGTCAACTCGGCGGCGGTGAACACCGAGCCGCGAATGGCTTGCGGAATGCGGACGGCGGTCAGCCGCGCATGGGCCACCGGGCTGCGCACGAAGGCGACCTCGCGCATGCGCGGAAAGGGGAGGTCGCCGATATACTGCCCGCGGCCCTGCAGGAAGCGGTCGTCCTCCCTCCGGAGAACCCGCGCACCCACTCCGCTCCCATTCTTATTCTTCAAAGGTCAGCCCCTACGATCCAATCGGCGCGGCGCGCCAGGCGAGGAAAGTCATCTTAGCGTCGAGTGGCTACAGGTCACAACTTCAGTGCCGATTCTGCCGCGAACGCGTCGACCGCAGCAACGATAGCGAGCATTTGCAGGCATGCCGAGGAGTCGATCGTGGTCCAATGTCCTCGCCGAGAGCATCTCGGCGACCGCCGGTCCGGCAGCTGGGTTTTGCTTGCCGCGCATACTATGATCCGGGCCTGCGAGCTTAACGGGGATCCCATGCCGAGCACCGCGTCCAATTTCGACAATCAAAGCCTGCGCAGCTTTCTCTATATGGTCGAGACCGAGCATCCGGACGCGTTGCTGCGCATCCCTCAGCCCGTGGACCCGCGCATCGACATGACCGCGACCGTGTTCGAGCTCGAGCGCGCCGGCAAAAGCCCGGTCATCATCTTCGAGAAGCCCGGCGGGAGCGCCATGCCGGTGGTCACCAACGTGGCGGCCAACCGCAACCTGCTCGCGGCCTGTCTCGGCGTCGAGGTGGAAAACATTGCGGCCGCGTTCCGCGAGCGATGCCAGAAATACATTCCGTGCGAGCTGGTCAAGGACGCCGCCTGGAACGAGGTGGTGATCGAAGGCGACGAGGTGGACCTCTCCAAGTTTCCGATCCCGCTGCAGTTCTCCATCGACGGCGGGCCTTACATCACCGCCGGGCAGCTCTCGGCGCGCGACCCCGTAACCGGGGTCGACACCACCGGTTTCCATCGGTTCATGCTCAAGGGCAAGAACCGGCTCGGCGTGTCGCTGCATTCGCGCCGGCGCATGTACGAGTTTCAGCGCCGCGCCGAGCAGGAGGGGAAATCGCTGCCCGCGGCGATCACCATCGGAACGCATCCGCTGCACTATATGGGCTCGATGGTCTACGCCTATCCGCCGCACGTGCGGAAGTTCGAGATCATCGGCGGCCTGTTCGGCGAGCCCTACCGGCTGGCGCGCTGCGGCGCGGGCGAGCTCGAGGTCCCCGCCGGCGCCGAGATCGTCATCGAGGGCGAGATCCTGGCGGGCGTGCGGGAGCCCGAAGGCCCGTTCGGCGAGTTCACGGGCTATGCGTCCTATCGCAGCACCGAGCATGTCTTCGTCGCCCATCGCGTACGCATGCGGCGCGACGCGATGTTCCAGAGCGTCACCTCGGGCATGTCGAAGGACCACATCCTGGTGTCGTG
>DASXAP010000066.1:0-8453 GCA_036406655.1 Xanthobacteraceae bacterium | reverse complement strand
ATCGCGTTTCGGACGGTCCCGGGTCTGCAGCGCAACACTTCGTGCTGCGCCGCGCCCGGGACACACGCATACAAGCGTCAGACTCGCTACACTAGCCTCGGGCGGAGAAGCCCGCCCTTGCAGGAGGCTCGATGCGGGTCGCGGTCATGGCGGCGGGTGCGGTCGGCGGCTATTTCGGCGCCCGCCTCGCCGCCGCCGGTCACGACGTGGTGTTCATAGCGCGCGGCGCGCATCACGACGCCATCCGCCGGCACGGACTCAGGATCGAGAGCGGCCTCGGCGACCTGCACCTCACCGACGTGCACGTCACCGACGATCCCGGCCGGGCCGGGCCGGCCGAGGTGGTGCTGTTCGCGGTCAAGCTGTGGGACACCGAGGAGGCCGCTGAGCGGGCGCGCCCGCTTGTCTCCTCCGGGACGCGGGTCATCACCCTGCAGAACGGCGTCGACAGCGTCGAGCGCCTCGTCCCCATTCTCGGTGACGAGGTCACGGTCGGCGGGGCCACCTATGTCGTGGCGAGGATCGCCGGCCCCGGCCTGATCCGCCACACCGGCACCACGGCGCAGATCCGCTGCGGACGTCTCGACCGGCGTGCCGACCGCGTGCTCGCGGGCTATGTGGAGCAGATGCGTGCGGCCGGCATCGACATCACCCTTTCGGAGCAGATGCTGCTCGACATCTGGAAGAAGTTCGTGCTGCTCTCGGGAACCTCCGGCATCACCGCCGGCAGCCGGCAGCCGCTCGGCGTCGTGCGCGACGACGAGGACATGCGGGCGTTCTTCTGGCGACTGATGCAGGAGACCGTGGCGGTAGGCCGCGCCCACGGCGTCGCGTTCCCGGCGGACTTCGCGGCCGAGCTCGACCGCGCGGTGGCACAGTTTCCGCCGACGATGAAGGCGTCGATGGCGAATGATCTCGAAGCCGGCAACCGCCTCGAGCTCGACTGGCTCGCCGGCAAGGTCGTGGCACTGGGAAGAAGATACGGCGTGACGACGGCCGCCCACGAGGCCGTCTACGCGCTGCTCAAGCCCTACCGGATGGGACGCAGAAGCCAGGACGGATTTCGGTAGAGCTGATGCACGTGAGACGGGCGGGCCGGCCGGGCCTCCGCCGCCACGCGCCCGGGATCAGTCCGGGCTGAAGGCCGCCACGACCTGCTCGCACAGCCGCTGCCGGTCGCGCTCGCCGCGTTTTGCCAGCTCGATCACCTTCTGCGCCACCATCTCGGCGAGCGGGTCGGAGCGCCGCACCAGCCGCAGCCGCTCGAGCGCGTCCTCGAAGGCGCCGGCAATCACAGCGATCTCCTCGGGATTGAAAGCCGCGTCATCCTTGAGCAGCTGATGAATCGACATGGCCCGCCCTCGCCTGCAGAAGCAATACGCCGGGGCCGGCATTTCCGGCAAATTAATTTCCCGGCAATGCCGGCAGTCCCGCGGCGCCCGCGGGCTCGAGCGGGAGCTGCGAAAGCTCCTGTCCCGTCATCGCCGGCCTTGCCCCGGCCTTACCGGGCCTCGCCCCGGCTGCCCGCTCGGGCGGCTGCCGAATCGGCGCCGGCCGGGGGATCGGATTCCCGCCCGGCATCGGCTTTCTTCTCCGCGGCATCCGCGCCTTGCGCGGCGAGATGCGCGCGATATTGGCCAAGCCTGTGCCGCGCATGGGCCTCGAGCAGGCGCAGCCTGTGCACGAGCCCGGCGGGCGCGCCTTGCGGGGGCGAGCCGCTCATCGTCTTTCCTCCTCCCTCTGCCGGCGCGGCCGGCGGCCCCGGTGCTCACGCATCGGCCGTGCGCCTGAAGCGGCGGCGGGCGGCGGCGGTGGCGCGCTCGTCGCGGCGGGTGCGAAACTCGATCCACGGCGCGCGGCCGCGGCCGCGGGCACTCCTGCGCCGGCCGACGATGCGGAAGTCGAGCCGGTGAACGAGCCCGCAGTCGCAGCATTGCTCGCGGAAGTCGCGCATGCGCGGCCGCGTCCATGCGCCGTACGGGATCACGTGGTAGGTGCGGCGCCGCCTGCCCATGGCTCCTACCGCTCATGCCTTGCCGAGGAGCCAGTGCAGGATGCCGGCGAGAAAGCCGACCAGGCCGGACACCGCGATGACCGCCCAGCGCACCCCGCGCGCCTGCAGCAGTATCGCGTGCATCTCGTCGACCTTGATCGACACCTTCTCGAGCGCCGCCTCCATCTGCGAGACCTTCTGCTCGAGGACGGCGAGCCGCTCGTTGCGATGGCCGAGCGCGCTCATCGCCGGCTCCGGATGCTGCGGGCGATCTTCTCCAGCGAGCGACCGCCGACATAGGCGGTGACGATGGTGCCGGCCCAGCTCGCGACCTCGCCGCCGAGGGCATCGGTCGAGCCGAGATGCAGCACCTTGTCCCAGACCATCACCTTCCACAGATAGACGGCGACCGGCAGCGCCAGCAGCGGCCGCACGATCGCCGTGTACCAGCGGCCCTGCTCGGCGATGATGATCGCGGAGGCTTCCTTGCGCGCCTCGATCTCGGCGGCGATCGCCTTGGCGGCGAGATCGGCGGCGAGCGCGTCGCGCGAGCTCTGCGCGTCGAGCCTCGCCTTGTAGCCGTCGATCACGGCATTGACGATCGGGCCGGAAAGAAGGCTCGCGAGCCATTGCCACATGCTGTTCTCCGTTCGTGCAGGATGGGTCGAAGGCGCCGGACCGATGCGCCCGCCTCAGCGGCGCAGCGTGCGCCGGCGCGCGAGCTCGCTCACGATCGCCACCGCGACCATGACGGCGGCCACGGTGGACGGCTTGAGATGCGCCTGCAGCGCTGAGGCGACCGACGGCTCGCCGAGGAGATCGGCGGCCCACGCCAGCGCATCGGCGAGCCCCGCCACCAGCACCACGAAGCGCTGCCACAAGAGCGTCGAGCTCTGCTTGCCGACCGCGAGCAGCCGCTGCCAGAGGCTGCCGGCCGCGCGCGTGAACGAGCGGACCGCGTCGATCGCGACATAGGCGAGCGCGGCCAGCACCAGGACGTCGATCAGCATCTGCATCTCAGTCATCTCCTTTGCGTTTGCTGCTGCGAGAGCGGAGGAGGAGGAAGGCGGCGAGCGCGCCGAGCGCGGCCGCGCCCGCGGCGAGCGCCCGGTGCCCGGCGAGGAGCTGCGCGGCGGAAACGACGGCGGCGGCGGCGAGCGCCAGGCAGCCGCGCCGGCGCGCCGCTCCTGGCTGCGGCACGGCCGGCGGGCGGGGCGCGGCGGGCACGGGGGGTACGGCCGGCGCGGGCGACACGGGGAGTGCGGCCGGCGCGGGCGACGCAGCCGCCCGCGGCCTGCCGTCGAGCTCGATCGAAGGGTCGAGCTCGGCCAGCCGCGCAACGAGCGGCATTACTCCGCACTGCTGATCCACGGCACCGTCAGACCAGACGCCGTCGGCGACGTACTTGCCGCCGCGATAGATGTTGCTGAACGACCAGAGATAGGCCGAGGGGGTGCCGTGGCTGCGGTAGCCCCAGCCGTTGTAGCCCTCGCACTCGTAGGCGATACGCTCGATCGGCCAGCGTTCTCCGGCGTCGTCACCCGCGCGGCCGTTCCCGGGCGCCGGGCGCGGGGCGAAGCCGCGCATGGCCAGCGCATCGACCGCGCTCTCCTCCCAGGTAAACGGCGGCGCGCCGGTCCGCGGCCGGCCGGCGGGAACGTGGCGGGTGCGCGCGGTGAGCGGATCGCCGTTGTGCAGGTGGGTGGAGAAGTCGGCACCCGACTCGCGCTCGTGCAGGACGGCGACGACGAGCCAGGGCACCCCGGCTCTGGCGCCGACCGCCGCATAGCGCGGCTTGTGCGCCAGGAGCCGCCGGGCGATGCGATCGACCACGGCGGCCCGGCCCGGCAGGACGGCCATGCGCCGCCACTGCGCGGAATATTCCGCGCTCAGCGCCTGCAATGTCGGCATGTCGATTTGATCCGTGAGAGTGCCGCCCGCGAACCCCTCCCCGCTTGCGGGGAGAGGTCGGCGCCGAAGGCGCCGGGTGAGGGGCTTTGGCGGCAAGCGCCCCTCACCCCACCCCTCTCCCCGCTGAAGCGGGGAGAGGGAGCAAGCGGCGAGCTACTGCCCGCTTGCGCGCGCGGGCAGGTCGAGCAGGCGGCGGATGCGGCGCGCCAGCGCCTCGGGCGCGACCGGCTTCTGGATGAGCTCGACGCCGGCATCGAGCCGCCCGTGGTGGACGATGGCGTTGCGGGCGTAGCCGGTCATGAACAGGACCTGCAGCCCGGGACGCAGCCGCTGCGCCTCCTCGGCGACCTGCCGGCCGTTGCGGCCCGGCAGCACCACGTCGGTCAGCAGCATGTCGATCGCGATGTCGCGCCGCTCGAGCCAGGCGAGCGCGCCCGCAGCCTCGCGCGCGGCGAGCACGCGGTAGCCGAGCTCGCGCAGCGTCTCGATGAGATAGGCGCGCACGTCGGCGTCGTCCTCGACCAGCAGCACGGTCTCGCCCTGCCCGCGCAGATCGCCGCTCGGCGCCGGCGGCGGCGGCTCCGGCACCGCGCCCGCCGCCGCGCGCGGCAGGTAGATCTTCACCGTGGTGCCTTGCCCTTCCTCGCTGTAGATGCGCAGGTGGCCGCCCGACTGCCTGACGAAGCCGTAGACCTGGCTGAGCCCGAGCCCGGTTCCCTCGCCCACGTCCTTGGTGGTGAAGAACGGCTCGATGGCGCGCGCCTGCACCTCGGCGCTCATTCCCGTGCCGGTGTCGCTCACCGCGATCATCACGTAGCGGCCGGGCTGCAGCTCGGGGGTCCCCCGGCAGTCGTCCTCGTCGAGCAGCGCGTTGCCGGCCTCGATCGTGAGCTTGCCGCCGTCGGGCATGGCGTCGCGCGCGTTGAGCGCGAGATTGAGCAGCGCGCTCTCGAGCTCGCCCGGGTCGACCTCGACGCTCCACAGCCCGGCGCCCGCGACCTGCTTGATCTCGATCTTCTCGCCGAGCGACCGCTGCAGGAACTCGGCCGCGCCGATGAGGAACCGGGTCAGCTCCAGCTGCCTGGGCTTGAGCGGCTGCCGCCGCGAGAACGCGAGGAGCCGCTGGGTCAGCGTGGTGGCCCGCTGCGCCCCGCGCAGCGCGTTGCCGATGAGCCCGCCGAGCCGCCCGGCGGCGGAGTCGCGCAGGCTCGCCGCCGAGCGCTGCGCCAGCTCGAGGTTGCCGACCACGATGGTGAGCAGGTTGTTGAAGTCGTGGGCGACGCCGCCGGTGAGCTGCCCCACCGCCTCCATCTTCTGCGACTGCGCCAGCTGCTCCTGGGTCCGCTGCAGCGCGAGCTGCGCCTCGCGCCGCTCGGTGACGTCGCGGGTGATCTTGGCATAGCCGATGAATGCGCCGGCCTCGTCGTGCATGGCGTCGAGCACCACGCTCGCCCAGAAGCGGCTCCCGTCCTGGCGCACGCGCCAGCCTTCCGCCTCGTACTTGCCGGTCTCGCGCGCGAGCCGCAGCGCCCGCTGCGGCAGCCCGGCGGCGCGGTCCTCCGGGGTGTAGAACTGCGAGTAGTGCCGGCCGATGATCTCGTCGGCGCGATAGCCCTTGATGCGCTCGGCGCCCGCGTTCCAGCTCGAGATGATGCCGTCGGCATCGATCCGGAACAGCGCGTAGTCGGTGACGCTGCCGACGAACAGGCGGAGCAGCCGCTCGCTCTCGGCGAGGCGCTCGACCGCCTGCTTCTCGTTGCTGACGTCGCGGCCGATCACGTAGATCGCGTCGTGCTCGGCCGAGAGCGTCCAGTGCAGCCAGCGCCAGGAGCCGTCCTTGTGCCGGAACCGGTTCTGCATGCGCACCGTCGGCACTCCCTGCGCGAGCCGCGCGCGCTGCTCGTTCGCCTCGGCGGCATCGTCGGGATGGCGCAGCTCGCTCACGTGCATGCGCCCGATCTCGTCCGCGCTCCATCCCAGGAGCCGCGACCAGGCCGGGTTGACGCTGGTGAAGTAGCCCGCGAAGTTGGAGACGCCGAGCAGGTCCTCCGAGAGCTCCCAGATGCGGTCGCGCTCGACCACGCGCTTCCTGTTCTCCTCCTCGAGATCCTCGGTGTGCCGCTGCAGCCGCTGCTCGCGGTCGACCTGCTCGGTGGTCTCGAGCGCGGTCGCGAGCACCCCGCCGATGCCGCCTTCGGCGGTCGCGTCGGGGACGGGGCTGTAGCCGATGGCGAAGCGCGCGTTCTCCCAGCGCTCGCCGTGGCGGCGGATGCGCCACGGCTGTGCCCGGGCGAAGAAGCCGGCCCGCTCGCCGCGCAGGATCGCGGTGTTGAGCGGCCCGAGCTCGTCCCAGATTTCCGGCCATACCGCGCAGAGCGGCGCCCCGAGCGCGCCGGGATGCTTGTCGCCGAGGATGGGCGCGTAGGCGTCGTTGTAGATCACGACGAGATCGGGGCCCCAGCGCAGCGCCATGGGAAACGCCGATCCGAGCACGAGCTCGACCGCTTGCCTGAGGCTCGCCGACCAGCCGCTCGCGGGGCCGAGCGGGGTCGCCGACCAGTCCTTGTCCCCGACCCGCCGCCGCATTTCCCCGCCCGCCGGCATCGCTCCTTCACCCATGCGGGAAGTCCGTCGGCGCGCCGGCGGCGTGCGGCGGGAGCTTTCCTGGCCTCATGAATGGTCTCCCCCGCTGCCCCGGCCGTCCGGCCGTAATTTCCGCCTCTCCCTGCGGGTGCGGCAGTGGCAACGCAACTGTCGGGCAGAAGGTTCCCCTCGGCAACGGCCGCGCGCGGCTCGCTGCGGCGCCGCCGCCGTCAGGGTTAACGTCGGGGCTGAGGCCAGTCGTTCGACACGCTCGCGCACATGCACGGCGCGATCCCATGGCCGAGCGCTGCAACGCCTCGGCCCGCTTGGTGTCCGCCATCTCGGGGACCTTCTCGACGAAGAGATCGTCCTCGCGTCTGGCGAACTCGGCGAATTGCTGCCGCCTTTCCTCGCCCTGGCGCTGCTGCGCCGCTTGCAGCTCCTGCGCTGCGGCGGCGATCTTCTTCTGCGCCAGGTCCCATTGCAGGTAGCGTGGCCAGTCCTCGCGGGCGAGCTTCTCCACGTCGGCAATGGTCCTGATGTCGGCGAACTCTGATGCCTGCGCCGACTGCAGCGTCTGGAGGAGTTGCCGCAGGGCGGACTCGTACTGCTGCCTTGCCTGTTCCGCCGCCTGCTCGCGAGCGCTGAGGCTCTTGAGCTGCTCTGCGGCCTCGTTCTGAGCCTTCCGCACGGCCGCGCTGTCCGCCCTGTCCCGGTCCAGCAGATACTGCTAGGTGTCGGGGTCGAGTTTGGCCCAACGCTCGCGTGCTTCCTTGCTCCAAGACCTCGGTGGCTCGATTGGCGCAGGCGCTTCTTCCTGCGGGTCGGCACTCTCAGTCTCAGCCGTGGCCTCCTGTTCGGGAGGGGGGCTGTCGTCGGCCTCATCCTGAGGAGCACGCGCTTGCGCGTGCCTCGAAGGATGCGCCTCGGATGGCTGCGGCGGCTCGACGGGAGGCGCTTTGGCCTCAACCGGAGCGGCCGGTTGTTCTGTTGGCGGCTTGCGGGCCGATCGCAGGAGCCGCGCCGCCTCGCTGACGCCCATGTTCTGCGGCGCGTCCTGCGGCGCCGCTATCTCGGTGATCGGTCCCTCTGCCGTATCAAGCTCGGGCATTTCTGCTCCTCTTTTCCGCCTCTACCATCTCGTCCAGTTGCCGCTGCCCGAGCTTGCCGTCAGCGGCAACCCGCGCGATGTGGTCCTTGACCTTGCCGAGCACGTTGACCGCCTGCCACAGCCGCTCGCGGGCGTCGGTGTCGCGCGCCGGCGTGAGCCGCCAGGCGGCGATGTAGTCGGCCTCGAGTCGCGTGAAGGCTTCCTGAAGCAGCTCGTTCTGCATGAGCGCGTGCGCCTGGGCGCCGCGCACGATGTCGCGCTGGAGCTTGTCCTCGCTCAATTCAGCAGGAGCAGGTTCACCACGATCTGCTCCTCCTCCTCGTATTCGGCGATGGCACGGAGCACCGCTTGCGAATGCGCCGCTGCAAGACTCGCTTGCGCCAATACGTCCGCAACCCGTTTGGCGCCCGCCGCCGCCTCGATGGCGCGTTGCGCCTTGGCCAGCTCGGCCTCGACGGCCGCCGCCGCTGCGCTCGCCTCCGCGGCTTCCGTAGCCTCTCGGGCTGCGGCGAGCGCGGCCTGCAGCGCCGCGCGCTCGCGCTTGCGGCGGATGCGTTCTGCCCGCTCCTCGAATTCGCGGCAGAGCTTGCGCCAGCGTCCGCGCGAAAAGCAGCCGCCGGAGATCGAGCCGCCGACGCTCGGTGACGGCGGCGTGGGTGCCTCACCGGTGACGCCACGCAGCCCGATATAGGCCGGGAACGGACCGAGGAAGCCGCTCGGCGTGGTGACAGGGACAACGCCGCGGAGCCCGATATAAGCCGGGAAAGGTCCGCGAAGGCCGACAGACATTACGGGCCGCCTGGATCGCTGGTCACCATTGGGTTGGCGGTCGCGTCACCCGTGACGGCGGCCGTC
>DASXAP010000065.1:0-11469 GCA_036406655.1 Xanthobacteraceae bacterium | reverse complement strand
CGTCGCCGCCAGGGCGGCGGGCGCGGCGGCGCTGGGCGACATCCCGGCGCGGCCGCCGAGCTTCTGCACCGGCTGCCCGGAGCGGCCGGTGTTCAGCGCCATCAAGCTGATGCAGCGCGAGCTCGGACCGACGCATATCAGCGCCGATATCGGCTGCCACTCGTTTGCGACCTTCGCGCCGTTCAGCCTGGGCAACTCGATCCTCGGCTACGGGATGTCGCTGGCGAGCGCCGCCGCGGTGGCGCCGAACCTCGAGCGCCGCCCCATCGCGGTCATGGGCGACGGCGGGTTCTGGCACAACGGCCTGATCACCGGGGTGGCCTCGAGCCTGTTCAACCGTGGCGACGGCGTGCTGATCGTCATGCAGAACGGCTACGCCTCGGCGACCGGGCAGCAGTATCTGCCTTCGAGCGCCGTCGGCCGCCCCGGCGCGCCGACCGGCATCAGCATCGAGCAGACGCTGCGCTCGCTCGGCGTCAAATGGCTGCGCACGGTGCGCAGCTACAGCGTGGCGCGGATGGCGAGGACGCTCACGGAGGCGATGCGGACCGCCGAGCGGGGGCTCAAGGTCATCATCGCCGATGGCGAGTGCCAGCTCGCCCGCCAGCGGCGCCTGCGCGGCGAGGAGGCGGCAAAGCTTCAGCGCGGCGAGCGCCTGGTGCGGACGCGGTATGGTGTCGACGACGAGATCTGCACCGGCGACCATTCCTGCATCCGGCTGTCGGGCTGTCCCTCGCTGACGGTCAAGCCCAATCCCGATCCGCTGCGCAGCGATCCGGTCGCGACCGTCATCGAGAGCTGCGTCGGCTGCGGCTTGTGCGGCGAGGTCGCCCATGCCGCGGTGCTGTGCCCCTCCTTCTATCGCGCCGAGGTGATCCGCAACCCCACCTGGGTAGATCGCGCGCTGCATCGCCTGCGCCGCGGCATCATCGGCTGGCTCGCCGGCACGGCCGGGGCGCGGGCATGAGCACGGCGCATCGTCCGCTTTCGATCCTCATCGCCGCGCTCGGCGGCGAAGGCGGCGGCGTGCTCACCGGCTGGATCGTCGCCGCCGCCACGCGGCTCGGCTTTCCCGTGCAGTCGACCTCGATCCCGGGTGTCGCCCAGCGCACCGGCGCCACGACCTATTACCTCGAGCTCGTGCCGCTGCCGCGGCATGCGCCGGGCGACGAGCGGCCGGTGCTGGCGCTCGCGCCCGGCATCGGCGACGTCGATATCGTGCTGGCGAGCGAGCTGCTCGAGGCGGGCCGCGCGATCGCGGCGGGCTTCGTGACCGCCGACCGGACGCTGCTCATCGCCTCGACCGCGCGCTCCTATCTCGTGGTCGAGAAGATGGCGATGGGGGACGGCCGCTACGACAGGGCGCGGCTCCTGCAGGCGGCAAGGACGCATTCGCAGGCGCACCTGCTGCTCGACATGGCGGCGCTCGCCAGACGATCCGGCGCGATGGTCAACGCGGTGATGCTCGGCGTCCTTGCCGGCTGCGGGCGGCTGCCGATTCCGGCCCCCTCCTTCGAGGAAGCGATCCGCGCCGACGGCAAGAGCGTCGAGGCCAACCTGCGCGGCTTTCGCGCCGGCCTGGCGGCGGCACAAGAGGGCAGTGCGCCCGAGGCTGCCGCCAATGACATCAGCGCGTTCACGCGCGTCTGCGACGCGCTGCTGCGGCACCGCGCCGCCGCCGCCGCGCTCGACGACGTCGAGCGCGGCATCGCCGCCTGGCCCGCCGCAGCGCACGACATGCTGCGCCAGGGCGTCCGCCGGCTCGCCGCCTATCAGGATGCGGGCTATGCCCGGCTCTACCTCGACCGGCTGCGCGGCATTGAAGCCGCCGACCAGCTCTGCCGGGCCGGCGGCCGGCTCCTGTACGAGACCGCCCGGCAGCTCGCCGTGCGCATGTCCTACGAGGACGTGATCCGGGTGGCGCAGGCGAAGGTCGATCCCGCCCGCATGGCGCGCATAGCCGCCGAGCTCGGCGTAAGCCCCGAGCAGCCCTTCGCGGTGACGGAGTTCCTCAAGCCCGGCATCGAGGAAATCTGCTCGATCCTGCCGCCCGGCCTCGCCAGACCGCTGCTCGCGACAGCCGACCGGCGCGGCTGGCGCCGGCGCCTGCACTGGGAGATGCAGGTGCGCACCACCTCGGTGAGCGGGTTTTTGCGTCTGTGGCTGCTGGCAAGGCTGCGCCGGTTCCGGCCGCGGTCGTACCGCTACCAGCAGGAGCAGCGTGCGATCGAGGCGTGGCTCAAGCTGATCGCCGAGGCGGCGCATCGTTCCGGCGATCTCGCCTGCGAGATCGCCCAATGCGCGCGGCTGATCAAGGGCTACGGCGACACCCTCGAGCGCGGGCTTGCGAATTACCGCCGCATCGAGACGGACGTCATCCTTCCCATCCTGGCCGACCGCATCCCGCTCGGCCGCGGCATCGACGCCGTTGCGAGCGCACGGGCGGCGGCGCTCGCCGACCCCGAAGGCGAGGCGCTCGCCCGCTGCCTCGCCGAGATCGAGCAGGCCGGGAGCATGCCTGTCGCCGCCGAGTGAAGCGCATCGTGGACTCTTCGCAGCCCAGCCTGTAACAGACGCCTGCGCCACAGCAGCGCGCCCGCCCGCCGCGAGAGAAGCCGGAGGACCGCAGATGCGGATCGACGCCTATACGCACTTCTTCCCGAAGCGATTCTTCGACAAGATGCAGGAGCTCGCCGGCGACTACAAGGACATGGGCAAGCGCGTGCGCTCGCTGCCGGCGCTGTACGATCTCGATCATCGCAAGAAGATCGTCGACGGCCACAAGGACTACCAGCAGATCCTGTCCTATCCGCAGCCGCCGATCGAGACCTTCGCCAAAGGCGCGCAGATCGACGAGCTCGTGCGCATCCTCAACGACGGCTTCGCCGAATTGTGCGCCAAGGAGAAGGACCATTTCCCGGGATGGGTGGCGCAGATCTCGCTCGATGCTCCGGATGCGGGCGTGGCCGAGGTCGAGCGGGCGATCAGGCTCGGCGCCTTGGGCGTGCAGATCTACACCAACGTCGCCGGCAAGCCGCTCGACCGTCCGCAGTACCTGCCGTTCTGGAAAAAGATGAACGAGCTCGGCAAGCCGGTCTGGATGCATCCGGCGCGCGGCGCCAACATGCCCGACTACATCGACGAGAAGAAATCGCTCTACGAGATCTGGTGGACCTTCGGCTGGTCGTACGAAACCGCCACCGCCATGGCGCGGCTCGTCTTCTCCAGGATCATGGACAACCATCCCAATCTCAAGATCATCACCCACCATTTCGGCGGCATCGTGCCGATGCTGGAGGGCCGCATCGGCCCGGGCTGGGACGTGCTCGGCTCGCGCACCTCGGACGAGGACTATGTCGCGCTGCGCAAGAGCCTGAAGAAGCGCCCGCTCGACTATTTCAAGCAGGACTTCTACGCCGACACCGCGGCGTTCGGCGGCAAGCCGGCCACCCGATGCGGGCTCGAATTCTACCCGCTGGAGAAGGTGCTGTTCGCCTCCGACTGCCCGTTCGACCCGGAAGGGGGAACGATGTATCCGCGCCTGACGCTGCAGATCCTCGATTCGCTGAACATTCCCAAGGCCGACCGCGAGCGGATCGACTACAAGAACCTCGAAGCCGTCACCGGGGTCAAGCTGGTGAAGTAGGTCGCAGCGGCCGCGGCAGGAGACGGCACGCGAGCCGTCGCGCCGAACGCGGTGGCTGTCATGAGCTTGTCGGCGCATCAGGGAGGACGCCATGAGAATTCACCGCAGAGGATTCCTGCAGCTCGCCGGCAGCACCGCCGCGCTTGCGGCCGCCGCGCAGCGGGCCCGTGCGCAGGCCTATCCGGCGCGGCCGGTGCGGGTGATCGTCGGCCAGGCCGCCGGCAGCTCGTCCGACATCACCGCGCGCCTGATCGGCCAGCTGCTCTCGCAGCACCTCGGCCAGCAGTTCATCATCGAGGTGCGGCCGGGCGCTACCGGCAACATCGCCACCGAGTTCGTGGTGGGAGCAGCCCCTGATGGCTATACCGTCCTGCTGGTGAACTCGCAGAACACCATCAACCATGCACTCTACCCGAGGCTCAACTTCAACTTCCTCACCGACATCGCCCCGGTTGCCGGGGTCGACATCGTGCCGCTGGTCATGGAGGTGCTTCCCTCTTTCCCGGCGAGCACCGTCCCGGAGTTCATTGCCTATGCCAAGGCGAATCCCGGCAAGATCAACATGGCCTCGGCCGGCATCGGCGGGCCGCAGCACGTCGCCGGCGAGCTGTTCAAGTCGATGGCCGGTGTCAATCTGGTGCACGTGCCTTATCGCGGCTCGACCCCGGCACTCACCGACCTCCTCGCCGGACAGGTGCAGGTGATGTTCGACGTCACGCCTTCGTCGCTGCCGCACATCAGGGCGGGCAAGCTGCGGCCCTTGGCGGTGAGCGCGACGAGCCGGCTCGAGGTGCTGCCCGAGGTGCCGGCGATGGCCGAGTTCCTGCCCGGCTACGAGGCCAGCGGCTGGATCGGCTTCGGCGTGCCGAAGGGCACGCCGGGCCCGATCATCGACACGCTCAACAAGGAGATCAATGCGGCGATCTCGGACCCCGTGATCAAGGGGCGTCTCGCCGAGCTGGGCGGCATCGTCATGCCCCCGAATTCGCCCGCCGAGTTCGCGAGATTCATCTCCGACAACGCCGCGAAATGGGCCGAGGTGATCAAGTCGGCGGGCATCAAGCCCGAGTGAGGCATCGTCCGGGCGTCGCCGCCGGGCTTGCCCTCCTCCGCGCCCCCTTCCGCTGTCATCGCCGGGCCACTTGTCCCGGCGATCCCGATTCAGAATCGAGATCGCCGGCACAAGGCCGGCCATGACTCAGTCGAAGAAGGCAGGCAAGCTGGCTGTGATTTTCGCCTCCCTGCGGCCTGAAAAGCCGCGGACCATCTGCTAGCTTGCGCAGCGCCATGGATGCCGCGCGTCCGCTCCCTCGCTCCGGCTTCGAATCCGGCCCGCCTGCCGAAACGCCCGCCGGCCCCGCGCCGGTCCCCGGCGACGACGCTGGCCGCATCACTCCGGTGATGGAGCAGTACATCGAGATCAAGGTCGCCAACCCGGATTGCCTGTTGTTCTACCGGATGGGCGACTTCTACGAGCTGTTCTTCGATGACGCCGAGATCGCCGCCCGCGCGCTCGGCATCGTCCTCACCAGGCGCGGCAAGCATCTCGGCCGCGACATTCCGATGTGCGGCGTGCCGGTCATTCGCGCCGACGAATATCTGCATCGGCTCATCGCCCAGGGTCATCGCGTCGCCGTCTGCGAGCAGCTCGAGGATCCGGCCGAGGCGAGAAGGCGCGGCGGCAAGAGCGTGGTGCGGCGCAACGTCGTCCGCCTGGTCACGCCGGGCACGCTCACCGAGGACACCCTGCTCGACGCCAGGAGCAACAACTACCTGCTGGCGCTTTCGCGCGCGCGCCCCTCGACTGGCGACGCCGGCCGTTTCGCACTCGCCTGGATCGACATCTCGACCGGGGAGTTTCGCCTCGCCGAATGCGAGCGCGCCGGCCTGGCCGCCGAGATCGCCCGGCTCGCCCCCTCGGAGATCATCGTCTCCGATGCGCTCTACCGCGACCCCGAGCTGCTTCCCTGGCTGCGCAGCCTGCCGGCGCTGACGCCGCTCACCCGCGACGTGTTCGACGGCGCTACCGCCGAGCGGCGGCTCGCCGCCTATTTCGGGCTGTCGACCACGGCCGGATTCGGCACGCTCACGCGGCTCGAGCTCACGGCAGCCGCCGCCTGCGTGACCTATGTCGAGCGCACCCAGCGCGGCGCACGGCCGCCGCTGTCGCCGCCGGCACGCGAGGCGCAAGGCGCGACCCTGCTCATGGACCAGGCGACGCGCAGCAATCTCGAGCTCGTCCGCACGCTCGCCGGCGAGCGGCGCGGCTCGCTGCTCGCGGCGATCGATCGCAGCGTCACCGCGGCGGGCTCGCGGCTCCTGGCGCAGCGGCTCGCCGCGCCGCTCACCGATCCCGGCGCGGTCGCGCGCCGTCACGACGCGGTCGAGCTCCTCGCGTCCGACGCTTCGCTGCGCAGCGACGTGCGCGGGCGGCTCGCGGCCGCGCCCGACCTCGCCCGCGCGCTGGCGCGGCTGGTGGTGGGCCGCGGCGGCCCGCGCGATCTTGCCGCCGTCCGCGACGGCATCATCGCCGCCGCCGCACTCGCGGGCGAGCTCGAGCGGCGGGGCGAGCTCCCCGCCGAGCTCGGCGAGGCCGCGCAGGGGCTGTGCCGGCCCGATCCGGGGCTCGCCGCCGAGCTCGCCGCGGCGCTCGCCGACGAGCTGCCCCATCTCCGGCGCGACGGCAGCTTCCTGCGGCCCGGCTACGACCGCGCGCTCGACGAGGCGCGCGCGCTGCGCGACGAGTCGCGGCGCGTCATCGCCGCTCTGCAGGCGCGCTACGCCGAGCTCGCCTCGGTGCGGGCGCTGAAGGTCCGGCACAACAACGTGCTGGGCTATTTCGTCGAGGTATCGGCGCAGCACGGCGACAAGCTGATGGCCGAGCCGCTCAATGCGACCTTCATCCACCGGCAGACGCTCGCCGGGCAGGTGCGGTTCACCACGGCCGAGCTCGGCGAGCTCGAAGCGAAGATCGCCAGCGCCGCCGACCGCGCGCTCGGCATCGAGCTCGAGGCATTCGACCGGATCGTGGCGGCGGTGACGGCTGACGCCGCGGCGATCAAGGGGGCAGCGGAGGCGCTGGCCGTCATCGACGTGGCGAGCTCGCTCGCCGAGCTTGCCGTGGAGCGGAGCTACGTGCGGCCGCAGATCGATGCCTCGCTCGATCTCGTGGTCGAGGGCGGGCGCCATCCGGTGGTGGAGCAGATGCTCGCCGGCGGCGGCCCGTTCATCGCCAATGACTGCGACCTTTCGCCCCCGCCGCAGCTGCGCGAGGGACGCATCTGCCTGCTCACCGGCCCCAACATGGCGGGCAAATCGACCTATCTGCGCCAGAACGCGCTGATCGCCGTGCTCGCGCAGACGGGCAGCTTCGTCCCAGCGCGGCGCGCCAAGATCGGCGCGATCGACCGGCTGTTCTCGCGGGTCGGCGCCGCCGACGACATCGCCCGCGGCCGCTCGACCTTCATGGTGGAGATGGTCGAGACCGCGGCCATCCTCAACCAGGCCGGCCCTCGCTCGCTCGTCATCCTCGACGAGATCGGCCGCGGCACCGCGACCTTCGACGGCCTGTCCATCGCCTGGGCGACGATAGAGCACCTGCACGCGACCAACCGCTGCCGCGCCCTGTTCGCGACGCATTTTCACGAGCTCACCGCGCTCGCCGCGAGGCTGCCGCGGCTGTTCAACGCGACCATGCGGGTCAAGGAGTGGCAGGGCGAAGTCGTCTTCCTGCACGAGGTGGTGGCGGGAGCCGCCGATCGCAGCTACGGGATCCAGGTGGCCAAGCTCGCCGGCCTGCCGCCCGCGGTCATCGAGCGCGCGAAGCTCGTGCTCGCCAAGCTAGAAGCCGAGGATCGCGCGGCCCCGCGCGGCTTCGACGATCTGCCGCTGTTCGCCGCAGCGCCGCGTCCGGTCTCGCCGTCGCCCGCGCCCGAGGGCGTGCCCGCCCTGGCCGCGCTCGCAGCCCTCGATCCCGACGAGATGTCGCCGCGCGAGGCGCTCGAGGCGCTCTATGCCTTGAAGGAGAAAGCCGCAGGCGCGAAGCCGTAAGCGCGTTCCGCTGTCCCCACACGGTCACGGCCGGGCTTGCGCGGCCGATCAGGGGATCGAATGCGATGCTCGTTGCCGCGGCGCGGTGAGCACGGCTGATCACGGCCAGGTTCCATCCGGGGCTCGCCTGCCGTTATAGTGTCGCCGCGGCTGGGACAGCGGATGCTATTCGATCAACTGAAACGACGCGAGCTCATCACGCTGCTCGGCGGCGCGGCGGCATGCGCACACACGGCGCGCGCGCAGCAAGCCGCAATGCCGGTGGTCGGCTTCCTCAGCGGTCGATCGCTGGCATCCGACGTTCATCTGGTCGCGGCGTTCCGCCAAGCCTTGAATGACGGCGGCTTCGTCGAGGGCCGGAACGTAGCGATCGAATTCCGGTGGGCTGAAGGACTGCTCGATCGGCTACCGAAGCTGGTGGCCGACCTGGTGCAACGCAGGGTCGCGGTCATTTTCGCGGGCGCCGCCGACGTCCATGTGGGCGCTTTGCAGGTGGCTGCCGCGACCATCCCGCTCGTGCTCGCCACCGGCGGCGATCCGGTCGCGCTCGGCGTGGTCGACAGCCTCAGTCGGCCGGGCGGCAACCTGACGGGCGTCACCGTGATCAGCGCCGCACTCTGGCCCAAGCGGCTGGAGGTGTTGGGCGAGCTGATGAAGCGGACCAGCGTGATCGCCGTTCTGGTCAACCCGGGCAACGCGACGGCCTTTGCTGCCACGCGCGAATTGCAGGCGGCCGCTCGCGGCTTGGGACAAGCCATCATCGTGCTGAATGCCCGCACCGAGAACGACCTCGGCGCCGCCTTCGTGACGCTGCTCGAGCAGCGCGCCGGTGGTCTCGTGGTGTCGGACGATGCGCTGTTTCAGAACCGGCGCGAGGCGCTTGTGACGCTGGCAGCACGCCATGGTGTTCCCACGATCTATGGTCGGCGCGAGTACGCCGAAGCCGGCGGCCTGATCAGCTACGGCGCCAGCACCACTGACCAGTACCGGCAATCCGGCATCTATGTCGGCCGCATCCTCAAAGGCGCCAAGCCGGCCGACCTGCCGTTCCTGCAGCCGACCAAGTTCGAGCTGGTGATCAACCTCAAGACCGCCAAGGCGCTCGGCCTCGACGTGCCTCCGACCCTGCTCGCGCGCGCCGACGAGGTGATCGAGTGAAACGACAGCTGAACCGGCGCGACTGCATCACGCTCATCGGCGGCACGGCGGCGTGGCCGCACGCGGCGAGCGCGCAACAGTCGGCGATCCCGGTGATCGGATTTCTCGACAGCGTCTCGCTGGAGACACGGCATGCCGCGCTGGAGGAGTTTCGGCAAGGTCTCAATGAGCTCGGGTATTTGGAGAATCGGAACGTCGCGATTGAATATCGTTGGGCGCAGGGCCAGCCGGGCCGACTGCCTGGGCTTGCCGCCGATCTGGCGCGGCGGCAGGTGGCGGTGATCGTCGTCAACAATGCTTCGGCGCGCGCGGCGCGGGCTGCCTCTTCGACAATACCCATCGTGTTCGTCAGCGGTGCCGATCCGGTCAGAACCGGCCTCGTGAGCAATCTGAGCCGGCCCGGCGCCAACATGACGGGGGTGACCTATGTCGGCGGCGGCGATCTCGTCGCCAAGCGGCTGGGCTTGCTCCACGAAACGGTGCCGCTGGGCGTGACGATTGCCGTGCTGCTCGATCCGAATTATGTCGAGGTGGAGGTCGAGCTGAAGGAAGCGGAGGCGGCGGCCCAGGCACTCGGGCGAAGAATATTGGCGGTGAAAGCGGCAGATGAACGGGACATCAATCCGTCCTTTTCGGTGATCGTCCAGGCAGGTGCCGGCGCGGTGCTGGTGGGCGGCGGCGCGTTCTTCAACAACCAGCGGCGGCGCATCGTGGCGCTGGCCGCCCGTCATGCGATCTATGCGATCTACAATCTGCGTGAGTTCGTCAAGGCCGGCGGACTGATGAGCTATGGTGGGAGCACCGTGGATGCCTACCGGCGCGCCGGAGTCTACGTTGGCCGAATTCTCAAGGGTGCGCTCCCCGGCGAGTTGCCGGTCGAGCTTCCGACCAAGTTCGAGCTCGTCGTCAATCTGGCGACATCGAAAGCCCTCGGCCTCGAAATTCCGCCGACGCTCCTCGCCCGTGCCGACGAGGTGATCGAATGAACCGGGTTCCTCGCTGCGCGGCATATGTCGCCTCCTGTGCAGGTTTTCGGCCGCCGGCCATTATCCCGCGTGGAGAGCCGTCGTTACCGGCGGCCGCAACCCTGCACAGAATGACCCGACTGAGACATGGGCGGCTCAGGATTGCTGCCACGCAAGCTGAGCCGATACCCCGTTCCGCCAGTTGCAATTTCCTGATCTGATCGGCTGTGCTGCAAGCCGACATTGACGCCGGTCTTCTGGGCGATGCGAAGACGCGATTTCATCAAATCGATTGGCGGCGCGGCAGTCGTGTGGCCGTCAGAGGCGCGCGCGCAGCAACAGCGCCTGCCGGTGGTCGGCTTCGTCAGCGGCCGGTCGGCGGACACCTCGGTGCGGGAAGTCGCTGCGTTCCGTGAAGGAGTCAGCGAAACCGGCTACGTCGAGGGCCAGAACGCGACGATCGAGTACCATTGGCTGGAGGGCCGATACGATCAACTGCCATCGCTCATGGCCGACTTGGTCCGCCGTGGCGTGGCGGTCATCGCCACGCTCGGGAGCAATCCTGCCGCGCTTGCGGCCAAAGCTGCGACCACAACAATCCCGATCGTCTTCTCCGTCGGCGATGATGCAGTGCGGATGGGTCTCGTCGCCAGCCTTGCCCGCCCGGGCGGCAACGCGACCGGCGTCAATTTCCTGGTTGCTGAGGTTGGAGCCAAGCGGCTGGGGCTGCTGCATGACCTGGTGCCCAAGGCGGTTCGGATTGCCGTGCTGGTCAATCCGGGCAATGCCTCGACTGCCGAGGCCACGCTACGCGAGGTACCAGAAGCTGCACGCACCCTCGGACTGCAAGTTGCGGTCCTCGACGCACACACCAGCCGCGAGATCGAGGCGGCGTTCGCCGCCCTCTCGCGCGACCGGACCGACGCACTCTTCGTCGCCCCCGATGCGTTCTTCATCAGCCGGCGCGTCCAATTTGCGACGCTTGCGGCGCGCCATGGGATTCCCGCGGCCTATGCCACTCGCGGCGAAGTGGAAGCCGGCGGATTGATGAGCTATGGGGTCGATATTCCGTACGCGTGGCGTCAGGTCGGCCTCTACACCGGTCAAATCCTCAAGGGCGCGAAGCCCGCCGACCTTCCCGTCGTGCAGTCCACAAAATTCGAATTCGTGATCAACCTCCAAACGGCCAGAGCGCTCGGCATTGAGATACCCAACTCCCTGCAATTGCTCGCTGACGAAGTGATCGAGTAGCTGCGTGCTGCGCCGCATATGTCGGCTGATGAGCAGCTTGCCGCGCGGGGCGCCGAGGCTCTGGCTAACCCGCGGGCTCCCTCGGCACAGAAAAACCGAGCTCGGACATTGGGCGGGCACTTTTCGCCGTGATGCACAAGAGCCGCCGCTCCGCAGATTTGGACGAATGATCATGTGACACGGACGCACGATCATTCATCCTGACGCCGCTTCTCGCTAGATACTGCATCGATCAGCCAGGCAACCAGCGAGTCCAAGTGGTCCTGGCATGCTTACGGACAGGAGGTTCACATGGACGACGTCATGCGCGAAAAGCTCCTCAGGATTGCTCTGGTCACATTCGGCGCAATCTTCTTCACCATCTACCCGCTCAGCCTCATCTGGCCGTCGGGATGGCAG
>DASXAP010000064.1:0-2590 GCA_036406655.1 Xanthobacteraceae bacterium | reverse complement strand
AGGGTCCAGCGGGTCGTACTGATTTGCTTGACCGCACTCACGAGCACAGTGATCTGGGCGGCTGTTCTTTCTATTGCTAACGAGGCTCCGCCTCAGACCGACGAGGCGTGTGGCGGCTGTGGCTCCGGCCGCCGGTTGATGACGAGCTTCTGGTAGAACCAGGCTCAGTTGGACCGCATGGGTCAAACGCCCCGCGAGGGGCAAAACCTGCACGACCGGAGCCGGGGGCATGATAGCACATCAGAGCGTGGCCGATATCCTGCGTGATCATGTGCGGCTGTCGGTCGAGGGGATCGACCGGATGTACCTCAACGTCTACGTGCCGCAGCTGCAGAGCGAGCAGGGTGTGGTGCGGTTCTTCAAGTACCACCGTGGCCAGCCGTGGCGCGCGACAATCAGGATGAGACTCCAGCGACAATCAGGATGAGACGGTTCGCTCGCGTGGGCTGACGGAGGGAGGGCGAAGCCCGACCGGAGGCAGTCCACGCGAGCGTCGCGCCCTTTTTCCCCAGCCTGTCCACAGGGCGGGAGGGTGCGGTTTGGCGGTCGGAGTGGCCGGGCGCGAGGAGAGCGGTTCTTCGAGAGAGAAGGATCGCTCATTGCCTGGCCGCCATGTCACCGACTGCCAGACGAGGTTGTTCATGAAGTCCCGTCAGACCAGCACCCCGACCGTCGCTGCGGCGATGGCCGGGTTCTCCCGCGCGACCGGCTACCGGATCGAGGCCGATCCGTGCTTGCCGTCGCAGAAGAAGAGCCCACGCGGGCGCCGCCGTCCCGATCCGCTCGCCCACCTGTGGGAGGCCGAGATCGTGCCGCTGCTCGCCGAGACGCCCGCGCTGCGCGCGATCGCCGTGTTCGACGAGATGCGGCGGCGCCATCCTGAGCTGCCCGACGGCGTGCGCCGGACCCTTGAGCGGCGCATCCGCCAGTGGCGCGCGCTTCACGGCCCCGAGCAGGACGTGATGTTCTCCCAGGAGCATCCGCCTGGCCGCATGGGGCTCTCCGATTTCACCGACATGGCTGCGCTCGAGGTGACGATCGCCGGCAGCCCGCTCGATCACCGGCTTTATCACTTCCGTCTCGCGTTCTCCGGGTTCGAGCATGCGCACGTCGTGCTCGGCGGGGAGAGCTACGTGGCGCTCGCGGAGGGCTTGCAGAATGCGCTGTGGGCGCTCGGCGGAGTCCCTGAGCTCCATCGCAGCGACAGCCTGTCGGCAGCGTTCCGCAATCTCGACCGCGACGCGCAGAAAGATCTGACGAAGCGCTACGAGGCGCTGGTCGCGCACTACGGCATGACGCCGACGCGCAACAACCCGGGGCTCGCGCACGAGAACGGATCGATCGAGAGCCCGCACGGTCACTTGAAGAGAGCGATCAAGGACGAGCTGCTGCTGCGCGGCTCCCGCGACTTCGCCGATCTCGACGCCTACCGCCGCTTCGTCGACGAGGTGGTCGGCCGGCGCAATGCGAGGAACCGCAAGCGCATCGAGATCGAGCGCGCCGAGCTCGACGAGCTGCCGGAGCGGCGCACCGCCGACTACGAGGAGGCGCGCGTTATCGTCACCTCGCGCGGCGGCTTCACGCTCAAGCTCGTGTTCTACACGGTGCCCTCGCGCCTCATCGGCCACTGGCTCACCGTGCGCGTCTACGACGACCGCCTCGTCTGCTTCCTCGGCGGAAGCGAGGTGGCGACGCTGCGGCGTGGCCGCTCGCCCGATCATCACAAGCACGCGCACGTGGTCGACTATCGGCACGTCATTCATGCGCTGCGCCGGAAGCCGATGGCGCTACTCAATCTCGTCTATCGCGATCAGCTGTTCCCGCGCGAAGCCTACAAGCGCACCTTCGAGGCGCTCATCGCCGGCGTCGGCGACAAGCTGGCCTGCCGCACCATGGTCGGCCTGTTGGCGCTCGCTCACGATCGCGCCTGCGAGGCGGAGCTGGCCGATCTGATCGCGGCCGATCTCGATGCCGGCCGGCTGCCCGATCTCGACCGATTGCGCGAACGGTTCGCACCACAGACTGTGACCGTTCCCGAGATCACGATCGAGATGCCCTCGCTCGCGATCTACGACGAGCTGGCGAGCGTCACTCCGGTTCCCACCGGCATCGACGGCGAGCCTGTCACGGCTTCTTGCGTGGAGGTCGTGGCATGAGCAGGTCACCCACAATCGATGCCGCGCGCCTCGAGCTGATGCTAACCGAGCTGCGCCTCCCGGCGATGAAGGCGATGTGGTCCGGCATCGCCGCGCAATCCGACAAGGAGGGCTGGCCGGCGTCGCGCTTTCTCAGCTGCCTTGCCGAGCACGAGATGGCCGATCGGGGCCGGCGGCGCATCGCGCGCCACCTCGCCGGTTCCAGCCTGCCCGACGGCAAGACCATCGACAGCTTCGAGTTCGAGCTGGTGCCGATGGTGTCGAAGGCCCAGGTCAAGGCGCTGATCGCCGGCGACAGCTGGCTCAGGTCCGGCGCCAATCTGCTGCTGTTCGGCGGACAAGGCGCGGGCAAAAGCCATCTCGCGGCGGCCATCGGGCGCGGCCTCGTCGAGAACGGCTGGCGCGTGCTCTACTCCCGCACCACCGATCTCGTG
>DASXAP010000063.1:0-2071 GCA_036406655.1 Xanthobacteraceae bacterium | reverse complement strand
GGATCAGAGCACCATAACGTCATCCCCGGGTATACCGATCCGGCGCTTGCTGCCGAGCGGCGGCCCCGTCTGGCAGAATCTGAGCCGCTTTGTCAGGAAAAAACCGTTGGGCGCCTTTGGCGCTGTCGTCGCTCTGCTGCTGATCGTCGTCGCTGTCTTTGCCCCGTTTATTGCGACGCACGACCCCAATGCGACAAATGCGGCTCTTGTCTATGCCCCTCCCGGATCGCAGTACTGGCTCGGCGGCGACCAGGTGGGTCGCGACGTGTTCAGCAGGCTGGTATACGGCGCGAGGGTTTCCCTTTATGCCGGGCTGCTCAGCGCGTTCATCGGGGCCAGCATCGGCATGATGGTGGGCGTGACCAGTGTCCATTTCGGCGGCAAGACCGACCTGATCATCCAGCGCATCATCGATACCTTGATGGCCTTCCCGGCGCTCATTCTGGCGATTGCCATCATGGCTGCGCTGGGGGCGTCCTTGAACAACGTCGTCATCGCTCTCAGTATTGCCTTTATCCCGAGCACCGCGCGGGTGCTGCGCTCCCAGGCGCTGGCGGTCAAGGAAATGGGCTACGTGCTGTCGGCCAAGGCGATCGGCGCCGGCCACGCGCGCATCATCTTCCGCTATATGATCCCCAATTGCCTGGCGCTCTACATCGTGCTCGTCACCTTGTTTCTCGGTACCGCGATCGTCGCCGAGGCCACCCTCAGCTTTCTCGGCATCGGCGTCCCTCCCGACGTTCCGTCCTGGGGAGGCATGTTGAACGGGGCCGCTCAGACCTACGTGAACGTCGCCCCTTGGCTCGGGGTGTTTCCGGGCTTGGCGATAGCTATCGTCGTGCTGGCCTGGAACCTGCTGGGCGACGCCCTGCGGGACGTGCTTGACCCGCGGCTCAGAGGAACCTGGTAGACCCCGGCCCCGCGCCCGCCCGCCCAGCTGCGACCCTGGTGTTTCACCGTAAAAGGCGCCTGCATGGCTACGCTGCTCGAGGTTAGAAATCTGCGGACCCATTTCTTCACCCCGACCGGCGTGGTGAAGGCGGTCGATGGCGTCTCCTACGCGCTCGAAGAGGGGGAAACGCTCGGTCTCGTCGGCGAAAGCGGCTGCGGCAAGAGTGTGAGCGCCCTGTCGATCATGCGCCTCGTTCCGAACCCGCCGGGCAAGACCGTGGGCGGGGAAGTCATCTTCGAAGGCCAGGACCTGCTCAAGCTGTCCGATGCCGAGATCAGGCGCGTCCGCGGCAGGCAGATTGCGATGGTCTATCAGGAGCCGATGAGCTCCCTCAATCCGGTCCTCTCGATCGGGCGGCAGCTGACCGAATCGCTCGAGCTCCACCTTCGCATGAGCAAGGCGGATGCGCGCCGGGAGGCGGTGCGGCGGCTCGAGCAGGTCGGGATCCCGGACCCCGAGCGCCGGCTGAAGCAGTTTCCGCACCACTTCAGCGGCGGCATGCTGCAGCGGGTGATGATCGCAATCGCGCTCAGCTGCAGCCCCAAGCTGATCATCGCCGACGAACCGACCACCGCGCTGGATGTTACCATTCAGGCCCAAATCCTCGATTTGATGAAAAATCTCAGCAAGGAGTACGGGGTCTCCTTGCTGATCATCACGCACAATCTGGGTGTCGTGGCTCGCTACGCCGACCGGGTCAACATCATGTATGCCGGCAAGATCATCGAGCGGGGAACCGCCCGAGACATCTACCGGAAACCCGGCCACCCCTACACTTTGGGGCTGCTGAACTCCGTCCCGCGGCTCGACCTGCCGAGAACCGACAAGCTCGACCCGGTCGACGGCCAGCCGCCGGATTTGCTGCAATTGCCGGAGGGGTGCGCCTTTAGAGAGCGATGCCGCTTCGCCATGCCGAGATGCGCGGCGGAGACACCGCCATTGCACCCGGTCGGGGCGGGCCACCTGTCGGCCTGCTTTGCGGCCGAGGCGCTGCTCTCACGGGCAAAGGAGCGCGCGGCATGACCACGGTCGAGAGCATCCGGCATGAGCCGGCCGACGATGTGCTGATCGAGGTCAAGCACCTGAAGATGCACTTTCCGGTGACCGCGGGGGTCTTCG